>NZ_JAYGIL010000023.1:0-98508 GCF_034931025.1 Arcicella gelida | reverse complement strand
TAGCCGATTAGTAAGACAAACATTGTCTTTTTCCAAGAAATTAGAAAATCATATAGGGGCTATAAAATACTTTATTTGCCACTATAACAAACAAAGAGCATTACTTGATTAACACTACCGAATAATTGAGTGAATTAGCGAATGAGTGATTTAGTGATTAATCTTTTGTAAATCAAATTATTAATCTCGTCAATTCTTCAGAGCTTTTACTCATGGCATGACTCCAAGTCATGCCATGAATAGCTTGAGTCTCAACTCTTAACCTGTTAAACTATGAGATATAGAACAATTCACAAAAACAATCTCATAATCATGAAAACAATTTATTTTACTTTGATTGCCTTGTTCGTTTTTCAAACAAGAATTTTTGCACAAACTGAAAGCAAACCAAGTATCACTTGGTCGGGTTACTTGGAAACGTATTATGTCTATGATTTCAACCGACCTACCAACCACGAGCGTCCGAGTTTTATGTATAATCATAACCGACATAATGAGTTTAATCTCAATCTTGGTTTTATCAAAGGCACTTATATTGCAGCAAACACACGGGCGAATTTGGCTTTGATGGCTGGTACTTATGCCCAGTACAATTTGGCAAGTGAACCTTCATTGTTGCAACACGTTTTTGAAGCAAACGTAGGAGTGAAACTTTCAAATAAACAAAATCTTTGGTTGGATGCTGGTATTATGCCCTCCCACATTGGTTTTGAAAGTGCCATCTCAAAAGATTGTTGGACGCTCACCAGAAGTATCTTAGCAGAAAATTCGCCTTATTATGAGTCTGGAGCGAAAATTACTTATATCAATGCAGACAATCGTTGGACGCTTTCGGCTTTGGCATTGAACGGTTGGCAGCGAATCAAACGACCTGATGGAAACCAAACGCTGGCTTTAGGAACGCAAGTTCAATTTAAACCAAATGAAAAAACAACGCTGAATTGGAGTACTTTTATCGGAAATGACAAACCAAGTAGTCAAAAACAAGAGCGTTATTTTTCAAATCTTTATGGTATTTTTCAACTGTCTTCAACCTTAGGCTTGATTGCGGGATTTGATTATGGTTTAGAACAAAAAGCAGTGGCTTCGTCGGAATATAATACTTGGTATAGTCCTGTGGCAATTTTAAAATATACCGCAAACACAAAATGGTCGGGAGCGGTGCGTTGGGAGTATTATCAAGATAAAAATGGGGTAATTATCGCCACTAACACACCAAATGGCTTTCAAACAACAGGTTATTCATTGAATATCGACTATAAAATTAGTGACCAAGTACTTTGGCGAGTGGAAGGCAAGTACTTAGAAAGTAAAGACGCAATTTTCAGCAAAGAAGGAAAAGCAGTGAACAATAATTTCTCACTAAATACTTCAATGGCGATTGCTATTTGAGGTGAAATCAACTCATTGCATGACTCTAAGTCATGCAATGAGCAAAAAGGAGTACACAAATAACCATTAACAGATTTCTGATAACAATTTTAAATGGAACATTCGGCTCAATATTTTTTAGATTTAATCAAAAGCTCCAAAAGAGGGAAGTTTAAAATTTACATTGGTATGAGTGCTGGTGTGGGCAAAACTTTTAGGATGTTGCAAGAAGCCCACACTTTGCTCAGAAATAATGTCAATATAAAAATTGCTTATATTGAAACCCACAATCGAGCCGAAACCCATGCTTTGTTGGAAGGTATTCCTGTGATTCCTCGCCGAAAACTTTTTTATAAAGGTAAAGAATTAGAAGAAATGGATGTGCAGGCTGTCATCAACCAACGTCCAGAAATTGCTATTGTCGATGAACTCGCTCATACTAATATTGAAGGCTCTAAAAATGAAAAGCGTTGGCAGGATGTCATGGAGATTTTGAATGCTGGTATCAATGTGATTTCTGCCGTCAATATTCAACATCTTGAAAGCCTGAACGATGAAGTAAAACAAATTACCAATGTAGAAGTAGCAGAAAGAGTACCCGATTGGGTTTTGCAACAAGCCGACGAAGTAGTAAACATTGATTTAACGGCTGACGAATTAATTACAAGGCTCAAAGAAGGGAAAATCTACGATTTGAGGAAAGTAGAAACTGCCTTGAATAATTTCTTTCAACCTGCTAAGTTATTGCAATTGAGAGAATTAGCTTTGAAAGAAGTAGCTCATCAAGTAGAAAGAAAAGTATTCAACGAAGTTGCCAGTAGTAAATTTACCCATGAACGATTTTTGGCTTGTATCAGTTCTAATGCCAATACTTCAAAAAATATCATTCGCAAAACGGCTCGATTGGCTTCGCATTATGATTCAAAATGGTTTGTATTGTACGTGCAAACGCCTTCGGAATCGGGAGATAAAATCAATTTAGCAACGCAAAGACATTTGATTAATAATTTGAAATTAGCCACCGAATTAGGAGCAGAAGTCATCAGAATACCAAGTGATTCGGTAGCAAGAAGTATTGTAGAAATCGCTGAAAAGTACGAAATCACGACAATTTGTATCGGAAAACCACATTTTAGTTTATTCAGAATTATCTTGGCAACGAATTTATTTAATCAATTACTAAAAAAACTATCGTCTTCGGATATTGATATTGTTATTTTAAGTTAAAGACGTTATCCGTTATTAGGATTTTTCAAAATAGAATTTAAGGCAATTAACAAATCCAAACGAATTATTTAATAAATATCGTGCTTGCCTAAAGCCTAAAGCTTATCGCTTAAAGCAAATTACCATGAAAATCAAAGCAAAACTTCAACTGGGATTATTCTTCCTTTTTTCTGTCATCGTCTTGTTGGGCGGTATGGGAACGTATTATCTGAATCAATTACAGGCAGATTCCAGTAAAATCTTGAAAGATAATATTGAGTCTTTGGAGTATGTGCAGGGTATGGAAGAAATACTCAATACTTGGTCGTCGGTTGATACTGCCAAGCATAAATCCTTTGAAGTTTTGTTGGATAAACAAGCCCACAACGTAACCGAAGTAGGCGAGCTTGAAGCTACGCAAAATCTACGAAAAGCCTATGTTGAATTTAAAAAAGATAGTTCAGAAACACACTTTACCAAACTAAATCAAGCTTTATTGAACATTGCCGATTTAAACCAACAAGGTATTGTCAGAAAAAATGATTTGGCATTTAAAACAGCAGAAAATGCCAGTAATTATTTGAAAATGGTTGCCATCATTTGTATGTTACTGACATTTACTTTTATTGTCAATTTCCCGTCTTACATTGCCAATCCCATTAAAGAATTGACCAAAGGTATTCAAGCAATTACCAATAAAAATTATGAACAACGACTACATTTTTCTTCGGAAGATGAATTTGGGGAATTGGCTTCTGCCTTTAATTCAATGGCGGAGAAACTCAACGAGTACGAACATTCAAATTTGGCAAAAATACTTTTTGAAAAAAGTAGAATTGAAGCCATCATCAACAATCTAAACGATGCCGTAATTGGTTTAGACGAAAAAAGTAAAATACTCTTCGTCAATATTGTAGCGATTAAAATGTTGAATGTGAAATTTGAAGATTTGATAGGGAAATACGCTCCAGACGTAGCTTTGTACAACGATTTACTGAGAACACTTTTGAATGAAAAAGACCAAAACAAAGAAATTAAAATCTATGCCGACGAACGTGAAAGCTATTTTACCAAAGAAACCTTAACGGTTGAAAGCAATCAGAAAATTTTAGGAAAAGTAATTTTATTGAAAAATATTACTCGTTTCCACGAATTAGATGAAGCCAAAACCAACTTTATCGCCACGATTTCGCATGAATTAAAAACACCCATTTCGGCGATAAAAATGAGTTTGAAATTATTAGAAAACGAAAAAGTTGGAAGCCTGAATCCTGAACAAAGCCAATTATTAGAAAATATTAAATCCGATAGTCAACGACTATTAAATATTACGGGCGAATTATTGGATTTAACCCAAGTAGAAAGTGGCAAAATCAGTTTGAATTTACAAGCCGTAGCACCGCAAAACATTATTGAATACGCAACTTCGGCAATACAGTTTCAGGCACAGCAACAAAATATCGAAATTGAAATTCAGCTTTCAGACAAACTTCCACAAGTACAAGCTGATGCAGAAAAGTCAGCATGGATTTTAGTGAATTTATTGACAAACGCCATTCGTTACAGCCCAGAAAACAGCAAAATTATCGTTTCAGCCATTCGTCAGAATGGAACGGTAGTATTTTCTGTACAAGATTTTGGCAAAGGAATCGCCCAAGAATATTTAGAAAAAATATTTGACAAATACTTCCAAACGCCTGATAGTCAGAAAGGAACAGGTTTGGGTTTAGCCATTGCTCGCCAATTTATAGAAGCTCAAAACGGACAAATTTGGGTAGAATCTGAAATTGGGAAAGGCAGTACTTTTTACTTTTCGTTGAAGGTTTAGGCTTTTGTTTACTATAAAAAAAGAACTTTTACTCTTTAAGTAATAATAGACCATATATTTTCTAGCATTTTAAAATTATGCTTTATTTAGCACTTTATTGAAAATAGTAATTGTAGCGGTAACTTTTATGGTTACCGTTTGACCGTTATAAGAAACGGTAACCGTAAAGGGTACCGCTACAGGTTGTACAGGCAAGAGTTTATACCGGATAATTTTTGAGAACTTTTTTAATGACTTGTTGACTTAATCTCTATATTCAAAACCGTTTTTCCTATTAGCTGGCGAATTAATTCGCCAGCTAATAGGAAAAACAAAAGTTTAATGATTATTTGTGTTAGCATCTAACTATTTTCAGCTACTCTATTTCTACAATCATTTCTACTTCAACCGCCATGTTGAAAGGCAAAGCATTAACCCCAAGTGCAGAACGTGCGTGTTTCCCTTTTTCTCCAAAAACCTGAATCATTAAATTAGAACAGCCATTGATTACTTTGGGATGCTCAAAAAACTCACTATCGCTATTCACGAAACCCAAAATTTTTACTATTCTTTTTACTTTGCTTAAATCTCCCAAAGTAGCTTTTAATACTGCTAATTGTTGAATTGCCGCTAATTCAGCCGCTTTTGCACCTTCTTCAATAGTTAAATCTTTTCCTAATTTCCCTTTGATATACTGTCCGTCTGCCTTTAAAGGACCTTTTCCAGAAAGAAATAAAAGGTTTCCAGTTCGTACTACATTTACATAACTAGCCACTGGTTGACTCACAGCGGGAAGTGTGATGCCTAATTTTGTTAATTGCTCTTCAGGCGTTTGAGCATGAACTTTAACAGAGAAAAATAACAAACAAAGTAAGAGAAGTTTTTTCATGATGAATAATTTTAGTAATGATGATGATTTTCGATTACTCAAATATTGTTTAAAAAAAGGAGTATTCAAATAGGAGCGAAGAGGCGAAAGCTTATTCACTTTGATTTTCAGCGTTCAGAAGGTACTTTTGTGTAAAATAATGGAAAAACTAGCTTATAAAGCTTCGTTTATTGCCTCATCTTGATGGAATTACAAGATGATTTTTCTCTCCAAACTTTCTTCAATTACTTGTATTTAGAAGATTTTCTTTCCTGAGGTAATATTTTAATAGAATCAATCTTAAAATAATGTTAAAGTCTATCAACTTATTTGATTTTAATCAAAAAGTCAATTATAAAACAGAAGTTCTAGCAGGACTTACAGTAGCCATGACGATGATTCCAGAATCGTTGTCATTTGCTATTTTAGCAGATTTCCCTCCTTTAATGGGACTTTACGCTGCCTTTATCATGGGTTTGGTTACGGCTATTTTTGGTGGAAGACCTGGTTTGATTTCTGGCGGAGCTGGAGCTACCGTTGTTGTATTAATCGACTTAATGAAATCGCACGGATTAGAGTATGTCTTTGCCGCAGTTGCCTTCGCTGGAGTATTTCAGATAATTGTGGGTTTGTTTAAACTTGGCAAATTTATTCGTTTAGTGCCACAACCAGTAATGTTTGGTTTTGTAAACGGTTTGGCAGTTATCATTTTTATGGCACAAATCGAGCAATTCAAAACTGTACTTAATGGTGAGACAATTTGGTTATCAGGTACTCCGCTTTATATCATGGCTGGTTTAGTAGCTTTGACGATTGCTATTGTGTTGATTTTCCCTAAGATAAGTAAAGCAATCCCAGCGTCCTTAATGGCAATTATTGTAGTCGGGATTTTGGTTTTTGTTCTTAAAATTGAAACTAAAACAGTAAAAGATATTGCTTCTGTTTCGGGAGGTTTTCCGCCTTTTCACGTTCCAAATATTCCTTTTACTTTTGAAACTTTTCAAATTATTTTTCCTTATGGTTTAATAATGGCTGGCGTAGGTTTAACCGAAGGATTATTGACGCTAAATGTCGTGGATGAACTTACACAAACAAAGGGAAATGGCAACAGAGAATCTTTAGCACAAGGTGCAGCCAATATTTTAAATGGCTTTTTCTTTGGCATGGGCGGTTGCCCAATGATTGCTCAAACTTTAGTAAATATTTCGGCGGGTTCACGAGCAAGGCTTTCTGGTATTATTGCGGCATTAACTATTCTGTCGGTTATTCTTTTTGCTTCGCCGTTGATTGAAAATTTACCGATGGCGGCACTTACTGGAGTAATGATTATGGTGGCGATTGGCACTTTTGAATGGATGAGTTTTAAAATCATCAATAAAATGCCTAAACAGGATATTATTGTCGGAATGCTGGTGGCTGGTATTACGATTTGGTTGCATAATTTAGCCTTAGCGGTACTTATGGGTGTAATTATTTCTGCTTTGGTTTTTGCTTGGGAAAGTGCTAAACGCATCCGAGCAAGAAAATATATAGACGATAAAGGCGTAAAGTATTATGAAATTTATGGACCACTTTTCTTTGCTTCAACAACTGCATTTACCGAGAAATTTGACATCGCAAACGACCCGAATGAAGTAGTTATTGACTTTGCAGAAAGTAGAATTGCCGATATGAGTGCCATTGAGGCAGTCAATAAAATTACTGAACGCTATGCACAACTCAATAAAACTGTTCGTTTAAAACACCTGAGCGAAGATTGTAGAAAACTATTAACCAGAGCTGATAAAGTAATTGATGTAAATATTCTGGAAGATCCAACTTATCGAGTGGCGGAAGATTAGAAGATTTTTTTGTGCAGGAATAACGTCCTGCACAAAAAATGACATTGCATCAATGAATTAATTCAGCTAGCTTTTTGTGAAGTTCTTCACTTCTGAGGTTTTTGGCAATGATTTTACCATTTTTATCTAATAAAAAATTCATCGGAACAGCACTTACAGCATACATTTTAGCAGCTTCGTTTTGCCATCCTTTCAAATCTGAAACGTGAATCCAAGTCAATTTATCAGCATTGATAGCTTTTAACCAGTTGTTCTTTTTATCGTCTAAAGATACTCCTACAATTTCAAAGTTTTTATCACGATACTCATTATACGCTTTTACAACATTTGGATTTTCTTTTCTGCATGGTCCACACCAGCTTGCCCAGAAATCAACCAAAACATATTTACCTTTAAGCGATGCCAATGTAAAAGCATTGCCAGTAGTATCTGCCATACTAAAAGCTGGAGCCATTCTTCCAACATCAACTTGAGCCGATTTGTCTAAAAATTCTTTTACACTTTTACCATAATATGAAGCTTGTGCATTTTTAGCTAAAAGATTATAATATTCCTTCGCTTTATCTTCAGAACCAGCTCTCATGAAATAGCTATTGATGATAAATGCACTAATCATAGAATTAGGGCGAGTGGTAATAAATTGTCTGCAAATACTATCAGCATAAGCTTCGCCAGCAACAAAAAGTGTATGAGCTTTTTGTCTGATTGCAACGCTATCTGGATTTTTCGTTTTTACCGTAGTACCATATAATTTATCTGACTGACTCATAATGGCAAAAGCACCGTCCATTTGCTTGCGGTGTATCATCCATTCGTTGTGCAAAGCCGAACCTTTTACTGTTCCTTTGCTGATAGAATCTTTGGTAGTTTGTACAGTAATAGCACCGCTTTGTACAAAAATATTTAAGCGTTCTTTTCTAGGATTTAGATACAAACCATAGATAGATGGATAGGCTAATTTACCTTTGAAAGCAAACTTTCCGTCGGCACTTACTAAAGAGTCAATGTCGAAACCTTTACCGTTGTAATGAGAAAAAAAGATTTTTTCATTTTTAACTCCTTCTATTTTTCCTGTAAGGCTAAATGATTCTTCTTTTGCTACCGGTGGCTTGGTTTGAGCCATAGCACCTGTGATTGACAAAGCCATTAAGCTTAATGCCATTGCTATTTTTTTCATAATCTTTACTTGTTTATTGTGAATGATTTTGAGTTCAAATTTTTATCAATAGGAATGAGACTTATCCCATTCCTATTTGATTTAATATCCTAAATTCTGTGTCAAATTTCTATTGGCAAGTCGTTGATTTTCAGGAATTGGATAAAGTACTGCGGTCGATTTCCAAGTTTTTGGTTTCAATCCACCCAAAACGGCGTCGGCTCTGTTGGTACGTTTTAAATCTAACCAACGGTGTCCCCATTCTCCGAAAAATTCAACTTTACGTTCTTTCTCAATCGCCAATAATAATTGTTCTTTGGTCAACGAACTTGATAAAGCTGGTAATCCTGCTCTTTTACGAATAATGTCTGCATCCGCTTTGGCTTCTGTCAATTTACCTTGTTGTGCTTCAGCTTCCGAACGAATCAAATACAATTCTGCAAAACGCAAAGCAACGCTGTACTCATTACCAGTGCCTGTTCTTACTTTGTATTTGCTGATGAAGTAATAATTGTTTGTTCCAATTTTGGTTACGCCCGTCCAATTGGTTTTTCTTAAATCTACTTCTTCAAAAGATTTGTACAAAGTATCATAAAGCGAATAAGCTGGAATGACACCTGTTGCTGCCAAGTAATTCCCACCAAAAATAGAAACCCCAGTTGTGTTGGCTACTTGCCAAATGATTTCATTACTTGTATTCACAAAAGCATCGGCTGGAGCGGGCAAAGTATAAGCTTGTGCCGTAATTACTTGGCTTGCTTGGCTTTCAGCATTTGCCCAATCTTTGTTGTACAAATAGGCACGTGCCAACAACGTAGTAGCGGCATGTTTGTTGACACGACCTTTGAAAGTACCTACATAAGTTGTAGGTAAATGTGCTTGTGCTTCTTTTAAATCAGTAATGATTTGAGCCCAAATTGACGTAGCGGGTGTTCTTGGCAAGCTTGCTTTAGCTTCATAGTCAGCATCTGGCGTTAATGACATTGGCACATCGCCAAATAGGTTCACCAAATAGAAGTACGATAAAGCTCTGATAAATTTTGCTTCGCCCAATAATTGTTCTTTCACTGTTGGCGTCAAAGTTTGTGATTTATTCAAACCTGAAATAGCATTATTTGCATTTTTGATTTGCTGATAAGAATACGTCCAAATCGTATTTTCTACCAAAGAATTAGTGGTACTCAAAGCATTATTTTCAAATTCATCATAAGATGTATTGGCAGCATTATACTGAATATCATCTGCCGACATGCCCGGAAAAAAAGTACTTCCCTGAACAAATTGACTCATGTTTGTTCCAGAATATAAACCTAAAATCGCACTTGAAGCCGTGGCATCAGCTTTGAAAACATCTTCAGAAACAACTTGTGTAGGAGGTGCACCTAATTCTACAAATGATTCACATGAAGAAAAAAGCGATAAGGAAGTGATGGCTGTCGCCCAAAATACTCCTTTGAATTTTTTATGGATATTTATCATGATATTTCCTTAATTAAAATGAGCAATTGATACCAAACATAATCGTTCTAAGTGGCGGTAAAACCTGTGCAATTGTACCTGTTCCTAAACCTGAAGGTCCTCCAGCAACAGTAGTTTCGGTATCCAAAATATATTTATTTTTAGACCATGTAAATAAGTTTTGTCCTTGTACATAAATTCTACAATTGGTCATTCCCAATACTTTTGAAATATTTTTAGGAACATTGTACGCAATACTTGCCGATCTCAATTTCAAATAAGAAGCATCACCCCAAAAGGCATCTGATGAACCAAAGAAGTTGTATGAATTATACAAAGCCGTACCCGCTGTAGTTGTTGCTGCTGGAATATTGGTAGCATCACCTTCTTGTTTCCAAATATTCAAATACGAAGTATTTTGGTTATTCAACGTTCCCGGTCTGTTGTTCAAAATATTAGTTTGTCCGAAACGATGATTGTATTGGAAGAAGAAATCTAATTGGAAGTTTTTGTAAGAAACGCTATTTCCTAAACCACCATAATAAGGTGTTCCGATTTTGGCTACATAGCGGTCATCGAAAGTAATTACGCCATCTTTATTGATGTCTTCGTATTGAGCTGCACCCGTTTTTGGGTCAACACCTAAATAGTGAAGTAATCTTGAAAAGTTAATCGGCTGACCAACAACATAAGATGAACTAGAGAAAGTATTTTCTAAACCCGGGAATTCAACTAATTTGTTTTTTGGCAAAGTAATGTTGAAGGTAGAAGTCCACTTCCAATCGCCAGCTGAAACATTAGTTGTGTTCAAATCAAATTCAAAACCACTATTTTCAATCAAAGCAGGTAAGTTTGATAAAATGGCGTTGTAACCTGTTTGTGTTGGCAAACGCAAGTACGCAATCTGATTATTTGAACGATTATTATAGTAATCGGCTGTTAAAAGGATTTTATCTTTCAAGAATCCTAATTCTAAGGCTACTTCAAATTTCTTAGTCGTTTCCCATTGAATATCAGCATTTGGTAAAGTAACAGGGTTCATCACAGGATTATTCAAATACGTTCCTGAAGTACTGTAAAGAGGCAAGTATAAGTAATTAGAAATCTGGTCGTTACCAGTAGTTCCATAACTTGTTCTTAATTTACCGAAACTCAATACGGGTAATTTCTTAGCGAAATCTTCTTCACTGAAAACCCACGCTGCACCAATTGCTCCAAAATTACCGAAGCGATTGTTTGGTCCAAAACGAGAAGAACCATCTCTACGGAAAGTAGCGTTAGCAAAATACTTCCCTTTCCAATCATAATTTACACGTCCGAAAAGTGCATTGTATTTATATTCTACAATGTTGTTGTAATTGATAGTAATTAAACCAGCCGCCGAAAGTGTATTTAACAAAGCTTCGCTACTGTAATTACTTCCTGTGATATAATATCCATTTGAAGTATTATGTTGCCAGCTTGCTCCAGCTACTGCTAATAATTTACCTTGACCAATTTCCTTTGTGTATTCTGCTGTTGGTTCAATAATATAGTTCTGAGCCTTATTATCCGCAAAAACCGAACTACTTGTTGGGTTTGAAACTGGATTTAATACTGAAGCAGGAGTAAGATTTTTTTGGTCTAAATCTGTAATAGTATAACCAAAGTTTGATTTGATATTAAAACCATAGAATACATTATATTTCACACTTGCGTTGGCAATTAAGTTAGAACTACTAGATAAATATGTTCTTCCTAAACTTGACAAAGGATTTGTAAAATTTGACGACCAGAACCATTTACCATTTGCATCATACAAAGGCAAGTTTGGCGGTAAATTATAAACCATACTTACATCCGTTTGTGGTAGATTGGTATTGTCTTTTGAATAACTTACGGCAAAAGCAACATTCAATTTTCTATTTTTTGAATTATGGTCTAAATTCAAACGACTCGTAAATCTTTTATTAGAGAAATCGCCTGGATAAATTGTTGTTTCAGTTCTATAACCTGCATTAAACAAGAAACGAGTATTGGCATCACCACCCGAAAGTGTTGTTTGAATATCACTGATTTTACCACTTCCACCCAATAAAAACTTTTGCCAGTCTGTTGTTTTGGTTTTATCCCAAACTAATAAATCTGGTGCATTATTAACTGTTGGCGTAATGCCATCATTTTTGAATGCCTGTGTTCTTAAATCATAATATTGGTCAGGATTCAACATTGGGATAAAACGATTTAATTCACTAAAGCCTGTTGACGCATTGACATCAAATTTCGTTTTGCCAGATTTCCCTCTTTTGGTCGTAATCAATACTACGCCATTCGCACCACGAGAACCATAAATTGAAGTAGCATCAGCATCTTTCAAAATATCAATACGTTCGATGTCGGCAGGGTTAATCATACTAAATGGACTCACGCCACCATTTGCACCAGAAGTACCAAAAGCATTCAAATTGTCTGTTGCTGGTGAACCTCCGTTGAAATTCGTAAATGGCACACCATCAATTACATACAAAGGAATTGTACCAGAAGAAAGTGAACCCTGACCACGAATTTGAATTTGTACTGCACTTCCCGGAAGACCGTTATTTTGGGCAATTTGTGCTCCAGGAATACGTCCAGGCAAAGCAGCCAATACATTGGCAATTGGTTGTTTCGAAATTTCAGCCGAAGTAATAGAACTTACAGAACCAGTATTGATTCTTTTTGATGAAGTTCCATAACCAATTACGACTACTTCATCCAAGGCTTTTTGAGAAGGCTTTAGTGATATTTTTAAATCCGTAGCGTTTCCAACTGTAATTGTATATGATTCAAAACCTACATAAGTAAACAAAAGAATGTATCCTTTTTTTGCCAAAATGCGGAATTTACCGTTTTCATCGGTGATTGTTCCAAATGGTGTACCTTTGGCAGTTACAGATACCCCTATTAAAGGTTCGCCCGTTTCGGCAGAGGTAACAATACCTGTAACGTCTTCCTTTACTGCTTCGCTAGAAGTACTCGTTACAGTACTTCCTTTTAGTAAATTCAATGGAGTATTGTTAGCAATACGAGAAAGAATAATCAAATGTTCATCTTTCACAGCATATTTTATGCCCATCGGTTTTAGCAATCCATCCAATAAAATTCCTAAAGATTCTTTAGAAGAAGTAACACTTACCGTTTGATTCAAATTGATTTGACTACTACTGTAAACAAACTTTATTTTGGCTTCTTTTTCCAAACGTGACAAAGCACTTTTGAGTGAAACGTTTTCAATTTTGATGGAAACACCTTGATTAAGAACACCTTGTGCAAAATTTACATGAGCGTTGATGATTCCAGTAAAAACCATAATTATGATGGCTTGATACATGGTAAACCGCATAATTCTTAGGGTTAAGTCTTTGATTCGATAATTTTCTATCATACCTTTGGTTGGGTTTTATTCTTTGTTGAAATGGAGGAATAAGACAATAGTTTCTCATCACCGTTTTCCAAACGGTGTTATGAAATGATTTAGCCAAGGCAGGAGTGCTGGGAACACTCTTGCCTTTTTTTATGATTTTTTTTCTGTCATTAAGGATTACATTTGAGGGTTTGTTGATTATTTAGTTTGGTTTTATTTTGTCGCTTTAGGCTTTGGGCGGTAAGCTTTAGGCATTGGATAATTGATAAATCTGTTTTTATAATTCACAAAAGGGTAAAATTAAAACTTACAGCGGTAACACATTACCGTTTCAAGTGAGGTAACCGCAAGGGATTGCCCCTACAAGAAATTATTAGTTTAAATAAAGTTTTGAGCATCAATTGAATTTTTTGTACAGTATTAATCCATAACTCAAAATTCAAAACTCTACCTGCATCCTTCAGCTTTCAGCCATACGTTGTTATTTTCTATTTCAAAAGTGCCATTCAAGGTTTGGCAAAGTACTTCAAAGGTTTTTACTAAAGACTGATCTGTAAAATCTGCTGTAATCAAACAGTTGGCTACTGTATTGTCAGTCAGTTTTACATTTACATCGAATTTTGCTTCAATCTTTTTGATGATTTCACTCATTTTGGCATCTTCAAAATTCATGTTGTATTCAGTATTTGCCAAATATTCTTCTTTTTGTACGTTTGTTTGTGCTTTAATTTCCTTTTCAGCAGGCATACAAATAGCTTTTTCCGAAGGCAGTATCAACAATTGCTTATTCGTATTAGGTAATGAAACCGTTACTTTCCCTGTAAAAACTACGACTTCGATATGCTTACCGATGGGTCTGATGTTAAAACTTGTTCCCAACACACGAGTATCCATATTTCCTGAATGAACGATGAAAGGATGCTGTGCATCTTTGGCTACTTCAAATAGTGCTTCACCGCTTAAACTTACTTCACGAGTGGCTTGGTCAAAATGTTCTGGATAAGTCAAAGTACTTTTTCCTTTCAACCAAATAATACTGCCGTCGGGAAGCATTACTTTTTTGGTTTGTCCTTCCGACGAAGCCTGCAATGTTTCATTTTCCCAATCAAATACGTCATAAGCAAGTACTAATGAAAATGCCAAACCAATAAAAATTGCTAAAACTGCTGCTATTTTAATATAAGCAGCCCGATTAAAAAGCCTTACCGCTTCTTTGGGTAAAGGCTTAATTTCTTCCTTAATTTTGGCAAACATTCTTTGCTTGATTGCCAATTTTTCTTCTTCATTAATTTCCTCAAAGGCGTTTCTCTCAATCGCTAAAGAATTCATCCATTCTTCAACGATTAATTTTTCTGCTGGCGTACAGTTGCCTTGTTGGTACTTGTCAATAAGTACTATAAGTTTTGAATCTTTCATTGCTGTTTTTAAAAATGAGTAGATAAAATAATATTTTGGAAGATTCATGAATGCCCAAATATTATTTTATGTATCCTCTTATAGTGAAGTAAATGCAAAGGCGAAATACACCTATCTCAAAATGAAAATATTTAATATTTTTTTAAAATAGGCTTAATACAGCCTCAAAATCAGCTTTTAGCTAATAAATAATTCAAAAAAAAGACTGAATACTAGAAAATCTCCCAAGGAGCTACGAAGATGTTTAAGTGCTTTTGTGAGATGATTTTCGACGGTTTTATGAGAAATGTTTAATTGAAGTGCAATTTCTTGGATACTTAGATGATGAATTCTACTGAGCCGAAATACTTCTTGACATTTTTCTGGAAGTTCTTCTATGCTTTTTTCTAGCATCATTTTCAAATCATTCAATGCCATTTGTTCGTTGGTAGAATCATCAAAAAGAGCATCTCTGAAATGGTTAAAACTATCAATATAGCTATTCCGTACTTGTGTTGATTTCATGAAATTCAACATTTGGTACTTCACTGCTTGGAAAAGATAACCTGAAAGTGAGCTGGTAATTTGAAGGTTTTCACGATTTGCCCAAAGTGAAACAAAAATATCTTGGATGATTTCTTCGCAAGCTTCTTTTTCTCTTAGTCGATTGTAGGCAAAAGCATATAATTTAGCCCAGTACTTTTCATACATTTCATCAAAAGCTAAAGTATCGCCTTGCTGTATCAAAGCAAATAATTCTTGGTCGGTATGTAATATCGTTTTATTTATCGCTTTAGGGTTATATTTTTTTCAAGCTCGATTTTATGAAATTACAAAAAATATGAGGATTTTCAATCTGAATCATAAAGCTACAAACATCTTATTTAGGATTGATATTTTTTTCAAAAAATGTATAAATGCAACCGATTTTTAATAAAAAAACAAAAAAATATCAAATTATAAATCTTTTCGCAAGTTTATTGCTTTTGATTAACATAAAAACAGTCAAAAAATAACAAAAAACAAACCTGCTATTTTTATTATGAGGCTTTCATTAGAATACATAATCTACAAAAACTATAGGCAAAATTACAAAATACTCTCAATAGAGCAATCATAATCCTGTTTTTTACAGGATTAATTGCTCAAGCGACAAGAAAAGCTATTGATTTTGAGAGAATAAATGGAATGAAAAATGAAGCAATTTTACTTCTTTTCTAACTGTTTAGAATTCATGTATTCGGTAGGCGTAACATTGAATTGCTTCTGGAAATTACGGGCAAAATTACTTTGTGAGCTAAAGCCAACCATATAAGAAACCTCGAAAATACGGTGATTTCCTTGTGCTAATAATTCAGCGGCTTTTTTCAATCGAGTAATGTTAATGAGTTCGATGGGTGTAAGTACAGAAATGGCTTTAATTTTTCTATAAAGCGTAATGCGGCTCATGTTCATGATTTCTGCCAATTTTTCTACATCCAAATCTGTATCTTCAATGTTTTTGTTGATTGTATCATGAAGCGTTTCCAAGAATAATTCATCTGCCCTTGAATGTGCCATACTTTTGATATGAATCAAGGGTGAATTGGCGAAATATTCTCGAATAATATTTCTATTATTCAGCAAACTGGCAATTTGTGCTTGGAGATATTCTTTAGAAAATGGTTTTTCGATATAGGCGTCGGCACCCAGTTCCAAACCTTCTACTTTGGCTTGAATGGCATTTTTGGCAGTCAATAAAATTACTGGGATATGGGAAAACTCAAAGTTTGATTTAATTTTTTTACACAATTCAAACCCATCCATTACGGGCATCATCACATCGCTGATAATTAATTGTACGGCTTCTCTTTCCAAAATTTTCAAAGCTTCTGCACCATCTTCTGCTTTCAGAATGGTGTATTTACTTTTGAGCATTCTTTCCAAGAATTCCAAAATTTCGTCATTATCATCTACTAATAATACGACGGGTTGCATATCGTTTGTCATTAATTTTTAAGCGTTATTGGTTCTTTCAAGTGGCAATTGCAATACAAAAACAATTGAGCCGTCGGCTGTTTCTTTCAAAAATAAATCGCCATGAAGTAATTCTGTCAGCGACCTCGCCAAAGCCAAGCCAATGCCAGTACCTTCTTGTTTAGATTCTTTGAGGCGATAAAAAGGTTCGAAAATCTTTTCTTTCATCTCAAAAGGAATACTCAACCCATCATTTTCGAATTCAATAGTGATATAATTTGCATTTTCCACTAATGGTAAAAGGCGAATCGCTACTTTCTTTTGAGCAAATTTGATGGCATTGCTGAAAAGATTACTGAAAATTTTATTTAAAGCTTCTTCATCGACCAAAACAAAAATATCATTTGGCGGATAATCAATGCTGTAGGCTATTTTCCGTTTTTTTGTCAGCAAAGTAAAATTGCTATAAGAATCTTTGAGCATTTCGGTGATATTTACTCGGATAAAATCTACCGTAAAACTTTTGGTTTCTACTTTTCTAAAATCCAGAATTTGAGTCACCAAAGCGATTAAGCGATTGGTGTTTCTTTCCATCATCACTACGTCTTCTTTAATGTCTGGATTTTCTTCTACTTGTTCTAAAAGATTCTCTACTGGTCCTTTTATCAAAGTAAGTGGCGTTCTGATTTCATGGGCTAAATTGGTAAAAAAGTCAATTTTAGCTTCATAGATTTCCTTTGCTTTTTTATCTTCAATGATGATTAAATAAGTTCTCAATAAATAGTAAATCAGTGATATAGAAATAATGCCATAACACAAATAAGCCCAAATTGTAGCCCACCAAGGCGGTAAAATGTTGATTATCAAAAGCTTTTCTTCTTTACTCCAATTCCCATTGATATAAGCCTTTAAATGGAAAGTATATTTTCGGGGTGCAAGATTGGTAAAATATACTTTACGATTGGGTTTGATGGCTGTCCATTCTTTATCCAAACCTTTCATAAAATAGCTGTACTCTGTCATTTCTGGTGAAATATAACTCAGTGCGGCAAATTCAATATTGAAAGACGATTTATCGTAAGGCAAAGTAATTTCATTGGTATAAATAATCGACTTTTTCAACAGCGAATGCTGACTATCAATTTCCTGTTCTTTGTTTTCTACACTAAAACCTGTGATATAAATCGGTGCCGAACTGGATGTTTTTACAATTTCATTCGAATTGAAAGTAATCATTCCTTTTACGCTACCAAAATACATTTTGCCATTGGCATCTTGGTAGCCAGAATTATAATTAAACTGGTCGGTTAACAAACCATTGTCTTTGGTATAAGTAACCATTTCTTTGGTTTTGGGATTGTAATTTACAAGACCTTTAGAAGTAGAAATCCACAAATTATGCTGTTTGTCTTCCAGCACTTTAAAGACAAAATTGCTGGGTAAGCCTTCATTAGTAGTAATACTTGTCATTACTTTACGGTCTTTACTCAGTTTGCAGAGCCCGCCACCTTCTGTAGAAAACCAAAGACATTGCTGGCTATCTTCGTAGATAGCATTAATATCAATGTTGGTTAGGCTAACTTTACTATTTTTATGATGCTTGATATGTCCTTTTTCTTTGGTAATAGGATTGAAATAATAAACTCCACCATGCGAACCCGCCCATATAATATGTTGATAGTCTTCTACAATACTTGAAATCCAAGTACTATTTGGTATAGAATTAATTGCTTCAAAGCCATCGATATTTGGTTTGTACTTGTACATTCCATCGGCACTTCCAACATAAATATCGCCCGATTTGGTTTTTAAAAAACTGACGATAAAACTATGTCGAAAATTATTTTTACCAGTACCAGCATTATAATGGCGACGTACTTTACCTGTTTTAATATCAAGTACGTCTAAACCATGTTCAAAAGTACCTATCCAAATATCATCTCCAGCTGCCAACAAACCGTGAATATTAGAGTAAGAAATACTTGTTTTTTCACCTGTTGGTAAAAATTGAGTAATTGCTCCTGTTTTTGGATTGAGCTTATTTAAGCCAGCGTCTTCTGTGCCAATCCAAATATTTCCGTAACGATCTTCGCAAATTTCTCTCACAGCATTTCCGCTGATTGATTTTTTAGAATTATCTGCAAAATACTTTTGAAACAGGGCATTCTTCCTCGAATAATAATTAATTCCACCAAAATAAGTACCTACCCACATTCCACCTTCTTTGTCTTTACAAAGCGAATAGACGGCATTATCTGATAAAGAGAATGGGTCTAAAAATTTCTTCTTGAGGTTTGTTAACTGATTTGTCTGCGTATCTAAAATAAAAATGCCCGATTCTGTAGCAAACCATAATTCATGCTCAGTATATTGCTTAATATCACGAACGTGTACTTTTGTTTTATCAGGATTGATACTCAGAACATCAACGTATGTAGCCGACGGAACGTCAAAACGCTTAATTCCTTGACTTGCCGTACCGATATACAAAGTATTCTTGTCTGAAAAATACATTGTATGGATCCAATTTGAAGATTCTTTTGGCGAGTGTCCGAAAACATCATAAGTACTAAAAGTCCCCGTTCGCTCATTAAATTTTTTTAGTAAACCATTATTCGTGGATGCCCAGAGATTGCCTTCTTTATCTACTGTTAAGGATGTTGCTTCAAAGAAATCGTAGGTTGGAAAAGCCGTTAGTCGTTTTTTTTCAAAATTATATCGGCAAAGTGTTTGTCTGGAAATAAACCAAAGTTGATTTTTCCCATCTTGTTCAATACCGTTGATTTCATCTACAGATTCAGATTTGATAAATCGAATCAATTGCTCTTTTTCACTATCAAAATAATACAGACCTTTTGTATTTCCAGTCCATAAAACTCCCCGATGGTCGGTTTTCAAGCAATGAACTAAATCAGGATTAAAAGTTTGTTTACCTTCGGTAGTTTTGAAGGTTTTGAAATGATAGCCATCAAAACGATTTACACCATCTTTAGTTCCGAACCAAAGAAAGCCATTTTTGTCTTGTACGCTACAATAAACAGTATTGTTTGAAAGCCCATTTTCTACTTGATAATGCCTAAAAAAGTAAGATTGCGCCATGCTTTTGTACATACAAAAAGATAAAAACAAGATGACGCTAAGCCGAATGATGATATGTTGTTGTTTTTTCAAAAATATAAAGCGAATCTGAGAATGAATTGTCTGTTTTCTGAGGATAAAGTTATGAAATAATAATTCAAACCTTATAAAATGAAACATTATGAAGAAATATTGATACTTATTGAATTAAGTGTCTAAAAATGAAAGTCTAATTTTGTGTCCATCTCTTCAATCATTGTTGTATTGATGCCAACGATATTATTTTTCCAATCATTTTAAGATGAAAAAACTGATTTTATTAGGCTTAATTTTGTGCAAAACAGCCTTCACATTTGCGCAAAGTACGAAAGCCCCAGCTTATCCACTAATTACACATGACCCATATTTCAGTATTTGGTCGAATAGCGACAATTTGAATGCTTCGCCTACTAAACATTGGACAGGTACAGACCATTCTTTAATTGGAATGTTGAAAGTTGATGGACAAACCTACCGCTTTTTAGGAGCACCAATTACCAATTATAAAAGTATTTTGCCAGCAGGTGATGAAGTAAACTATGCTGCAAAATATACTGAAACTATACCTTCAGCAGATTGGATGAATCCAAACTTCGATGATAAACAATGGAAAAGTGGAGCAGCACCTTTTGGTAATCAACGTGGTGTTTCAAAAACTTTATGGTTGACAAATGATATTTGGGTTCGTCAAGAATTCACCCTTGATAACCTAAATTTCAAAGAACCGATTTTAAAATTACAACACGACGACGATGTAAAAGTATATCTGAACGGTGATTTGATTTACACCGCAGGTTGTTGTGCTGGAAAATTCCTTTACTTACCGATGTCCAATGAGATGAAAAGTAAGCTCAAAAAAGGTAAAAACGTTTTAGCAATTCACGTAAAAAACACTGGAGGAGAAGCCCTACTAGATTTTGGAATTGTGGAAAAAGCAATCAATCCTGCTGAAACTTCAATTCAATTGGCAACACAAAAAAGTGTGAAACTAAATGCTACCCAAACCATTTATGAGTTTACTTGTGGCAAAACTGACCTTACTCTTACCTTTACTTCGCCATTATTAATTAATGAACTTGATATTTTAGCTAGACCAGTTTCTTACATCAGTGCCAAAGTAAAAGCGAATGATGGTCAACAACATAATGTACAATTGTACTTGGGTGCTTCAACAGATATTGCGACAAACACTTCTGCACAAGTTGTTAAGGCTGAAAAATACACTAGCAATAATCTTAATATTTTAAAAGCTGGAACGGAAGAACAAGCCATTTTAAAGAAAAGAGGCGATGACCTTCGTATCGACTGGGGTTATATGTATGTAGCTACCAAAACGGGTGCGAATGTAAAACAATCAATTAGCAGTACGCCTGTTAATCCATTTCAATCAACTGGAACGGAAGTTTCATCAGGTAAGCGATTGGTGTT
Organism: Arcicella gelida; assembly: GCF_034931025.1. Classification (NCBI taxonomy): domain Bacteria; kingdom Pseudomonadati; phylum Bacteroidota; class Cytophagia; order Cytophagales; family Flectobacillaceae; genus Arcicella; species Arcicella gelida. Next base: position 77,523 of record NZ_JAYGIL010000023.1, on the reverse strand, counting down.
GAATACAATCGTTGATATGGGTAAAATTACTTCTTCACAAAAAGAACAAGTAATCATGTTGGGTTATGACGATTTGTATGCCATCCAATATTTTGGACAAAATCTTCGTCCTTGGTGGAATAACAATGGTACAACAAGTATCGAAAGTCAGTTAGATTTAGCTTCAAAAGAGTATGCTTCAATCATCAAAAAATGTGAAGTAATAAACGAAACCATTTATAATGATGCTTTGAAAGCTGGCGGTGAAAAATACGCTAAATTATGCGAATTGGCTTATCGTCAAAGTATTTCGGCACATAAATTATTGAAAAGTCCAACAGGAGAAACGTTGTTTTTATCAAAGGAAAATTTCAGTAATGGCTCTATCAATACGGTGGACGTTACTTATCCTTCTGCTCCGCTTTTCTTGGCTTATAATCCAGAATTGATGAAAGGAATGTTGAACGGAATTTTCTATTACAGCGAAAGTGGTAAGTGGGCAAAACCATTCCCAGCACATGATTTAGGTACTTATCCATTAGCCAACGGACAAACTTATGGCGAAGACATGCCCGTAGAAGAATGTGGAAACATGATGATTTTAGCCGCTGCTATTTGTAAAGCTGAAGGCAATAACGATTATGCCAAAAAACATTGGGAAGTGATGAAAATTTGGGCTGATTTCTTAACTAAAGAAGGTTTTGACCCAGCGAATCAATTATGTACAGATGATTTTGCGGGACATTTAGCACGTAATATCAACCTTTCTGCCAAGGCAATTGTAGCACTTGAAACGTTCACACAATTAGCCAAAGAAATGGGCGAAACAGCTACTTTCCAAAAATATGATGCCATTACGAAAGGTTTTGTAGCGAAGTGGATGGAAATGGCAAAAGATGGCGACCACTATGCTTTGACTTTCGATAAAAAAGGAACTTGGAGTCAGAAATATAATTTGGTTTGGGATAAAGTATTGAATTTGAATTACTTCCCGAAAGAAGTTTTCGATACAGAAGTAAAGTACTATTTAACCAAGCAAAATGAATTTGGTTTGCCACTTGATAGCCGAGCGACTTACACAAAATCTGACTGGGTAATTTGGACATCAGTATTGGCAAATGACTACAAAGATTTTGAAGCTTTGGTTAATCCTATGTTTGAATATGCCATCAAAACAAATTCAAGAGTACCCATTAGCGACTGGCACGAAACTAAAACTGGTAAAATGGTAGGTTTTCAGGCGAGAAGTGTTGTTGGCGGTTATTATATGAAAGTATTAGAACAAAAATTGAAAAATAAATAGAACGCAATCAGTTAATTATCCATTTACTATTATCCAATTTAGCAATGACAATACATAAAAAATGGAGCAATTTGCTCCATTTTTTATGTACAGCCCAAATAATTTACTTACTTTCCGAAAGTCTCAATAAAATCTCAATCATTCCCGCTTGATTGACCAAATTGACGACTTTGTTTTTCCCCATTATTCCTTGTGAATTCAAGTCGTTTGTTAAAGCAAAGTCTGTACAAGTTTTAAAAGCATTCAGGTATTTTTCATCTTTATCGTATTGGTAAAGATGTTTAAATGCTCTCAGCATCACTGCATTAAACCAATAATCATCTTTGAATTTTGCTTTGGCATAAAAGGTTTTTAAAGATGATTCCGCAATGATTTTTGCTTCTATCAAGTATTTTTTATCTTTCGTGATTTCATATAAATAAACATTACTTTGAAGCATCGCACCTGTATTATAAGTATAAGCGTGCTTATCAATGGCATCGGTTTTGATAATGACATTATCATAAAAAATACCTTCTGGCGAACGAAGCCTTTTGTTTGCCCATTCATAAAGGTTTACTGCTGACTTCAAATACTTTTTGTCTTTCGTAGCCTTGTACAATTGCAAAGCCAAAATAATTCCCGGCGCATTTGAACATGTATTTTTAGTGATTTTATCTACTTCACGCCAGTAAAGTCCGCCACCAGCGGCTTCGTCGTAGCCCGTCATCATAAAATCATAAATCATTACTGAGGTTTTCAAATAATCTTTTCTTTTTGTTCTTTCGTAAGCATCCATTAGGGCAATTCCAATCCATTGGTTATCATCATAATAACGGTCGCCACCGCCCAATTTCACCAAGTAAGAATCGTAGCCGCCGATCGAATTCTTTTCAGAATAATAGGCATTGATAACTTTCATTACATCAGTCATATAATCTTTTTTAGGTTGTGCTTTTTCTAATTCATTCACTACTTGAATCATGCAGCACAAACCCCATAAATGCGAAAACTTTCGTTCAAGGGTATCGACATCCGTATAAAGTTTAGCGTTTTTGTCATAGAATCGCTCTTGCACTTTTTCATATAAACTGAGTGCTTCTTTTTGATATTTTTGACTGTAAGCGATTTGATTAATCAATAATAAAGTGATGATAATAGTAAAGTGTTGTTTGATTTTCATCGTTTTTTTGTTTAGCGTAAATTAATTCTGCATTCCGAAAAAAGGTTTCATTCAAGTATTGTTTGGCTGTAAATAGTTGATAAATCCTTATTAGCCCTTGAGTACCTATCATCTGAGCAATACCCTTTTGTCAGTAAAAAACGCTCAAAAAGAATCAATGATTGAGGAATAATGAAGCTAAATCTCATGAAAAAAAGGCGCGCGTTTTCTAAGAAAAATGTAGTATCAACCATGTGTAAAGTTCAAAAAACGAAGATTAAATACTTTGGTGATATGTTTCATATTTTATTCAAAATAAATCAAACTAGATAAATTCAATTATTTGTTTAACTTAATAACGATTTGTTTCTATAATTTCCCTTTTAAAAACCTTTTTAGCGGAAATATCCTTAGTAATTTTCCGATTAAGATTTTTCGAAACAATCACGTACATTTGGTATTGGAGTACTCATAAATTGAAACAAACATGAAAAATGGCTAGTTTATTCAAAAAATGAGTACACAATCCTAACGGTTTTTAATTGATTTAAAAATTCATCAACATGAATCTAGCATTCCCTAATCATATATTTAAAGTACTTCCATCGCCATGCTTGTTATTATCAATAGAAGACTTTAAAATCATCGACTTTAATGATGCTTATTTAAGAATCTGTGCTTTAGATAATATTGATTTAATCGGGAAAAGCATTTTTGAGATACAAGAAACACAAGATGAGTTACTCTCATCACTTAGGATTTCTTTAGAGAAAGTGCTACAGTACAAAATTCCTGATACAATTCCTGTTTCACCAACCACGGTATTAAGCAATGAAAACCAATATTGGGAAATAACACATACTCCTATTTTGGAAGGGGAAAAAGTAAGCCTGATTATGCAGACGCTTTTGGATGTTAGCGAGCGTATTTTGCTTAAACAACAATTAGAAGAAGCGAAAGAAACCATTATCAAAGGAAGTGAATTACTGGAAAAAGCAGAAGTCATCTCAAAATTTGGAACTTGGGAATTGGATTTTAAAACCAATAAACTATACTGGTCAGACGGCGTTTATAGAATTTGTGGTTATGAGCCTCAAGCTTTTGAAGTAACTTTTGAAAGAGGTTTGGGTGTAATTCATCCAGAAGATAGAACAATGGCTATTGCTGCAATGGAAAGTACCATGCAAACGGGAAAGGAATACAGAGTTGAAAAAAGATTTCTCCTTGAAGACCAAAGTATTAAACACATTATTTCTAGAGGAAGCTTGGTTAAAGATGAAGAGGGCAATCCAATAAAATTATTTGGTGTTTTTCAAGATGTTACCGACGAAAAGCTCCAACAAATTGCTCTTCAAAAAACAAAAGAAAAGCTTCATAAAATCATGCAATCTTCTTTGGATATGATTTGTACCATTGATACAGAAGGACGATTTGTACAAGTAAGTGATGCTTCTTACAAAATTTTGGGTTATAAACCCGAAGAATTGATTGGGGAACATTTTATCAATTATGTACATCCAGAAGATTGTAATCGAACAATAGAAAGAGAAAGCCAAATAAGAAATGGCGTAGAAACAACAAGTTTTCAGAACAGATATATTCATAAAGAAGGCTGGATAGTGCCAATTACATGGTCAAGTACTTGGGACGAAATCGACCAACTCTTTTACAGTGTTGCACAAGATGCTACTGAAAAAAAAGCCAATGAATTAGCTTTGGTAGAGTTGGTGAAACAATACAAGTACCTTTTCGAAAATAATCCTGCACCCATGTTTATTTGGGATTTCAAAACACTTGAGATTGTAGATTGTAACGAAGTAGCTCAGACTAAATATGGTTATACACGAGAAGAATTTTTGGCTTTAACCATCTTAGATTTAAGACCAGCCTCTGAAATTCCAGAGATTTTTGAGGTCATCCATAGCGAAGAAAACTACAATAGACTTTACAAAAAAACACGAATTCATCAGACTAAAAATGGCGAACTTATTAAAGTTGAAGGCTTAGGACATTTGATGAACTATCAAGGAAGACGAGTAGTTTTAGTACAAATAAATGATGTTACTGAAAAAGAGAAAGTTTTACAAGAATTAAAAGATAGTGAAATAAAACTTCGTACAGCTACCAATATTGCCAAATTGGGTTATTGGCAAGCCAATATTCAAGAAAAAAACCTGTATTGGTCGAATGAAGTATATGTTATTTGGGGACTTGACAAACGATCATTTAATCTTACTTATGAATCGTTCTTACTTACTTTAAAAGCGAAAGACAGAGAAAATTACATTAAGCAGCACGCCATTACGTTGGATGGTGGAAAAGACATTGACATTGAATACAACATAGTTTTACCAGATGGTTCGAGTAAATGGATTCATGAAATTGGGAAACTCATCAAAGATGAAGCGGGAACTCCACTCTTTTTGGAAGGAACAGTGCAGGATATTACCGAATATCAAAATACTCAAATCGCATTAAAAGAAAGAAATAAGTTTATCGAAACAACACTCGAAAACCTTCCGATAGGTATCGCTGTCAATAAAATTAATGAAGGAACAGCCACCTTGATGAACAAAAAATTCAGTGAAATTTATGGATGGACAAATGAAGACATTTTAGATGTTAATTCTTTTTTTGGAAAAATATATCCTGACGAAGCTTATCGAAAAGAAATAAGCGAACGCATCATGACGGATATTTTAAGTGGAGATGAGAGTAGAATGAATTGGGAGGGAATAACCATCACCACCAAAACAGGAGAAAAACGTATTGTAAATGCCAAAAATATTCCGATTCCTGAACAAAACTTGATGATTTCTACCGTGGTAGATGTTACCGACAAAGTAGAAGCCCAAAAGTCTGTTATTGAAAGTAATGAAAGATACCAATTCGCATCAAAAGCAACTTCTGATGCTATATGGGATTGGAATTTAGAAAATAATGCTATTCTTTGGGGAGAAGGTTATTTTAATATGTTTGGTCACAGACACGAATCTCCTTCTACTATTTTAGATTCTTGGACTTGCTATCTTCATCCAGATGATAAAGAAAGAGTCATTAAAAGTATCAATGTTTCTATTCAAGGAACAGAGAGCAATTGGTACGATGAATATCGTTTTAAAAAGGCTGATGGCAAATATGCACATGTAATTGATAAAGGTTTTGTCATCAGAAATGAACAAGGGAAAGGGATTAGAATGGTCGGTGCGATACAGGATATTACCTTACAAAAGGAAAGAGAACGCCAATTAAAATTGTTAGAATCGGTAGTAGTTAATACAAATGATGCCGTATTAATCACAGAAGCCGAACCTTTTGATGAACCCGGACCAAGAATTTTATATGCCAACGAAGCTTTTACTAGCATGACTGGCTATACTGCCGAAGAAGTAATCGGAAAAACGCCTCGTATTTTACAAGGTCCAAAATCAGATAAAGCAGAATTGGCTCGTTTAAGTAAATCTTTGCGTAAATGGGAATCATGTGAAATTACAACCATCAATTATAAGAAAAATGGAGAAGAATTTTGGATAAACTTCACCGTAATTCCTGTGGCTGACGAAACTGGCTGGTTTACGCATTGGATTGCCATTGAAAGAGACGTTACAGAAATGAAATTGGCTGAAGAAGCCCAAAGACAATTAAAAGCATTAGAACTTTCTTTGGAAAAAGAACGTGAAATGAACATCCTAAAAAATCGTTTCACTGCACTTGCTTCCCATGAATTCAGAACGCCAATTGCTACCATCGTAAGCAGTATTGATATTCTGGATATTTATGTAAACATGATTGAGGATGAAACTCTTAAAGAAAAAACTAAACAGCATTTAAGCAAAATTATTTTTCAGTCAAATCGTCTTACAGAAATGTTAAGAGATATTCTTTTACTTGAAAAAACAAGCGTGAATCACGAAGAATACAGTGTTGAATCCATTGATATTATTCAACTAATTCATCATGTAAATAATCAATATTATATTGACAGAAAAGACGGTAGAAGCTTAGAGTTAATATTACCTGAAAAACACAGATTGATTACTTCTAATACTTCATTTTTGAATCATATCATCAGTAATTTGGTGAATAATGCTTTTAAATATTCGCCGAATGCCAAAAACCCAAGTTTAGAATTAGTTTTTGCTCAAGATACTTTCAAGCTTATCATTACTGATTATGGAATTGGAATTCCTGTGGCAGATCAAGAACATCTATTTGAACTGTTTTTCAGAGCCAATAATGTACTACAAATTGAAGGCACGGGCTTGGGACTAACCATTACCAAAGAATTTACGAATATTCTAGGAGGGCAAATTTCATTTATCAGTACTGAAGGAAAAGGCACTTCTTTTACCTTAACCTTTCCTTACGATGTTCAAACAAAAGCTTGTTAAGCTGTAAAAGGAAGCGAATCAAAGACAAGAGTTTTGTGAATGTAACATAAGTTGTATTTTGGTAACATTTTTAATACTTCAATGCTTTATAAAATAGGTAAATAATTGAAATACAGACATTTAATACTTGTATCAAAATTGGAATATTTGGAAAGATTAGTACATCATTTAAAAAATATCTACAAGTAATTTTGAATCACAGAAAAGCATAAAGGTAACTTTTTTGCATTCACTCACTATTTAAATGATGGAAAAATGATTTACATTAAAATGGCTAAACACATAATGTTGCTTTGCATAGCCCTTGTATTGTTTTTGAAAATAGAAGGTTTCGGACAGCATCATGAAACATCAAAATTATACCAAGAACAACATAGACCTCAATTCCATTTTTCACCTGCCAAAGGTTGGATGAATGACCCTAACGGAATGTTCTTTTACAAAGGGGAATATCATTTATTCTATCAACATTATCCAGATAAAACAATTTGGGGACCAATGCACTGGGGACACGCTGTCAGTAAAAATTTAACACATTGGGAAAATCTACCTATTGCCCTTTATCCTGATAGTTTGGGTTATATTTTTTCTGGAAGTGCCGTGGTTGACTGGAAGAATACAAGTGGTTTTGGCATTAATAATCAACCGCCATTAGTCGCTATTTTTACTTATCATAATATGGAAGGTGAAAAGGCAGGTAGAGGCGATTTTGAAACTCAGGGCATTGCTTACAGTAATGATAAAGGACGTACTTGGACAAAATTCTCAGGAAATCCAGTTGTAAAAAATACTGGAACACGTGATTTTAGAGACCCAAAAGTAATTTGGGATGAAGCCCACAAGCAATGGGTAATGTCACTTGCGGTACAAGATCATCATGAATTTTGGGTTTCAAAAAACTTAAAAGAATGGGAAAATTCAGGAAATTTTGGGAAAGAATGGGGTAATCATGGTGGCGTTTGGGAATGTGCAGATATGTTTCCATTAAAAGATGGTAATGTTACAAAATGGGTTTTGATTGTCAACATTAATCCGGGCGGACCAAATGGTGGTTCAGGAACACAATACTTTGTGGGAGATTTTGATGGAAAAACGTTTATACTTGACGAAGCCCTTAAACCTTTTGTAAAAAATGGAAATGGACTTTGGTTAGACTACGGCAAAGATAATTATGCAGGCGTAACGTGGTCAGATATTCCAAAAGCTGATGGCAGAAGAATTTTAATCGGTTGGATGAGTAACTGGCAATATGCCAATATTGTTCCAACTGGCGTATGGAGAAGTGCCGCTACACTTCCAAGAGTATTAAGCTTAAAATCAACCAGTCAAGGTTATAGAGTATCTGTTAATCCTGTTAAGGAACTTCAAGCTTTGAGAAATCCTGCTAAAAAAGCATTACAATTAAGCAATTTAAACATTGCGAGTTCGCTAGATGTAGCTTCAAAATTGAACTTTAAGCCTACTTTATCTGAGTTGGAACTATCTTTTGAAAAACCACAAAAAGGAAAAGTTGAGATAGAAATATCAAACAGCAAAGGTGAGAAATATATCATTGGTTACGACAGTGAAAATAATACTTTCTTTAGCGATAGAACCAAATCTGGGAAAGTAGATTTTTCTGATACTTTTGCTGAAAAAGTACATCTTGCACCAAGATTAGCAAGTGACAAAATCATCAAATTACACGTTTATTTCGACGTATCTTCAGCTGAGTTATTTGCTGATAATGGTGAAACTGTAATTACCGATATTTTCTTTCCGAATGAAGATTATACAAAAATGAAAATCAATACTTCTGAAAAAAACTTCAAAATAAAGACCTTAAAAGTCTGGAATTTGAAAAGTACTTGGAAGTAAGATTCCATTAATGTTGCGTACAACTAATAGATAAGCTGTTGGGTTTTAATCCAGCAGTTTATCTTTTTCTTGTTTATAAAGCTTTCGTATTTTAGCATTATCATTGAAACAAAACTCAAAAATTTATACCATTTTATAACAGAAAAGAGATGAGAAAAATCTATCAAATATTTGTAGCACTATCGCTTATCTTGATGTTATATGCTTGTAATAAGTCCGAAAAAAAGACCTTTCAAATTGGTTTTGCCCAATGTACGATGAACGATAATTGGCGTAAAACAATGGTAGATGGAATGGAAAGCGAATTGGCTTTTCATAATAATATCGGGATGACTATCGCCAATGCAAACAGCAATAGTGCTAGGCAAATCGCTCAAATTCAGCAATTTATTGACGATAAAGTAGATTTAATCATCGTTACGCCCAACGAAGCCAAACCGCTAACGGCTATCATTGAAAAAGCGTTCGATGCAGGGATTCCTGTAGTTATCGTTGACCGCAAAACTACTTCTGAAAAATATACGGCTTTTGTGGGGGCTGATAATAAACTCATCGGGCAAAATGCTGGGATTTATGCAAACATCATCCTGAAAGGACAAGGAACAATTTTTGAAGTAGGCGAAGGGGCAAAAACATCTCCGACGATTGACAGACATCAAGGTTTTCTGAAAGTAATTAATCAAAATCCTCAATTAAAATTGGTGAAATCGCTTTTCTCAGCGAGACAACCACAGTATTTTCAAGAAGAAATTCGTGCTTTTCTAAGTCAGCATCCTAATGTCGATTTGATTTATGCACACAATGACAGATTGGCTCATGCCATCGCAAACGTTTGTAAAAGTTTGAATTTGAATAAAAAAATCATTGGTGTTGATGGTTTGTATGGTGCAAATCAAGGCATTGATTTGGTGAGGAAAGGTATTATTTCTGCAACCATTTTATATCCTACAGGTGGTGAAGAAGCCATCAAAACAGCTGTTAAAATTTTGAATAAACAACCTTTTGAAAAGGAAAATCAATTATTTACGACCATCATCAATGCAGAAAACGTAGGCATTATGTTGGCTCAATACCAAAAAATAAAAGAACAACAAGATGATATTAAACGACAAGCTAGTAAAATAAAAGAGCTAACTCGTATCTTTTCAACCCAACAAAATACACTTTATTTAACCGTTATTTTTTTACTAGTGGTTATTTCTCTTGGAGGAATCTTATTCTATCTTTTACGAGAAAAACAGAAATCGAATCAAGTTTTAGCCAACCAAAATCGTGCGATTTTAGAGCAGAAAGATGAAATTGAACGAATTTCGCAACTTGCCCGACAAGCTACAGAAGATAAATTACGCTTTTACTCTTATATCTCGCACGAATTTCGCACGCCTTTGAGTTTGATTCTAACACCTACGGAAGATATTTTACATCGTAAGTCTGTGGATGCAAAAGAAACCAAAAATGCACTTCAATTAATTTATAAAAATGCCAATAGATTACTCCGCTTGGTTGATCAACTGCTAGAATTAAGAAAAGTTGATGCAGGCAAAATGGAATTGGAAGTAAGTCAACAAGATTTGGTAGCTTTTGTGAAAGACATCGTTTCCGATTTTAATGTAAAAGCAAAAACACAGCACATCGACTTACAATTTATTTGTCCATTTGCGCAAATGCCATTCGGTTTCGATGCTGAAAAATTGGACAAAGTACTCTTCAATATTATTTCAAATGCCTTTAAATACACGCCAATTGGCGGTTTAATACACATTTCACTCTTAAAAAATATTGAGAAAATAGAGATTTTGATTTCGGATAATGGTATCGGGATGAGTAAAGAAGAAAAAGAGCGGGCATTCGATTTATTTTATCGTGGCAACCAAAATATTTCTTTGGGAACAGGTTTGGGCTTGGCGCTTTCTCGTGAATTCGTTTCGCTTCATCAAGGAGATATAGAAGTAGAATCTGAAAAAGGGAAAGGAACAACGTTTAAAATCATTTTGCCTTATGTCGAATGTCAAAGTGTTGAAAAAGAGTCGGTTAAAGAAAATGCTTATTTGCGTGAAAGCGTTGAACCCATCACGCCGATGCTCATAAATAATTCTGTAGTTCATGATAATACGATTGTGTTGATTGAGGATAATCAAGATTTAAACCAATTCTTGACTCAAAAATTAAGAATTGCTTATAATACTGTTCCCGTAGAAAGTGCGGAAAAAGGTTGGGAAGAAATCCTGAATAATATTCCAGATTTAATCATCAGTGATGTGATGTTGCCAGAAATGGATGGATTTTCGTTGACCCAAAAAATCAAAAATGATTTCCGTACTTCGCATATTCCTGTGATTTTACTGACCGCCAAAGGACAAATGGAAAGCCAAATAGAAGGAGCAAAAGCAGGTGCAGATGCTTATATTTCAAAACCGTTTAATCAGCAATTATTAGAAGAAAAAATCAAAGGACTTTTAGAAAACCGAGATAGAATGCGTCGCCGTTTTTCAAGTGAAATCACCAATCCTAGTCAAATTCAAAAAACAGAACGTAAATTTTTAGTAGAATTTGAATTACTGATTGAAAAAAATCTGAACGATAGCTCTTTATCAGTAGAGAAATTAAGTAAAGAATTGGGAATGTCGAGAGTACAATTATTCCGCAAAATTTCTGCTTTGACGAATAAAAATGTTACCGATTATATAGCAGATTTTAAATTATTAAAAGCCAAAGCATTATTAAAAGAAACCGATAAAACCATTGCCGAAGTAGCGTATGAAACAGGCTTTAATAACCCAAGTTATTTCACTACTTTCTTTAAACAAAAGACTAACCAAACACCATCAGAATGGCGAAATTCTTGATGTAACATTTATTAAAATACTGTATCAAATTTAATGATTCAATTATTTTAAATATGTTTAAATTGTTGACTATCAAATATTTAAAACAATGTATCAAATTAAATACTCTTTGAAAGAATACTGACAGCCCTTCGTTATCCTAAGTACTAATTTTGGTTCATCAAAAAACTTATACCAAAAGTTAACATGAATCAAAATATTAAAATATTCTTGTGGGCATTATCCGCAGCTTTAGGAGGATTTCTCTTCGGATTCGACACCGCAGTAATTTCAGGCGTAGAGCAAACGCTTCAAAAATTATGGAATCTAAGCGTTGTTGAACACGGCGTAACGGTTTCAATCGCTTTAATAGGAACAGTTTTAGGTTCTTTAATCGGTGGAATTCCAGCCGAAAAATACGGAAGAAGAACAACCTTATTATTAGTTGCTATTTTGTATTTACTTTCTTCATTAGGAACGGCTTATGCACCCAACTGGAGTATCTTTTTAGTATTTAGATTTCTTGGCGGATTAGGCGTTGGGGTTTCTTCGGTGGTAGCACCCATGTATATTTCGGAAATTGCGCCTGCACACAAAAGAGGGCGTTTGGTAGCCATGTTCCAATTCAATGTAGTGTTCGGTATTTTGATTGCTTATCTTTCAAATTACTTGTTGGTTGATATTGGCGAAAACGCTTGGCGTTGGATGCTGGGTGTACAAGCATTTCCATCAGTACTGTTTTTAGTGACGGTTTTAGTCATTCCTGAAAGTCCAAGATGGTTAATTTTGAAAAAAGGGGCAGTGGATACCGCCAGAAAAATTTTAGCTACCATTGATGCCGACACCGCTGAAGACATTATCGAAGCCATTCAAAATCAGGCAAAAGGTCACTCTTCAAATAGCTTTACCAATTTATTCAAGCCAGCGTATAGCAAGCCCGTTATGTTGGCGGTATTGTTCGCAGTTTTTAATCAAGTATCTGGAATCAACGCCATTATTTACTTTGCGCCACGTATTTTTGAAATGGCAGGTTTAGGAAAAGATTCAGCGCTTTTATCATCGGCTGGCATTGGTTTAATCAATCTTGTTTCAACACTTGTTGGTATCTCATTGATTGATAAATTCGGTAGAAAAGTATTGATGTTTTGGGGTTCTTTAGGATTGATTACTTCGCTTGTTTTGGTTGCTCAGGCATTTTTTAGTGGCAATATCGGCATCAATGTTTCTTTCTATCTATTCATCTTTATTGCCTTTTTTGGTTTCTCGCAAGGGGCTGTTATTTGGGTGTTTATCTCAGAAATTTTCCCGAACGAAGTACGTGCTTATGGACAAGCATTGGGTAGTTTCACGCACTGGATTTTAGCCGCTATCATCACTTTTACTTTTCCTTATATCGCCGAAACTTTTGGAGGTGGAATCACTTTTACTTTCTTCGCTTCGATGATGATTTTACAATTATTATTCGTCTGGAAAGTAATGCCTGAAACCAAAGGAACTTCTTTGGAAGGCATGGAAAGAGCAGTAGTGCTTCATTAAGCAATAAAACCTTAACCTTAAAACAATTGAAAGAATGACTAATCCAACTATCATTTGCTTTGGCGAAATGCTTTGGGATGTGCTTCCCACGGGCAAACAAGCGGGTGGAGCGCCCATGAATGTAGCCGTTCAACTAAAAAATTTAGGACTTAACCCAAGCGTAATCAGCCGTGTTGGTGATGATGAACTAGGGGAAGAATTGATACAATTTATCACTGAAAAAGGTTTGTCAACCGAACTTGTTCAACATGGAAAAACCCATTTGACAGGTGTTGTAAAAGCCAATGTAAGTGATGAAAATGAAGTAACGTATAAAATTGTACATCCTGTTGCTTGGGATTATATCCAAGTAGAAGATAGTTTAATTGAAGCTGTTGAAAATTCAGAGGTATTTATTTTTGGTAGTTTATCGGCACGCAGTGAGCAAACGGCTCAAACCTTGAATACACTTTTGGAAAAAGCTAAATTCAAAGTATTTGATGTGAATCTCAGAACGCCATTTTACACACCTGAACTTATCTTTTCTTATTTAAAAATAGCCAATATGGTGAAAATGAATGAGCAAGAACTCATTCAAATTGCTACTTGGTGTGAAGAATCTACGGAATTAGAAATTGCCATGCAGGCAATCGCCAAACGATTTGACATTCAAATACTTTGTGTAACACTCGGAGCCGATGGTGCAATTCTGTTGAAAGATGGTATTTTTTATCAAAACGAAGGCTTTCCAGTAACGGTAAAAGATACAATAGGTAGCGGAGATGCCTTTTTAGCAGGTTTGCTCAAGAATTTATTAGCCAACAATAGTCCTACAGAAAGCTTACAATTCGCCTGTGCTATGGGTTCGTTAGTAGCTACTTATCAAGGTGCTACTCCCAACATTAATGAAAGCGAAGTAAAAACAATGATTGAAGCGCACTTAAACTCTTTTTCTAACATATAAAATAACCTTTTTAATTAAACAATTTCAATATGAAAAACTATTTACTCAGCATCACCATGCTGTTTATTACTACCCACTTTGCCTTTGCTCAGCAAAGAACAATAACGGGAAAAGTAATCGCAGCCGAATCGAACGAAGTCCTTATTGGGGCAAACGTACTTGTTACAGGAACATCAAAGGGTGTTACAAGTAATGCAGAAGGTACTTTTACCTTAACAGTACCTGAAAGTGCAACGTCATTATCAGTATCTTACGTAGGTTACAACAGCAAAGAAGTTTCCATTAAAGGACTTAGCAATATTGTTATTGCACTTACTGCTGGGAAAGAATTGAGCGAAGTTGTAGTAGTAGGTTATACTTCTTCTAAAAAGCAAGATTTAACAGGAGCAGTAGCCGTAGTGGATATGAAACCGTTAAAAAATATCAGCTCAGGTAACCCGATGCAGTCTTTGCAAGGTCGTGTGGCTGGTTTGTACATTGAAAAAGACGGCTCACCAAATGGTTCAAATAGCCGAATCTTAATTCGTGGAGCGAATACTTTAGGAAATAACGACCCATTGTATATCATCGACGGAATTCCTACTACTCGTCCAGAAGTATTCCAAAACATCAGTCCTACCAACATTGAGTCTGTACAAGTATTGAAAGATGCTTCTGCGGAATCAATTTATGGTGCTCGTGCTTCTAATGGTGTAATTATCGTTACGACGAAAAATGGCGGAAATACCAACGGAAAAGTTGAATTCCAATTCAATAGTAGCGTTTCTGTTCAGTCTGAAAAAGCAATGCGTTTTAAAATGTTGAATGCTGTTGACAGAGGTAGAGCACTTTGGCAAGCTTCAGTAAACGACGGACAAGACCCTGCTGCTGGTTATGGAGAAATCTATAATTTCGATTGGAACAAAAGCTTTACTAACCCAATCTTGAATGGTGTTTCAGTAAAACCATTCGTTGGTGGCGACCCAAATACTCCAGTTGGCGATACAGATTGGCAAGATGTAATGTATAAAACGGGTATTGTTACTAGAAATGACTTTACGATTTCAACAGGAAATAAGGCTTCTTCAATCGAAGTAAACTTTGGTCAATTGAAAAACACAGGTATGTTGAAGTTTACCAATTATGACCGTATTAATGGAAGTATCAACGCCATTACTCGTGCTTTTGATGATAAATTAAAAATTGGTCTTAGTTTGCGTATTGCCAATTCAAATGAAACTTTAACATCAACCGATTTAGGGGGCGCTAGTACAACAGGTTTAGCGGTTACGCTTGTACCAACCATTCCTGTGTATCAAAAAGATGGCGTTACTTATGCGGGTGCTTCTGGCGGTGGATATTCAGACAGAAATAACCCATTGCACATGCAAGACATCGCAAAATGGAATAATGCGAATCGTTTGAGTACTTTCGGAAATATTTTCATTGAAGTTCAACCGATTAAAAACTTGTTTTTCAAAAGTAATATTGGTGCAGACGATTCAAGATATTTGAACAAAGTAATTACACCAACTTTCTCGGAAGGTGCTTTCAACCGTACTACGAATAGTTTACTTTTTGATCAAAACCATTTTATCAGTACTACTTGGTCGAATACTTTGCGTTATAACTGGGATTTGAATACTGACCATCACTTCAAATTTTTGGTAGGAACAGAATACATCAAAACAGATTTAGATTTCCAAGCTACTAAAAAAGAAGGTTACGCTTTGCAAACAGAAGATTACTTTACCTTGAATGCTGGTACTGGTAATACAACGGTTTCTGGTGGTTCTACGGGTCATCGTTTGTTCTCTCAGTTTGGTCGTGTCGATTATAATTTAGAAGATAAGTATTTGTTAGCATTAACTATTCGTCGTGATGGTTCTTCTCGTTTTGGTACAGATAACCGATATGGTATTTTCCCTGCGGCATCTTTTGGTTGGAGACTTGACCAAGAGAATTTCATGAAAAACAGTAAATTATTCACTGAATTAAAAGCAAGAGTAGGTGTAGGACGTGTGGGGAATCAACAAATCGGAGATTTAGCTCGTTTTGGTTTGTTTGATACAAGATATGGAACTACGCAAGCACAATTATCTGGTGGTTTCTGGGAACAATATATGAATATCGGAACGGCATACTCTTTGTCGGGTGCTAATACAGGAACTTTGCCTTCTGGTTTTGTACAAACACAAGCAGCAAACTCTGCTTTGAAATGGGAAAGTACAGAAGAAATCAACGCTGGTGTTGACTTTGCTTTCTTAAACAATAAAATTTCTGGTTCATTCGATTATTTCTCTCGTAAAACATCAGGTATTTTAATTACTCCTCCAGTAGCTTCAGCTTTGGGCGAAGGACAGTCGAAAGCAGTAAACGGTGCATCAAAATCTAACAAAGGTTGGGAATTTGTATTGGGTTATCACGGAGAAATTGAAAATGGTTTGAAGTATAATGTTACAGCAAACTTTGCACATTTCAGAGATAAAATCACTGAATTACCAGAAAATGTTCGTCCAGCTTATGCAGGAAACTTGGTCAATACAATCATCGGACATTCGCAATTTGATATTTTTGGTTACAAAACAAACGGACTTTTCCAATCGCAAGCAGAAGTAGATGCCGCACCTGCACAAGTAGGAGCTGGACCGGGTAGAATTCGTTACGTAGATATTAACAGCGATGGAAAAATTGACGACTTAGACAGAACTTGGATTGGTACAACACTTCCAGCACTAGAATACGGTTTAAGAATTGATGCTTCTTACAAAAACTTTGACATCGCTATTTTTGGTTCAGGAGTAGCAGGTAGAACAGGTTTTGATGTTTATACTTTGTTCAATAACTTGATGAAGGGTAGAGAAAATGTTGGACCAGGAGTATTCAACGGTTGGACACCTCAAAATACCAACACAACCGTTCCAGCATTGACTTTGAAAGACAACAACAACGAAGGACGTACTTCTGATTACTTCATGGTAAATACTTCGTATTTCAAATTACGTAACGTACAATTAGGTTATACGCTTCCAACAAAGACGGTTTTCTCAAGACTTCGCTTCTTTGTAATGGCTGAAAACTTATTCTGGATTAAAAGTAGTACTTACCAAAGCCCAGACCCAGAACGCATAGACCTTGGTCCAGTACCAATTCCACAAACGTTCACATTTGGTGTTAATGCGTCATTCTAGGCTTTAAGCTATAAGCCTTAAGCTGTAGGCTTTATTAAAATTGCCTAATGCTTATAGCATACAGCCTAAAGCACAAATTCAAACTCAGATTCAAAAAATGAAAAAGAAGATATTTTCCCTCATATTAATTACAGGCTTACTTAGCTTAAATGCTTGTAAAGATGCCTTAGAATACACGCCAACGGGTGTGTTATCATCCTCAGATTTAACTTCTCCAACAGCCATTGATGGCTTGGTTACCTCTGCTTATGCGGCAATTGGTAATGGCGACATGATTGGTCCAATCTACAGCAATTGGGTTTATGGAAGTGTTCGTTCAGACGATGCCTACAAAGGTGGCGGTGGAACAGGCGACGTTGGTGAAATTGATGCACTAGAGCATTATAATTTGGTTACGCCAACAATGGGTTCGTTTGTAACACGTACTTGGCAAAACCTTTTTAAGTCAATTTCAAGATGTAATGTGGCTTTGCGTGCGGTGAATACACTTTCTGAAAGTAATTATCCGAACAAAAAGATTCGTTTGGCGGAATTACGTTTCTTGAGAGCCCATAGTTATTTTACGATGAAGCTTTTGTACAAAAATATTCCAATTTTTGACGAAACAGCAACAGAAGAAGACATTTTGAAAGTATCAAATACCTTGAGCAATGATGAATCTTGGAATAAAATTGCTGCTGATTTTCAATTTGCAGTAGATAATTTACCAGCCAATCAAGCTGAAATTGGAAGAGCAAACAAAGTAGCGGCACAGGCGTATTTGGCAAAATTAAAGTTGTATCAAGCTTATGAACAGGACGCAACGCACAAAGTAACCAATATCAATAAAACGAGATTACAAGAAGTTGTGAATTTAACCCAAGCAGTGATTTCTTCAGGGAAGTACAGTTTGAGTAACGACATCGCTGACAATTTTGTGCCAGAAACTGAAAATGGACCAGAATCAATTTTTGCGATTCAGTTTACTATTAATGATGGAACAACTGCTGGTCGTTTGAGTTTCGAAGATGGTTTAAATTACCCACACGGAGCGCCTCAATATGGCTGTTGCGGTTTTCATGCACCAAGCCAAAACTTGGTAAATGCACACACAACAGATGAAAATGGTTTACCAAAATTCGATACTTTTAACACTGGAAATGTAGATTTAACAAGTGCAACGGTTGACCCACGTCTTGACCATACAGTTGGTATCGACGGACATCCATATAAGTACGATAACACAAAACCTTTCAGCAATAGCTGGGTGCGTGATGCGGGTGTTTATGGAAATTTCCACTCGATGCGTTTCCAACAATTAGCGACAAGTGGTTCATATTTCAAACTAGGACCATTTATGGGAACTGCCAAAAACTATGATATTCTTCGATATGATGATATTTTATTGATTCAAGCAGAAGCGTATATTGAACTAGGACAGCAAGATAAAGCATTGCCTATCATCAATCAAATCAGAAAAAGAGCTTCAGAAAGTACTGCTAGATTGAAAAAAGCAGATGGCACTTTTGCTTCAAAATACAATGTAAAACAGTATTCAACAACGGGTTGGACACAAGATTTTGCTCGTAAGGCTTTGCAATGGGAACGTCGTTTAGAATTTGCCACGGAAGGTTCACGCTTCTTTGATTTAGTTCGTTGGGGCATAGCAGAATCAACGTTGAACGCCTACATCAATGTAGAAAAAGCTAAAAGAACCTATTTGGCAACTGCTAAATTTACGGCAGGCAGAGATGAGTATTTACCAATTCCACAGGCGGAAATTACTTTCACTAACGGTTTGTATAAACAAAATCCGGGATATTAATATTTGAATAAATTGGGTTATTGTTGCAAAAAAGATAGTCTCGTAAGGGCTATCTTTTTTCTTTTTACAGGAATGTTAAGCCAACATTCATAATAAACTAAAAAGTCCAAAGTACTTAACTTAAACACGATTAACCATGAGAAAACTCGTGGGGGAAACCAAATAAATCGTAAATTGCACTGGAATTTAATAGCAAACATGGAAGAAAAAGCATTTGTCCCCGCCATACTTACTGCACAATGGAAAACCCTTCAAAGAGGACGCAATGCAAAATTTAGGTCGGGTAGATTCAGAGATTCTATGATGAAACATTTATCCTTGAAAGAATCTCAAGTGAATACTTTTTATGCCATTATCAACGGTAAAAAATCTATCGAAACGGGTTATATAAAATATGCAATGGATTTAATGAAGAATTGTCTTTTGATTAAATAGCTCTCAACCCTTACTCATTCATCATTAAGTATAATTACTTGAATTTTGAGGATTCCTTTGTCTTTCAAGAATAATGATGAATATTTGGAAATTAAACCAACCTAAATTCATCTTCTTCAACAAGGCTTTTTATCGAAATGAAAAAAACGAATACATTCCCAAAATATGTTTCATTCATATTATTATTAATCTTCACTACAACAATTACTCTTACTGCTAAAGCTCAAAACAAAAAAACGTTAGCTTATACATTATCAATGCCTCAGCCTGAAAATCATACATTTCATGTAGAGTTAAAAGGAAATGGCTGGTCGCAAGATACTTTATCGCTGAAAATGCCAAAGTGGATGCCGGGCTATTATCAAATAATGGATTATGCCAAATCGCTAGAAAATATTTCGGCAAAAGACCAACAAGGCAAAAAACTAAACATTGTACAAAGCAATGAAAATACTTGGAAGCTTACTGGTGCTAAAAACAAAAATTTTACGGTTAGCTATGACATCAAAACGAAAAGACAATTTGTGGCAAATAGTTATTTAGACAGCGAACATGCTTATGTAATTTGTGCAAATACCTTTTTGTATGTTGATGGATTTTTAAATACTCCCGTTAGTGTAAAGGTTTTAACGAATCAGTCAAAGCATGTGATTGCTACTGGTTTAGATAAAGTAGCAGGGAAAAGTAATGAATTTACAGCACCTGATTTCGATATTTTGTATGATTGTCCTTTACTAATTGGCGAATTAGAATCCTTACCTAGCTTTAAAGTAAAGGGCATAAATCATCAATTTATTGCCTATAAAATGGGTACTTTTAACCGTGATTTATTCAATGAAAATCTTGAAAAAATTGTCGGTTCAGCGGTAAAAATCATGGGAGATATTCCTTATAATGAATATACTTTTATTGGAATTGGTCCAGGAAGGGGAGGGATTGAACATTTGAATAATACTACGGTGAGTTTTGACGGAACAGGACTGACAACCACGGCTTCAATGGGACAAGTAATGAATTTTTTGGCACACGAGTACTTTCATCATTATAATGTAAAACGCATTCGTCCTTTTGAATTAGGCCCTTTTGATTATGACAAAGGAAGCAGAAGTAATTTACTTTGGATAAGTGAAGGATTGACCGTTTACTACGAATATTTAGTCGTAAAAAGAGCTGGCTTGATGGATGAAAAAACGCTTTTCAATAATTTAGAACATAATATCAATGCCGTAGAAAATAACAATGGACGTTTTTACCAATCGTTAAGTCAGGCGAGTTATAACACTTGGAAAGATGGACCTTTTGGTACACAAGGCGAAGAAGTTGGCAAAACAATTTCATATTACGACAAAGGTCCTTTGGTTGGTTTATTACTAGATTTCGCTATCAGAAATGCTAGTCAGAATACGAAATCATTGGATGATGTGATGCGTTTATTGTATTGGCAATATTATAAAAAACTGAATCGTGGCTTTACCGATGCCGAATTCCAAACCGCTTGCGAACAAGCTGCCGGTGCGTCTTTAGCAAATGTTTTTGAATACATTAATACAACCAAAGAGTTGGATTATCGTAAATATTTAGCCTTCGCTGGACTAGGAATCAAAGAAGAAATAGAATTGAATGGAAAAAGAAAATTAAGTATTGGAAGGCTAGAAAAATCAACGCCATTACAAGAACAAATTTTAAAATCTTGGTTAGGAGAATAGTGATTTAAGAGGCTGTTTTCAATGAAAACAGCCTCTTAAATTAAAACTGATAGTTGAAAATCACATTCCATTGCGACATATTAACTTTGTTAATTACATAACGTTTATTGTTGTACGTTTCTCCTCGATTATCTTTTCTAACAAATAATACTTGTGCCGAAAGTCCTTTAAAAAAACCTGAAAACTGATAATTGATATTGCCAACAAACTGTGTATAATCTGCAAAACCGTATTTGTTAAGACGAGTATTTTTCACATCTGGATAACGATAATATCCATAGCCCAATTCTACTTTCAACGTTTTCTTGAAATATGATTTCCCTAATTTTGCTGAATAAGCCCAAACATCGCCCGCACCTTCATTTCTTTCTCTGGCTAAAAAGGTATAAAATTGTTCAACGCCCCATTCTCTAGGCATTAGAAAACGTCCTTCGCCCGTAATTCTTCCAAAGTTTAATGAGCTTTCCCAAGTATCAAAAGTATATCCTAAACGATTATTGATAATCAATGAACGATTATTGACTGGAAAATACGCTTTGGCAATATCAGTATTTCCACCATTTCCTGTAGCATTTTGTCGAACTAATAAAGTACCGAAAAACCAACGATGATTTACTTTTTGCAAGCTGTATTCTGTTTTCAGATAAGCTGTATTGAAAACATTTTCAACCAACATGTCGCCTAAAATTATCGTAATTTGTGGTTTGGGTTGATAATAAATTTCTAAAATGCCAAGACCAGCACTTTGTGTTTGATTGGCATATTGAGATTTACTCCCATCTGGATTTACACCAGAGGGATAATAACCTAAGGATTTTTCAACTGAATACCAATGAGTTGTAGAACGTGGGGAAATCTGCCAAATCAAATCGGACTTGATTTTCCATTGTTTATTTACTTTCCAGTCTATTCCAACACCTTGCACATAAGTTGGCGACATCCTGCCATCTTGTTGGTTAATAAATAAATTCTTAGGCAAATAATTTCCTAAGATAATTGTCCCTTTTTTGAATTGATACTTTAAGTGAAAATCTTGTAAACGAAACAATAAATCTTTTCGATTAACATCCGCAACATCATACAAGCCTATTTCATAACGATTGACTGCTTTCGTTAAAGAATCTATTTTGGTAAAATTTGGAGAATTAATATTTTGGTTTACAAAAGCACTTATCCCAAACTGAAAACCTTTATATACCAAAGTACGATAAGCCAAGCCAAAACCAATGGCTGTGGCAGCATAATCAGAAAGATGTTCTTCGTTGTCGGTAGCCATTGTCATTAATCGGCTTTGTCCACTCCACTTCCCTTTTATAAAAAAATCTTTAATGTTGATGGAATCTTTAGGATTCACAGTGAAAGCTAAAGAATTTTGCCCAAAACCTTGAAGCAAAATCATCAAGATAATGGGCAAAAAGACTCTCAATCGTTTGGTCATTAATGGTTTTGAATTGTTATTAATTCAAAATTATAAAAAGCCCCAACCAAGTTTTGTGACAAATGTTACACTGACCAAAATTAATACCCTGCTTTAATGTAAGACCAACCTTCTTCTTGTTTTAACGCTAATTCTATCAAACCAACAGGTACGTAAATGGCTTGTGGTAAAATTTGGTCTTTTGATAATTTCTGAGCTTTCATGGTATTTTCGCAAACGGCAAAAATTACGCCTTTATCTTTCAATGCTTGAATTTCTGATTCTAAAACACTTTTATCTTTCCGCATAAAATCAATGCCTTTGTTATGAATCACTACTTCTAATTTAGCGTCCGTCCAAACTGCCAAAACATTATTTAATTGTTTCGTTAAAGAACGATAAGCAGAAGTATCTGCTGTTGATAAATGAAATACGATTTTGTGTTCTTTCATACTTGTCTGTTTTTGTGCCATCAATGAACTTGAAGCCATTAATAATAAGGCAAAAATGCCCATAAATACATTTTTCATAAGGATGCTATTGGGGTTTTACTAAGTTGATTTTTCTTTTTATCATGGCTTTTATGCCAATCTTTGATGGCTTTATAAGGACCAAACTTATGTTGTTCTTCCGAAAAAGGGTCGGAATAAGGTCCAAAAGGATGATCAAAGGGTTTGCTGGCAATATCTGGCCAATCATTACTTAAATCCTTTTCAGGTCTTGGCATCGAATTAATAAAAGCCGCCACATCCCAAGCTTCTTCGTTGCTTAATTGCGGACTATCATAATTTACGCCCAAAGGCATATTATATTTTACGTAACCCGCTAAATTACTGATTCGGTACAAACCTGCACCTGTGTTATAGCTATGTTTTCCCCATAAAGGTGGATAGGTATAAGCTTTTGCATTTTCGGCTAGTACTCCTGCTCCATTGGCTTGGTGACAGGTTTGGCATTTTGCTTCATAAACCAATTTGCCTTTGGCGGGGTCGCTGGCACGACTCAACATTGGAATTTTAAAAATACCTGCTCCACGAGGTATTTTCTTTTTAGGAACATCCGACCCCAACCATTTAATATAAGCTAAAACACTTTGCATTTCTCGGCTGTTTGAATCTAAAGCTTTTCCGTTCAAACTTCTTTCAAAGCAGTCATTCACTCTTTTAATTTGATTTTCAATCTTACCAGAACGAGCTCTAAATTTAGGATAAGTAGCTTCAACTGCTCCATAGTTATTTCCCCAAGCTTTTTTGCCCGCATCCAAATGACAATTCTGACAATTCATTCCATTAGATATTGTTCTTACACTTCCATTTGGTCCTAAATACTCTGCGGTATGGGCAATCAATTGTTCGCCATATTGTATTTTTTTCTTCGTTTCAGGGTCAACTTGCATCAATCGCCAGTCGGCTGGAGCTTGCCATAAATGCGTAAAATTTGAATCAGGTATTACAAGAGTTGGCTTATTTTCTGTACTGGTTACAGTTTGATTAGGCATAACTTCGCTCAAAGTCATTTGAAATATAAAAACAACAAAAAGTAATGCTAATGCGACAATCGTACCCGACAACCACCGAAAAGAGGAAGACAAAGAACTAAGTGTTTTTTGTATTTCTGAAGATTTCATCACGACAATCAATTATTATTTTTTACAACCGAAAAACCTTTTTCCTTCCACGCTTCAATACCACCTTCAAGATTATAAACATGCTTAAACCCATTTCCTGCTAAAACACTGGCAGCCGCAGCACTTCTTCCTCCTGTAGCACAATATACAAATACCGTTTTATTTTTATCTAATTGTGCTATTTTTTGCTCAAAATTATCGTCAGTATAATCTATCTGCATAGCATCTGGAATAACTCCTGATGCTACTTCCATATCTGTTCTTACATCCAAAACAAGCGGAGCATTGCTACTTTCGATTATTTTTTTGAATTCGTCACTATCAATATTTTTAACGGATTGAGGATTTGAGCAACTTGATAAAACGAAAAATATAGCCACAAGCCAATAAGCAAATTTTGAGAACAATCTTTTTTTCATGATGAATAATTTTAAAATATGAGAGTGTAAAATAGCAAAATCTTCCTCTAGCTTGTCAGTGATAAATGTTACAGAAATAAAAAAGGGTCTAATATCCAGAAGATATTAAACCCTTTTAAAAAGTATAATGATAGATTTATTACAAAAGCGAAGTTGGACAAACGTAATCCGTCACTGCTAATTTGCCTACTTTTTTGATGGCTGAAAAACCACCACTTATATCTACCAAATTATCAAAACCACGAGCTTTCAAGATTGAAATGGCAATCATCGAACGATAGCCTCCTGCACAATGAATATAGTTAAGCTCTTCTTTTTTGAGCTGTGCCATATTGGCATTGAGCGTTTCCAAAGGTAAATTCTCAATACCAACAACGTGTTCAGACAAATACTCATTCTTCCTACGAACATCGAAATATGCCAATGTTGGGTTTTCTTTGAATAATTGACTAAACTCTTCAGCAGATAAGCTTTGTACTTGGTCTATTGGCTTTCCTGCTTTTTCCCAAGCTTCAAAACCGCCTTCTAAAAAGCCAATACAATTATCATAACCTACACGAGCTAAACGAATAATGGCTTCTTCTTGCTTTCCCTTTTCAGTGATTAACAAAATTGGGTGTTTTAAATCTGGAATTAAAGTGCCAACCCAAGTAGCGAATTGTCCCTCTAAACCAATATTAATGGCTTTTGGGATAAAACCTTTGGCAAAAATAGACGCATCACGAACATCTAAAACAAGAGCATCAACTTCATTGGCTACGGTTTCAAAAGTTTCAGGAGATAAAGCTTTGGTACTTCGGTCTATCACCGTATCCAAACTTTCATAACCTTTAATGTTCATCAACACATTTTTAGGAAAATAGGCTGGAGGCGGAGTCAAACCAGTTAAAATTTCCTTTATAAATTGTTCTTTCATCAATGCGGGGTTCAAAGCATAATTTACTTTCTTTTGATTCCCCAATGTATCAGTGGTTTCTTTACTCATATTTTTCCCGCAGGCACTGCCTGCTCCGTGGTTTGGATAGACAATTAAATCATCCGATAAAGGCATGATTTTATTGTGCAAAGAATTATACAAATAGCTTGCCAATTTTTCTTCCGTTAAGTCAGCTATCACATGTTGTGCCAAATCTGGACGACCAACATCGCCAATAAATAGCGTATCGCCTGAAAAAATGGCAACTTCTTTCTCCCTTTCATCCATCAATAAATAACAAGACGATTCCATCGTATGCCCTGGCGTATGCAATACTTTGATACTGATTTTGCCAAGTTTGAATACTTGTCCATCTTCCGCAACGATGGCTTCATAAGCTGGTTTAGCAGTGGGACCAAAAACAATTTTTGCACCTGTTTTTGCCGCTAAATCTAAATGTCCCGAAACAAAATCAGCATGAAAATGGGTTTCGAAGACATATTTAATCTGTGCTTTGTCACGCTCTGCACGGTCGATATAAGGTTTTGTTTCACGTAATGGATCGATAATAGCTACTTCTCCTTCCGACTCAATGTAATAAGCTGCTTCAGCCAAACATCCAGTATAAATTTGTTCTACTTTCATCATGGTTGTGGTTTATTTGCAAAATACTGAGAACAAATGTAGGCTGAGTAGCCACCATTTACTGTAACATTCCTCACATAAGCATTATGATTATTGTCAGTTTTTATAAAAACTATCTACAATTAATCCTATTGATTTTGCATGAGAAATGGCTTGGTCTGTATGCTCAAACTGACAAGTATGAATAGCTTTATTTTTTATAGTATTCATCAAGGATGAAGTGATTTCTACTTTTTTAGGACTAACATTTCTAATATAAATTGCCATTACTCTATCAGGATATTTATTGGCAATTGCTGCATAAATAGTGGGGTCTTTTTGCGAATTATCCCCCAACAATACAAAGCGTTGCTTCGGAAAGGCTTCAAATATTCTTACTACTCTAATCAACTTTCCTTGGTGTTTTGTTTTTCCTGTTTTTAATAATTGATACCAACGTTTTATCTCGTTCAATAAAAAAACACCTTTGGGTAATTGATTATGCTTAAAAAAGACGTTCAAATCGTCATACAAATTCCATTCGCTACTAGATACATAAAAGAAAGGATTCAATAAACTGGGTTCGGTATGAGCCAATGAAAGTAATTTATAGAACTTCACGACATCGGCAAAGGTTTTTCGGCTTAATGGATTTTTAGTAAACATTACTCTTAACTTTTTACCCGTCGAAGCCGAATGCGAAACCAGTACGGTATCGTCGATGTCAGAAATAAATCCATATTGAGTAGCTTCTGGTATAAAAATTTTACCTTCGCCAGTAGTTAATATTTTATTTTCAGGGTTTACTAAATCCACCGATACATCATGCCAACCCGCAGTAATCTTTTGGGTGGATTTCCATTCAAACTTAAAAAAACCATCTTTGGCTGTGGTGCTATAAAAAGACTGATTCTCCCATCTTAAGCGTACTCTAACACCAGCAATAGGTTTTACAGAAAATACTTTTATTAAATGATTGATATTTGATAGAACGCCATTACTTGTGGAAACTCTTGGCGGTTTTCCTGCTAAAACATGACCATAAACAATAAGGTTATCTTGATGCCCATATCCATGATATACTTTTACGGTGGCAGGGGCTTGGTATGATTTTTTAGTCATAATAATATAAAATTGAAAGGTAATAAATAGATTGCTTATCGCAATTATGAACGAGTTATTTATGCTTGAAAAACACACCCTTAAAATACTCTTTGTCATCAATACTGGTGCTGGGAGTAGCTCCAGAGATTGGTCTTCATTAATCGCTGAATACTTTATCTTAAAAAAAACAATCATTGAGATATATGATTTACAAAAGAATTGTACCATCGAGGGCATTAAAGAAAAAATATCACAGTTTGCACCTAGCCAAGTTGTAGCTGTTGGCGGTGATGGAACGGTAAAATTGGTTGCAGAATCTTTAATTCATAGTCATATTCCATTAGGGATACTCCCAGCAGGTTCTGCAAATGGCTTGGCAAAAGAATTAGGCATTAGCAATAACCCAGAAAAAGCCTTGGAAACGCTACTGACTGGCATAACGAAGAAAGTCCATTTAATCAATATCAATGAACAATTATGTATTCATTTGAGCGATATTGGACTGAATGCTTATGCGATGAAAAAATTTAAACATCAAGGAATTAGAGGAATGTGGGGCTATTTAATAGCCTCTTTAAAAGTACTTTGGCAAAACCCTTTGATACAGATTGAAGTAGAAACTAACGGGGAAATCCATCAGCTAAGAGCAGAAATGATTGTGATTGCCAACGCTACACAATACGGAAGTGGTGCGGTAATTAACCCAATCGGTAAATTAGATGATGGTTTATTTGAAGTGGTAGTTTTGAAAAAAATATCTCCTTCTGAAATCTTTAAAATGACATTTCTGAAAGATGGATACGATGCTGAAAAAATTGAAATTTTTCAGACAAAATCACTTAAAATGCGTTCCGTTAGAAAAGTGCATTTCCAAATTGATGGCGAATACTTGGGGAAAGTAAAAGAAGTAAATGCCAACGTCATTCCTGATGCGCTTGAAATTATTGTTCCTGAAATGTCATAGACCGCCATTTCTTGCTTACAGGACTAAAGCTTAAGTAGTACTATCTTAATAAATTTTTCAAAAAAAATACCTAAAATGACTTACACGATATGATAAACCCTAAATATTTTGAAAATTGCAAAGCGATTATTTTTCAGAAATAATCTTGTGAAGTCCAAGTAATTTATTTGGACTTTTGCTAAACGAAAAATTAATATGACCATCACCAATACTTCTGTTATCAAAAAAATAGTCCTTATCTTTCTCGTTATTGCAGGTTTAATTTTTGCAAAAGCCTTTTTGATTCCTTTGTTTATTGGCAGTATTTTGGCTACACTTTTTATTCCATTCAGTAATCTTCTTGAAAAATATGGCATTCCTAAAATATTGGCAGCTTTTATTTGCTTGCTTACTTTGGTGTTTATTATGTCGGGATTAGTGGCTTTACTTGCTTGGAAAATTGCTGAATTGGTCAACGATGTTGAATTAATTAAACAAAAAGCGGTTGCTTCGGGTGTTGAAGCTCAAGAGTACATCTTCAATCATCTTGGTATTTCGGTTGAACAACAATCTAAAATATTAAAGCAAGAACAGCCTTCGCTCAGTAGTATTATGCAATTGACTTTTTCCTCTATTACTTCACTGATTACGAACCTTATCTTATTACTTGCCTACGTTTTTTTTCTTTTGTATTATCGTAAACATATCAAACATTTTTTCTTGAAATTGGCAAAACCCGCACAACAACAAGAAATGAGCGAAATTCTTGGTAAGGCAACAGCAGTTTCTCAGCAATACTTACTCGGACTTTCAAAAATGATTGTCTGCTTATGGATAATGTACGGCATAGGTTTTAGTATTTTGGGCGTAAAAAATGCCATCTTTTTTGCCATTCTTTGTGGTTTATTAGAAATTGTGCCTTTCGTCGGAAACATTACTGGTACAACGCTTACGGTTTTGGTAACGGCATTGCACGGTGCGCCTATTTCTGTGCTTGGCGGTATTGTAGCCGTTTATGCAACGGTTCAATTTATACAAGGTTGGGTATTAGAACCACTTATTTTAGGGCCACAAGTAAAAATCAATCCGCTCTTTACCATCATTGCTTTAGTAGTTGGTGAACTGATTTGGGGCATTCCGGGAATTATTTTAGCGATACCATTGACAGCCATTTTAAAAATTGTGTGCGACCATATCGAATCTTTGAAACCTTATGGTTTTTTAATCGGCGAAATTGAATATGAAAAGCAAGAGAATACTTTGCTAACAAAACTGAATAATCAAATATTAAAACTCCGTAAGAAATAATAAACCTGGCCTTCTAACATGATAATAGATGATTTTGAAATAAAGGGCTTGTCGGCTACAGAAGTAGCAAATGCCAGAAAAGAATTTGGTAAAAATCTATTAGACTATAAAAAAGAAAGTGGCTTTTTGTTTGCACTGAAAAGTTTAGTGCAAGAACCCATGATTATTTTATTGTTTGTAGCAGCCAGCATTTATTTTATTAGTGGAAGTATTGGTGATGGACTTTTCTTATCATTCGCCATTATTTTCGAAGCTGCTATTTCATTATATCAAGATTCAAGAAGTAGAAATGCCTTAGAAAAACTCAAGGAATTCAACGAACCCAATTGTAAAGTAATTCGGGATGGTGAACAAATAGAAATTAAAAGTGAAGATTTAGTTGTGGGCGATAGCCTGATTGTGGAAGAAGGTACTTCTATTCCTGCTGATGGTTTTATTGTTCATTCAAATGATTTTTCAGTGAACGAATCAATCTTGACTGGAGAATCTTTAGCCGTAATAAAAGATGCTCACTCAGAAAATAATGTCATTTACAAAGGCACAAATGTAGTGAGTGGTTTAGCAGTAGTAAGTGTTACGCAAGTAGGAAATGAAAGTAAACTAGGAAAAATCGGCAAAAGCCTTGAAAGTATTCAAGAAGAAAAAACACCTTTAGAATTACAAATTAACAATTTTGTCAAGAAAATGGTAACTATCGGTGCTATCGTTTTCTTGATTGTTTGGTTGATTAATTACTTGAATTCTAAAGATATTTTAGACAGTTTGCTCAAAGCCCTTACTTTGGCAATGAGTATTATGCCAGAAGAAATTCCTGTGGCATTTACAACTTTCATGGCTTTGGGTGCTTGGCGTTTGATGAAAATGGGTATCGTTGTAAAGCAAATGAAAACGGTAGAAACACTTGGTAGTGCAACGGTGATTTGCACCGATAAAACTGGGACGATTACTGAAAACAAAATGACGCTTGCAAAACTTTTTGTTTTATCTACACAAAAAATCGTCGATTTAAAAGTAGAAGTACTTTCGGATGAAGAAAAAGATTTGATACAACAAGCCATGTGGGCAAGCGAACCCATTCCATTCGACCCTATGGAAATTGCTTTGCATAAAGCCTATGAAAACTTTAGTACTCATGATGAAAGAGCTAATTTTAAATTGGTGCATGAGTATCCTTTGGCTGGAAAACCGCCGATGATGACACATGTTTTCGAAAACAAAGAAGGCAAACGAATCATCGCCACAAAAGGTGCAGCCGAAGCCATTATGCGAGCATCCAATGTAGAATCCGTTCAGAAAAATGTCATTGAAGCAGCCATCAAAACGATGACTCAAGATGGTTATAGAGTATTAGCAGTTGCCGTTGCCAATTTTGAAGGACAAGATTACCCACAAAATCAAGAAGATTTTGATTTTGAATTAAAAGGCATCGTAGCATTTTATGACCCGCCCAAAAAGAATATCCAACAAGTACTTCAGAAATTTTATGATGCAGGAATCGCCGTAAAAATTGTGACAGGCGATAATGCCGCTACCACTGCCGCTATTGCTAAGCAAATCGGGTTTAAAGGTTATGAAAAGAGCATCACCGGAGATGAATTAATACAGTTATCAGAAGAGGAATTGGCAAAGAGTGTCATAGAGAACCAAGTATTTAGTAGGATGTTTCCTGAAGCAAAACTGAAAATTATCAATGCTTTGAAGGCTCAAAATGAAATTGTGGCGATGACAGGCGATGGCGTAAACGATGGACCAGCCTTAAAAGCAGCACATATTGGTATTGCAATGGGTAAAAAAGGGACTGAAATTGCCAAAGAAGCCGCTTCGTTGATTCTATTAGAAGATGATTTATCAAAAATGGTAGATGCTGTAGCGATGGGCAGACGTATTTATACTAACCTCAAAAAAGCGATTCAGTATATTATCTCTATTCATATTCCAATTATCCTGACGGTTTTCATTCCCTTAGCTTTGGCTTGGGTTTATCCAAATATTTTTTCGCCTATACACATTATTTTCTTGGAGCTAATTATGGGACCTACTTGCTCAATTATTTATGAAAATGAGCCTTTAGAGAAAAATTTGATGAATCAAAAACCTCGTCCTATGACTACTTCTTTTTTTAGCTGGAAAGAACTTGCAACAAGTATCATTCAAGGGCTTTTTATTACGATTGGAACACTTTTTACTTATCAATATGCAATCCACTCAGGTTATGATGAAGCCATTACTCGTACCATGATTTTTACGGTTTTAATTACGGCTAACATTTTTTTAACCCTTATAAATCGTTCTTTTTATTATTCTATCATCACAACTTCAGGCTATAAAAACAATTTAGTACTCATTATTATCAGCATCACAATGGCAATAATGACCGCTTTACTTTTCATTCCATTTCTGACAAAATTCTTTGATTTTGAGCCACTTAGTTTCAACCAAATTACCATAAGTATTTTTATTGGTTTTACGAGTGTGATTTGGTTTGAAGGTGTAAAATGGTACAAACGCAATAAAACATTAGCAGTATAATATTATCAAAAATAGTTGTGAGTAGTTTGAAAACTTTCTCACAACTATTTTTTTAACTCAAAGCTTTTCTACAATACTCTACACATCTTTTTACTTCCGCTACAGACGTTGAACCTTCTGGAATTTTGTACTCCAATTCTACTGTGGCAGGGAAATTATACTTTTGGGTTTTCATCAAATTCAACACCTCTGTAATAGGCGTATCGCCTTGTCCCCACATCACATTGCCTTTGCCATGTTCGGGTGTTTGGCGGTCTTTGATGTGCATACTGACAATTTTATCATGCTTTTGTTTGATAAAATCTACAGGATTCTGATTGCCTGCTGCCACAAAATGTCCTAAATCTATGTTCAAAGCATTCGCTGGTGATTGTGCCAAAGCTGTATCCCAGAAAGTAGGCGTTTGTTGTTCGTGACCATGATAGCCCACTTTGATGCCGTACTTTTGAGCAATTGTTCCCAATTTCAAGGTATGAGCATCATTACTTGGGTGTTCGAGCGTCACTTGGCTTGCTCCCAAAGCTTTGGCGGCTTTCATTCCATATTCAATTTCAGCATCCGTATTTTGCATTCCGAAAGCATTCGGTTTAAAAGCATAAATTTTCACACCTGCATCATTATACATTTTACGCACCTGTTCAAACTTATCCATCGAAGCCGACAAACGCCATTTGCTCACTTCGGCATTATAGGCTTTCATTTGTGCTTCGGCTTCAGCCAAAGTTTTTTGCTCGTCTTCAGTAAGTTCTTTTTTCTCACTTCTTTTTCTCATCAATGGGAAAAACACACGCATATCCACTGGATTTTTGGGTTTTCCTGCAAAAGACTCTGCCGGGTCGCCCATCAATTCAATGGCACTTACGCCAGCATCCAGTACATACTTAAGCGTCGCTTCCGCACTTTGGTCGGGCATATCTCTGAAAGAATAAGTAATAACGCCAATTTGCACGCCATTAATGAGCGAGTTAGGTTGATTGAGATTACGAATAATGGCAGGAGCAGCCCAGATTTTGTTAGCTCCCAAAACTACCCCAGCAAGCAAAGCCGAAGTAGTGCCTAAAAACTGGCGGCGTGAAGAAGATGAGTGTTGTTCGTTTTTCATGTTGTTTAGTTTTAGTGTTTTGAAACGGTTGAAATATCTTTCAAAAGAAAGTACAAAAGCAAAATATTTTAATTATTCTTAGATATAATTGTATAATAAGTTGCATTTTCTCAAAAGTAATTCATTTATCACAAAAGAACAGCCGAAAAACGACAAGTGACTCAGAATAACAGATAATCAAGGCTTTTGCTTCGATTTATTTAGGATTTGAAAATGTTAAAGTATCTGAAACTTTCCTCAGTTTAGAAAGGCTGATATTCTTAGGTATTTGATAGATTTGTAAAGTAAGATTTTTAAGTGGTTGTAGGAACGCTTTGCTTATCCAACGACCTGCCCTAAAAAAATCAATCACTATAATATTGATGGTATTACCAAGGAGTCTGTAATTAAATACTTAAAAAACAAAATAGATTGCAATGGATTTTAATAGAATAATTAAACTTTTAGCCATTTTTAATGCAATGGCATTCTTATATATTTATATTAGTGTTGTCTATAATATGAGATTTTTACTTATTGAAGATTATACTGGAGTAATGTTTTCGGGATTAATATTTTTAAGTTCATTGTCAAATTTACTAATATTTTTATTCGCTGTCTTGTTTAAAAAGACCTTTAAATTGTCATTAAATATTGATAATGCATCCAAATATATTTTAATAAATATCATAGCATTTTTTGTCTATATGTATTGGGGACTTGGATATCAACCATAGCATACCCCTCCCTCGCTTGGCGTAGTCTTAGACTACGTCAGAGTGTCAAGCTTTCTTAGAAGGCTACATACAGTAAGTAACGATTAGTGGTATTGAAGTACACAACTTGAGAATAATTATAAAATGCCTTGCATTTTTGCAATGTAACATTGCAGTACACAATGACCTAGTGAAAAACACTACGCCAAGCGAGAGTAGATGCAATAATATAAGTAAAATGAAAAAGATATACACTATTTTGGCTACAGTAATTTTACTGTTTACAAATCACAATAAAATATTTTCAAACATTCCTATTGTCAATTTACGTCCTCATAAGAGAGAAGTTTCATTAAAAATAACTCAAGATTTTAATTGTTGTATAAAAAGGTTTACCGACCAGTATAATATTGTCTTTTTGAAATTAAAAAGGGCTAAAGTTAATTATGTCGAGTTTGATGAATTGAAAAAGAGAATCAAGGTAAAAGACTACAAAAGAGTTTACAAAGGAAAAGAAATAGATAAATTCTTCGATTTTATTCTTACAGATGAAAATATGAACATATACAGGGTAAATGATTCAGAAAATGACTTTTTAATTATCAAATCTAGAAAATCAGGAGCAACTCAAGCGAATACGCTTTTAAATACCTATCTGTTGATAAATCTAAAGAATGGTAATACCAAGATTTTTGACAGTTTAGGAAATCAAAATAATATTATTTATCATGACTTAAGTAACAACTCCATATCGTTTTTTGAATTTACTTTTTCTGAGAAGTTTTATAAAAAAGGTCTGATTTCAATACACATAAAAAAAGTAGATTTATTAAAGGAAACGTCAAGCATAATTGAAAACTTTTATGAATCTTGTGAATGTAAATAATCTCCGTATAGACATTGGTTAAGCGAAGCGTTAGGCTGGACCTTTCAGTCATCAACTGTCAGCAAACACTGACCGCTGATGACCGAAAGCTGAAAGCTATCACATTATTTCTGCCCATAAATTTTCAATTGCCTCATCGACCACGGAATGTCTTCACCGTCTTTTAGACCATTCCCTTCTAATTTTATTCTGACAAACTTGGCTTTTGTAGCATTAAAAGTAATGGTATTATCACCTTGAGTTCCTTTTTGAGCTTTCATATTCTCTTCCCAATTTGTCCCATCCAAAGACGTTTCAACCAAATATTCTCTCGGATATGTTTGTATAAATGGAATTGGAGTATTGGGCTTAAACTTGAAGTCTTTTGGAAAGTTTTGAGGAGCATTGAAATTAATTTCTGTTAAATCAAGGACAGTTGGTAATTCAATTTGATACCACATTCCTTTTTCCTGCTTGATACCTGTTGACCAACCTTCATAAGTAAAGGCACTCAAAGGAGAAACATTTCCACCGATACGAGTAGAAGCTGTATGACTGGCACTTACTTTCAAGCCATCTTGTGGCTGGATTTCTTTTGGTACTAATTTTAAAAGTTTATCGTGCTGATACATTGTTTTTTGTTCAACCGTTTTGGCACGAACTTTAGCGACTTGCTGAGGCGTAATCAATGAAGCATCGTTCGACAAACCGTTTCGGATATACGAAACAACATCCGCAACCCATTCGTCAGATTGGTCTTTCATACTTGCCATTACGCCTGCGGTGTAGGTTTTGCCATCAATTGCCCCTTCCATACCATGCAAGATGGCTCTTACTGCATATTCTGGATGCGACTGAATGCGAAGTGAACCAGCCAAAGCTGGAGCCATCAACTTTCCGCCACCCGCAGGAGTTCCCATTCCGTTATTTCCATGACATTGCGAACACAATTCATTATAAATTACAGAACCTCTGGCTATTACCTCTTTTTCCTCTTTACTTAGTTCTGGACCATTGTTTCTTGATTTTGCAGGAGCAATAATTTGCTCGCCCACTAATTTTACGCCAGCAGCGTTGTTTTTTCCCATTGCCGTTTTGATTTTATTATTCAAATCAGGCAATTCCAAAAATTTTGCGGTCATCATCGCTTGAATGACAACATCCGTATTGGGGTCATTTAAACTTGCCGTGTAATTTGCTTCTAAACTTTTGTCACCAGCTTTATATAAAGTTTCGCTGGCACGCAAAGCCTGAATGCGTAGGCGAGGGGAGGAGTCTTTCAATAATTTTTGAACAAGGCTTGTTTTTAAAGCTCCCAAACCTTCTAATGACCACAAGGCTTGTATTCTGGCTTGCGTATTTTTGCTGTTCAATACCATGGCATTTAAAGCAGGAACGGCAGTTAAATCTTTTCTTAAAACAATTAATTGTTGGGCAGCGTCTCTCCGCCAGCCGTTTGGATGTTCCAGATGTTTTACTAAAGCTGTTGTACTTTCATTCAACATTTTAGGCTGATTTTTATCACGTTCTTTTCCGTCATAAGTAATTCGCCAAATTCTGCCCAAACCCACTACTTTGTCTAATTGATATTGTTCAATTTTAGTCCGCAGATATGTTCCTTTTTGTGTCCATTGTCCTTCTTGAATAATGCCATGATACATATCCACAATGTACATTGTACCATCTGGAGCAGTTGCCATATCCACAGGTCTAAATAATGGGTCGGTTGAACGCAAAAATTCAGATTTTTGATCTTGATACACATTGTGCAATGTAGTGAGTCCCTCAGTAACTACAGGATTAATTTGTCTGACAATTCTAGCCACAGGTTCACCATAGAAGTATTGTCCTTTGATATTTTCTGGAAGACGGTCGCCTCGGAAAACGTCATTTCCTGCCGAACCCGTTACTCTATTCAAAGAACCGTCTGGCTGACGAACTTCGTCCATACCACCTTGCACATCAGCTAGTTTAATAGCCGCTCCATAAGGTATTTCAAAACCTTTCGCAAATTCGTTTGGAACATCAAAATTGCCATATTGAATCGGAAATTGGAAGTATGAAGGCACGCCACTTGCTCCGCCTTGAAACCAAAGTTTACCATCCTCATCTTGCGTAACTCCCCATTGAGCCCTGTTGAAACCTGTTTTTTCACGAATCACTCCGTTGGGCGTTTCTCTTACTCTAAAAGCATTTACAGTACTGTATAACCAGTTATCCATGCCATAATACATAAAAGCTTGTTGATGTTCAACATTGCCCGAACGACCGTATTTTGTAGTAAAAAGTTCTTTTTTATCCGCTTTCCCGTCGCCATTGGTGTCGGTATATTTATAAACGTTATCAGCGTCGGATTCCATCGTAAGAATACAATCTTTACCATAAGGCAACACAAAACGAGGGAAAATCAAATGGTCGATAAAAGTTGTTCCTGTTTCATATACGCCATCATTATTTTTATCTTCCCAGCGTGAAATTCTACTGGTTGGCTCTAATTCATTCTTTGAATCGGCATCCAACATATACGAACGAAGCTCCAACACATACATTCTACCGTTTCCATCAAAAGCAATTGCTCCCGGTTGTTGAATAGCAGGTTCTGTAAGAATTGGTTGGATATGATAACCTGGAGGTAAAAGAAAATGTTTGGCTTCCTCGGCTGGTGAAAGTGGTTGAACGGGTTGTTTCGGAGCTAAATCTATCCCTTTCCAGTTTTCATCATTGGGGTCAACACCTTCAGGAAGTTTTACTTTAGGAAGGCTATCCAATGATACAAATGGAAGTTTTTGGATAAAGTATTTTTTCTTTTGAGGATCAGAAACGATAAAAGAACATAATACTAATGCCAGTAAAGTAAACGTTAAACCAACTTTAATCTTTGATTTTGAAAGAGCAACCTGAAAATTATTTTTCATTTTTTTATGATATAATTGGATTAAAATGATGATTTTCAAAAGTAGCTATTTTAGATTAAAGTATTAGAAGAAAAAAGACTATTACCTTATAATACCAGACAACACCTTATTGACTTTTGTTTTATAATTATAGTTATGTTAAATAAAACCCTAGACCTTACTTTAAGGCCTAGTTTAGGTATTAAGGAAAATCTTATACCTAAACCATTTGTATCCTGCACTAAGCTCAGACAACTGTATTTTTATTGAGTGCCACGTATTCAGATGGAGATACATTGTACTTTGCTTTAAAGGCTCTGGCAAAGTAATTTGGATTGGAAAAACCTACAGAGTAAGCTATTTGCGAAATTTTCATATCGTTCTTTTGTAAAAGAGAAAGTGCCTTTTTTAATTTCAGCGACCTTACATATTCAACTGGCGTTTCACCAGTAAAGCTTAATACTTTTACATAAAGTGTTCCTCTACTCACAAACATCGCTTTGCTTAATTCCTCAATCGAAAGATTAGGATTTTCAATATGCTCTTCAACATAACGAGAAAACTTCAGTAAGAACTTTTCGTCTTCTGAAACTACTTCCGTTTCAGGTGTTTCAACCTGAATGTGCTTACTATATGTGTTTTTCAACAAGCTGTTCAAACTAAGCAAGTTTTCTATTTTGATACTTAATAAATGAAAACTGAATGGCTTAGTCAAATAATCACTAGCACCTGATTCTAAGCCTTTTAACTGGTCTGTTTCTTCAGATAAAACAGTCAGCATAATCACTGGAATATGTTTAGTTCGGTTATCGTTTTTGATTTTACGCACCATTTCTATCCCATCAATGCCAGGCATATTCACGTCGCTGATGATTACTTGAGGATGACATGCCAATGCTTTTTGCCAGCCTTGTCTGCCATCTGAAGCTTCTATAATTTTATATTTTGTCTTCAAACTTTCAACTAAATAAGCTCGTAAATCATCATCATCATCTACAATCAACACCACTGGCATCTCCATTTTAGGAGGCTCATTTTTAGCAAAACTTTCAATAGGATTCGATTCTTCTTTGATAATTATTTGAGGTGTCGTTTGTTGGAAAGTGATTGGAAGCAATGGCAATGAAATAATAAAAGCACTTCCTACTCCTTCTTCACTTTCTACTTTTATCGTTCCTCCATGCAGTTTTACAAATTCTTGAGCAATCGATAAACCGATTCCGCTTCCTTGATTTAATATGTCTGCATTGTTATTTACTTGAAAAAATCTTTCAAAAATCTTGTCCGTCATTTCTGTCGGTAGCCCAATACCCGTATCACGAAGAATTAACCTGACGCCTGTATCGCCATCCGCAGCAATCTGAAAGCTTACATTTCCGCCATCGTTGGTAAATTTTATGGCATTAGAAAGTAAATTAATCAGAATTCGCTCTAATTTATCTTTATCAAAAGTTGTTTGATAATAACTATAAGCACTTACAAAATGGAGGTTTATCCGTTTCCTTACGGCTATATATTTGAAAGAATCTACTATTTCTTGAGAAAACGAGACCAAATCACCTTCAGTTTTATGCAGGTTTAATTCATTGGCTTCAATTCTTCTAAAATCAAGTAATTGGTTTACTAGATTCAAAAGTCTTTTGGCATTTCTACTTATTAAATTAAGCATTTCAAGCTTTTCTGTACTATTTTCTTGAAACATCAGGTTTTCAATCGGATTCAATACCAGCGTCAATGGCGTTTTTAATTCATGACTCAGGTTCGTCAAGAATTTAATCTTGATTTTCTCCAATTCCATTTTTTGCTCGGCATCGTGTCGCTCTTTTTCAATTAAATGTTTCATTTCCAGCCGTTCTTGCGTTCTGGAAAATTCATTTTTCAATTTTTGAATAGAACTTCTTCTGATAGCCCAAACAGCGCCAACAATCAATAAAAAGTAAAAGAAATAAGCATAATAAGTACGCCAAAATGGGGGTTTTACAATAATATTAATCACCTTTTCAGGTGTTTGCCACGAACCGTCTTCGCTGTAAGCTTTCAATCTAAATGTATATTCTCCTGGATCTAAATTGGTATAAACGGCAGTGTTTGCCGTTCCTGCATGATTCCATTCTTTATCAAATCCTTCTAATTTATAAGAATATCTATTTTCATGGGGAACAGTATAATTCAAAGCCATGAAATCTAGCGAAAAATTCTGTTTATAGCTCAGAATCATTTCTTTAGCTATCGAAATATGCTCTGTTATTTCAGCATTTTCAGAAGCATTTACCTGCTTATTGTTGATTTTTAGACTCGTAATTACCAACGGTGGCACATTCTTTTTCTGAAAAATATTGGCTGATTTGAAATAGTTAAAACCATCTAATCCCCCAAAAAACAAGGTTCCGTCAGAGGTTCTCAGACCTGAACCAACATTAAAAGTACTTTGCTGAACGCCATTGTAATAGGTAAAATTTCTAAATACTTTTTTGTGAGGGTCAAAAGAACTAATTCCTTTATTGGTGCTAATCCATATTTTCCCGTTTTCATCCTCCAAAATTTTATAAATTACATTGTTTGATAATGAATAATTTTCATCAAAGCGTTCAAAGGAAT
Organism: Arcicella gelida; assembly: GCF_034931025.1. Lineage (NCBI taxonomy): Bacteria > Pseudomonadati > Bacteroidota > Cytophagia > Cytophagales > Flectobacillaceae > Arcicella > Arcicella gelida. The sequence goes on along the minus strand of NZ_JAYGIL010000023.1, from coordinate 37,392 downwards.
TTGTACTGGTTTTGTACAAACACAGTCCACCGCCCAAAGAACCAATCCATATTCTACCAGCGTGGTCGCAAAAAATACTCTGTATTTTATCTATCGGAAGCCCACTATTACTATGATTAAATACCTGAAAACGTTTTTTAGCTGGATAATATACAGCTACACCAGTACCGTTTGAAGCAATCCATAAATTGCCCGATTTATCTTGTTCGATACTTGTAATGAAACCGTTCAGTGGAAACTTTTGTCCTGAAATCAATGGAAAAATCTTTTCTGCTGACTCTATCGCATTACTAACAGGGTCGTATCGATGAACACCACTTCCATTGGTTCCCATCCAAACTTTTCCATTAGAATCTGTTTTAAAACAATTTACGGGAGAATCAGAAGCGTCTGTCTTACTTTTAGGTATGTGAAAATACCTCGAAGCCCCAGTTGCCATGTTAATGCTATATAAACCAGCCTGATAAGTACCAACCCAGAGAGTTCCTCTGGAAGATTCTAAAGCAATTATTGATGAAGCATTTGCTTTTTGTTCTTTTAATCGATAAGGTTTTATTTGACCCGTTTTATGATTAAATAAATTTAGTCCTGTTCCTTCCGTTCCTATGAATACATCACCCGAAGGACTTTCACCAAATGCCATTACTGAACTGCCTGTCAATCCATTAGGATCGTATGAATTATATTTTTTATGGTTAAAAAAAGTCAGATTTGTGTCATATTTATTTACTCCTCCTTGATGTACAGCAAACCAATAAATACCTGCATCATCAATGTAAATATCTCTAACCGAACGTCCACTTGTACTTGGCACAAAACCGTTTTGTTCTAACAACGAAGCCTTTACTCTAGTTGCTTTTCCTGTTTGTGGGTTAAAAATATCAAGACTTCCTTCTGAACCAACCCAGAGTTGACCTGCTTTATCGAACACTATTTTGTAAATGTGATTATGCGATAAGGCATTTATATTATTTACATCAGATTTATAATTGACAAAACTAGCTTTTGCTACATCCATTACATAGAGTCCGCCTCTGTTGGTACCAATCCAAAGTTTACCTTTTTTGTCCTCAACAATGCTATTAATTTGATTATATGGAATAGCGTCAGGTCGATTTGGATCTTTCTCAAATCTTGTAAATTGACCTTTTTGACGATTGTAAAGATGTAATCCGTTGTCGGTTCCAACCCAAATATTATTATGGCTATCTTCGAAAATACTGAGTACTGTATTCGAGTTTAAACTGGATTTTTTGGCAGAATTTGCTTTAAAATCTTTGACATTTTGGGTTGCAGGGTCAAAAACAAATAAGCCTGAGTAAGTACCTACCCAAATTTTTCCAGAATGGTCGGCACATAAACTAATAATCCAGCCAAACTTAGTAAAGTCATAATTAATGAATGAATCCAGATTCAGATTATAAGCAGATAATGTAAAATTGGTTGCCAACCAGATATTCCCTACTTTATCTTGTGTTATTGCAGTTACTGGGCCTCTTCCAATACTGGTGCTGTCATTATCTTTATGATGATATGCTACAAAATTCTGTCCATCAAATCTATTGAGTCCATCTTCTGTACCAAACCACATAAAGCCATTTTTGTCTTTAATGATGGCATTGATAGAATTGGAAGTCAGCCCGTTTTTGCTACTGAAATTAATGAATTTATATTCCTTTTGTTGCCCAATAATACTATGAGCAACTAAAAAAGTAATGACTAAAAAGTAAAGCTTTTTCATTTTCCTAGACTTTAACCTAATAACTATTGGTTTGACGTACAAAATCATCGTCATCCCCTAAACACACTATATGCTTTAGCGTAAATTTATAATACTTTCAATTTATTTCTAAAAGCTAAAAATATCTTTATCTATCAATATTTTCACTAAAGTAACTTTTATTCTTAAATCTACCTCAACCCTTTTATTGAAGCAAATCCCCCATCATCGTTAGATGTGGGGGATTGCAAATTCATCAAAGTGATTTTCACCTAAACTGCTATTTCATATTTGCTTTAATAGATTCTGCTACATAAGAATATGCCATTTTTCTTACATATTGTTGCGTCCAGAGTCCAATTGGATCATCAGCTCTCCAACTTGAATTAGCTGGACTGTCTAACGGACTCCATAAAGTGATACCATATCTTTGGGCAGCAGGAATTAGCTCAAAATATTTATCAATAACGTATTTATACATCTCAGCTTGTTCTTTATACTGTTCCTGAGTAGCATTTGCTGTTTTTGCACCACCTAAACCAATATCCAATTCCGAAATTTTAATCAATTTGCCAGTAGCAGCTAATAACTTAAACATCTCTGCAATCTTAGCTTTATCCGACTTGATGTCAATGTGCATTTGTGTTCCGATACCATCAACCTTCGCTCCTTTACTTTCGATATAGTTTGCATAAGCAATAAGTCCACGACATTTATCCAGACTATATTCCAGGTTATAATCATTGATGAAAAGTATGTCTCCAGCATTACCATATTTTCGAGCTAATTTAAAAGCAGTTACGCCATAATCTTTACCCATATAGTCTTGCCAGTAAAATTCATCACCAGCTGTTGTTCTACCTACTCCTGTTTTTAATTCGTAAGGTTTGCCATCGTCCATTGGTTCATTTACAACATCCCATGCTTTTACATAAGGTTTACTTACCTCCAACATTCCAGACATCCATTTATCCAAAGCACTGGTAATGAGTGTGTTCTTTTGCTCTGCAGTTTTTTCTTTTGTTTGCACACTTCCTGTGGCATTGTACTTTGTTAAAGTGATATTATCAAAATAGAAATTAGTGGCAGTTTTTCCAAGATTAAACGCAATTGCACCACAAGTAGCCATATCGGCTGTAACTGTAATCTCTTTGGTATAAGTAGTCCAAGTTGAAGTCGCCGAAATAGCTCCAAAAAAGTCCCAGTGTTTGTAAGCACCTGGTGTTACATGTGCCTGAGTTGGATAAGATGCGGGAACATCTGCCCTTACATCCATTTTAAGTGTGTATTTTTCTCCTAAAACAGCCGCAGGAGCAAATTTTAAGAAGAATTGAGCTTCCCAATCATTGGCACGAACACTTGAATTTGTTATTTTCAAAGCTCTCCCAACTCCGTTAGCACCCCCGCCAGCCGCAGTGTAAGATATTACAGCATTAGCATTACTTTGAAAATTAGTGGTAGCATCACTTTCAAAATCAGCAGCTGTGATTAAATCCCAACCAGGACCAGTTGATGACAATATATCAGGTGCAATTATTTTTTTCAAATAAGTGGCATTCTGATTAGCATGCCAGCATAAAGTATGTCCATATACTGACATATTATTTTCTTTTGCTGCTGCTAATAATTTGCCAACGTTATCTAGTGCTAGGCTACCATCGGCTTGTACTACTGCACCATGCTTCATTTCATAACCTAATGCTATTTCATCGAAGTTTTTATTGGCAAGTCGGTACATTACGCCCTTATTGACATAATCATTAAGTGACAGAGCAACTCCAAATTTAAAATTAGGATGAGCACTGCGATTGATGTAAGATTTTAATGCAGGATAGGCATCAATATCTTCCTGAAGTGCAATGCTTTCAGGCTTTAGCACATCGAACTCCAGCGGTTCGTATGCAGTACACGAAGTCGCCAAAACGGTGGTCAGACCAAGTGCAATTTTATATAATTTATTCATGAGATAACTGTTCTAGTTAAACTAATCATTACTTTGCCACTGGCGTAAATGTTTCCATTGTTACGGTACGATCACGCATCACGAGGGTATCGGAAGTAGAAATTTTCATTCCTGCAAGGTTTACTTCATACTTCAAATACAGTGCATCTCTGTCTTTGTTTCCCCAGCTATTTTTCTCTCCCTTTTTCACAAAAGCACCACTCCCAGTTGCCGTATAGCCACTTGTTGCTGAAGCAATAGTACATTTTCCATCGCCTTCAAACTTTAGTGAAAGTGTAACAGATACGTTTTTGTTGTCTTTGTCTTTGAATACTACAGGGAATTCTAGCTCGCTTAATGACTTCGTAGTAAGTTTATTTACTTCATCACTTTCAACATATTTTGCATGACGAACCACCGTTTGATTGACAGTACCCGTTACAACATCCTTTCCACGTCTGAGGTAATTTCCATGCCAAGGATTCACATATTTGACAGCATACAAAACAAAGTGTTTGCCATAAAGGATTGAATCTGCATCTGTTACACTCGTCATCGTTAAAGGAATAACATAAGTATTCTTGATTGATTTTGGATCTGCAAAAAACGCATCAGTCAATTGTACGTCCACTCCACCTGCAAGCGTTCCTTTAGGAATGATAATCTTATCAGAACCTAAAGTATAGTAATTAGTGGGCATCGGGAGTACTTCGTCTTTCCCTGCTCCGAATAGTAAACCATTTTTTAGCAGTGAGTTATCCACCGCAACTTTGATAGATACATCTTTTCTGCTTTCGTAAACTCCCCCAGTTGTGGCATAAATCTGACATTTATACGCATTGTCCAAATCAGTATTCACATAAGTATCTTCGCCCAAAGTAATTGTTCGTACAGGATACTGATAAGCGAAATATACAGTTTGGTATTTGAAATCTGGGAACTCATTTTCCGTATTGCAGGAGGCTAGTCCAATCAGAATCAATAGCGACATTAAAACTAATTTCTTCATAAATATTAAATTTTGTCAATAATAAAATTATAGCTGATTATTAATTCCACCCTTCATTTTGTTCAAGTGCAGGGAACTTCAAGATTTCCGAATAAGGAATTGGCCCGTATTTCATATAGCTCTGGAATACTCTGTCTTGTACAGCAGGCAGTAAAGTATAAACTCCATTTTGGATGCTTACTCCTTTGGCTGGTTCAGTCAATTCAGCGTTCCAGCGACGTAAATCCCAGAATCTAAATCCTTCAAAACAAAGCTCTAAACGACGTTCGTTGCGAATCAATGTACGCATCATGTCTTTATTACCTTTTGCACTTTCCAGATAAGCATCGTTATTGCTTGTACCGATGCCTGCTCTTCTACGGATGGCTCTTATAATATCGTAAGCCGAATAAGCATTTGTACCCGTACCCGTTGGTCCCCAAGCCTCATTAGCAGCTTCTGCATAAGCCAAAGCAATTTCTGTATAACGAATATGCGGTTTGTAATGACGCTGATTGGTGGCAGATGTAGGATTTAGGTTTACATCTTGACGTAACAGTTTTCGCAAATAATAACCCGTTCTTGTAGATGTTGCCACTTTATTAAGTGCATCATTGGTTGTACCATTAGCAGTGGTATTAATAGCAGTATTATTTACACCAGCAGTTGCACCATTCACAAGTACAAACATTTTCAAGCGTGGGTCACGATTAGTATATGGGTCTGCTGGATTGTAGCCACTGTTTGAGTTATTAATCGGATACCCGTTCAGCATTGGGAACGCATCTACCAAATTCTGAGTAGGATTAATACGACCGTTACCAAATAATGTTGGTGGAAAATTAGCTTGTTCTAAATCTCTATTTTCTCCCCAGTTATTACGCCACAATATTTCTGGAGGATTAGCCCCGTCCTTAATATTTGCAATCTCGGCTGTATTGGCATACCAAGTAAGACCACTCGCTGCATTACTTGTTACAGCGTTCAGCCCTCCATTCAAATTCAATACATTGGCAGCATAATTGGCGGCATCTGTCCATTTAGTTGTATTTCCATTATTATAAGCTGGGCTGGCAGCCAGTAATGCAGCTTGTGCTCTCACTGCTTTAGCAATACGACCCGTAAATAAACCGCTGAAAGTAACCCCGAATGCACGGTTATATTGCTCAAGCGTTACTTGACCATACTTTGCTGGTATCAGAGATTCTTGCCCTAGTGAAAAATTCTGATAGTCTAAAGGAAGCTTGACATCAGCACTGTCTAAATCCTGATAAATTTGTTTCATACAATCATCAAAAGAAGCTCTTGGTAGATTGTAATTATCAGAAGTTGTCTGTGGTTTCAATAAAATAGGTACTCCAAGCATCGTTCCGCTTACTCCTTTACCTGCGTGTGTTAGCAAAAGATGGTACATCAATAAAGCACGAAGCCCATAGGCTTCTCCTTTAATTCTAGTCGTAAACAATCTATTAGCCACTGGGTCTGTTACCCATTGAACTTTGTTTACTTCTTCAAGCATGATGTTCAAGTATTGAATTCCTGCAAAACAATTTGTCCATTGATTGGCTGGATTATTGTTGGCTGTCCATTGTCCAGTTGCCATTTTTAGATAGCCATTGTCTTGGTCATTACTAACAGCATCGTCAGTTGCCACATCGTTAAAAGACCATGAATTTGTTGGCACTCTGTTATAGCCATTCAGTAAGATACCAAATGGGAATCTTGAATCACTTGGTAAATAAGCACTAGGATCTAACTGTCTGTTATTTTCAATAGCAGGTTCTATTAGGTCTTCACATCCGGTCAGCAATACAGCAGCGCAAACCAGTATTTTTAATATTCCTTTATTCATATAAAACATAGTATAATATTCAAAATATGATATTTTCAAAAAACTTAGAAAAGGGCTTTTACACCTAAATTGAACAAACGTGTTTGGGGTGCACTTCCCACATTCAATTCCATGATTTCACGATTATCTGAAACGGTTAGCAGGTTAAATCCGTTAACATAAACTCCAAGTTCACGTACAAAAGATTTCATCTTCAACACATCCGTCAAATCATAGCTTATTTGCACTTTCGCTAAGTCAAAACGATTCGTTTTATAAATCCAGAAATCCGATGGACGATAGTTGTTATCACTTGTTAAAGTAGTTAATCTTGGATATTTAGCCGTTTGTTTTGTTTCTTCCGTCCATCTATCTCTCACTACTTCAGAATACTTATCTTCACCATCTACCCAGAAGTACGAGCTATTACGCATTCCATTAGCACCGAAACGACCAACACCCATTGCAAAGAAAGTAAGCTTTCTCCACTGAGCAGTAAGATTTACTCCTAAAGTAAGCGGAGCTCCAAACCAACCACCTTTTCCTAAAAATACTTCGTCTTGACCATTGATAATACCATCGCCATTTTGGTCTTTGTATTTAATATCTCCAGGTTTTACTTGTCCGAATGTTTGCGATGGAGAATTTACAATATCTGCTTGGTCTTGGAATAATCCTAAACTTTGTAAGCCCCACATAGCATCAAGTGGTTTTCCTTGACGATTTTGATAATCATCTTCGTATAGTTCAGCTCTTTTAGTAGCAGTGGTTTGATAGTATGTACCATTCACGCCCAAAGTCCAATTTACTTCACCATATTTTTTATTCAATGTAGCACCGAAATCAAAACCAACACGCTTGTCTTCGTTATAATTTACATAAGGAATAAAAGAAGAAACAGGAAAACCAGTTGTAAAATAACTTGGGAATAAAACAGATGCCTGAATGATATTTCCAGAAATTTTATTCACAAAGAATGTTCCGTTTACTGTCAATAATCGTTTGAAAAACGAGCCTTCAAATCCTACATTAATTTCTTCTCTTTTAGGAAATGTCATGTTCGGATTGTCTCCTCTTCTTGATTCAGTTGCTTGAATACCCGTACCATCTTTCCAACCATACCATGAACCTGCACCAGTGTAAACACCTTGGTATAAATAGTAATTTGGAATATCTAAATCTGTATGTAAAATACTTGCAGAAGCTGTCAGTTTTAAATCATCGACTACGTTAGAATTTTTAAGAAAACCTTCTTGACTCAATCTCCAACCTAAAGAAATTGACGGAGAAAATGCTTGACGATTACTTGGTGGAAGCTTAGCCGAATGGATATAAGCAGTACTCAAATCCATGTAATACTTATGCTTATAATTGTAGCTAGCTAAAAATCCTAAATTGGCATTGCTGGTTTTGTGGTAAATTGCAGATTCTGATTGCTGAAAACCATTCGCTAATAAAATAGCGGATAAATGATGGCTTTCGTTGTAGGTTCTTTCATAATTTAACTGTCCTGAAAATGCAATCGTTTGGCGGTATCTATTTCCAGACACGTTCTGAGTTCCAGATTTTGCATCTTGATTATAAACAGTAAGACTACTAATTAAGTCCGTTCCGCTATAGTTATTCCAAGTTGGGGCATAAGTAGCATAAGAATAATTATACGCCAATGTGTATTCAGTAGCATAGTCAACTGCAAAATTAGATTTGAAACTCAAGCCTTTTAATACATTTTTGAGGTCGGCTTTAATCCCCGTATTAAATTGGAATTGACGATTAGCATACTGATTGTTCCCACCAGAGTAAATAGTAGCAATCGGGTTTGTTTGGTCTAACTGAGTACCTCCAAGTAAGTATTGCCCATCAATGATATTATTACTATTTTGAATTAAAAGCTGTGATGCAGCATCCTCTTTTTCAATCAGGCTAAGTGGAATTAATGGAGCAAAACGATTCGGACGAACAGTTGTTGCACTACTCCAAAAATTAGCATTTACGCCACGACCAGTATAAAAGATAGCCGTAGCATCAGCATTCAAGCTTATGAATTCGTTCAGGTTAACATCGATATTTCCACGAAAATTAAGACGGTCTGAGTTATTATTATTTTTAGCTTCTCCGAAGTTCAAAAGAGAACCAGATGTTGTAAAGCCTAAGTTGGTATAATACTTAACTCTTTCATTTCCACCTGAAATTTCGGCAGTTGCGTCATAAGTTCCAAAAGCACTTTTAAGATAGTCTTGTGAGTAAAAATCTATGTTTGGATAACGGTATTTGTTGATTCCTGAAGCATGATTATAAATATCTGATTCAGAATACAAGTTCGTCAATCCATCATTTCTACGTGCTTCATTATACAAAGTCATATACTCTGCTGAACCCAAATATTTAGGGTAAGCTCTAGGAACGTTCACACCACTGTTAACTCTAAGGTCAAATCGACTTTGACCTGCAACACCTCTTTTTGTAATTACATTTACTACGCCTTTGGCAGCACGGCTACCGTACAATGCCACAGCGTTAGCTCCTTTCAGAAACACAATTTGATCAATCTCTGTGGGCATTACATTTCCTGTTTCACGAGGTACACCATCTATCATAAACATATAGCTTCCCATTCCCCAGTTACTATTTCCATTAAATCCGGGAATGAAAGACTCCATACCGTCTAGTGTGTACGTAAAGTAATTCTTTTTCAAAAGCTCCTTCACATTTACAGAAGATATTCCCCCAAGTAAATCTTGTTTATCGACATTGCGAAAAGCAAGACTTACTTGTTCTTGGTTTTCTTCGGGTGCAATGATGATTTCACCAATTTGTTGGTTCGCAGTAATATATTTAGTTTTAAAACCTTTCGCAGCAATTGATAACACCTCATTTTTAGGGATTTCAATACTGAAAGTACCCAAAGCATCTGTGGTAACAGCTTTTCCGATTTCGTCAGAGCTACTTACGATAGCCCCAACAACGGGTTGTTTGTTAGAGCCAACCACGGTGGCTTTCATGTTAATCGTCGAGGTATTCTGTGCCATTATCGTAGCTTTTGAAAAAGCCAGCAATGCACATAAAACCATAATTATTTTTATAAACTTCATTTCTTGTTCGTTTATCTATTGATTATCTCATTATATGATTTGCCTCCCATTACCAACCAGGGTTCTGAGCAAACTCCAGATACAAATTCACGTCATTAACCTTTAGTGGCAACCAGTTATGTTTTGCGGTAAATTTGCGTTCTAAAATAACAGACTCTCTGATGTTCAAAACTCTGTTTTCTTTAGGGTCTTTTGCAGGATCAAGTGCAGCAGCTCTATCAAATTCAATTGATTTCTTAAGTGTATAAGGGTTTTTAGAAATCATCAACCAACGACGAAGGTCATTGAAGCGATGTCCCTCAAATGAAAGTTCAACAGCACGTTCACGTCTTAATTCTTCCATATAAACATCCAAAGAACCCAAGAACTTAGCATCTACGTGTCCTACTCCTGCTCTATCTCTAATCACGTTGATGGCATCTACTGAAGTTTTAGAATAAGTTCCAGATTTGCCCATCGCCGAACCATAGCCTTGTGCAGCAGCTTCAGCATACATCAAATAAATATCTGCTAAACGCATATATGGCAAGTGAATGTTAAGACTTTTATCATAACCATATCCTTGGTCATACTTGTTTGCAGTTCTTGGAACAAACTTGAATAATAAATATCCTGTACGGCTACCTGTAGCAATATCACGATAAGAACCTCCAGTATGTAAATTGGCATAACGGTTGTTCACTTCAGCGGCATTTGGAATACTTCCTGCTACCATTCTCACACCATCAAAAACAATGTCATTGTAAAAACGTGGGTCTCTGCCTTTCCAAGGATATTCTGGATTATAGCCAGATTCTGAGTCAGCTTTGGTAATATCTTTAATAGGTAATCCGTTTGCCATTCCATAATTGTCAACATAATTGGCTGTTGGCAAGAATTTCACATCGCCTTCACTGATAACGAGCGGGCTATATTGTTTACTTGTTCCCCAGTTTGAGCTATTCGCACCATAATAAGGACCACGGAAAATAGCTTCTGTTCCACCCGGAATTTGCCAGTTCTGCCCAGTCGTATAAAAGTTTGTATAATATTGTGCAAAAGGTACCAAGCGGTAAGGTGCTTCGCCACTTTCACATAAATTGAGTAATTCAGCAAAGGCATCTGCTGCTTTTTTGCAATATTCTGCATTGTAAGCAGTACTTCCACCTGAGACAGAATTCATCAATGGACTACCTGCCCAAAGATAATTTTTACCCAAATAGCCAAGTGCCATAATCTTGTTAATACGCAAGGTGTTTTTACCCAATGTTCTTTTACCTGCCGTTGTATTGTCCCAGTTAGTTGGTAATAAATTAGCAGCTTCTCTAAAATCCGCTGCGGCTTTATCAGCACACTCGCTGTATTTAAGACGTGGTAAAGTCAACTTTTGGTCACCCGGTAATACTTTATCAATATAAGGAAGTCCTCCAAAATACTGCATAAACATAAAGTGATACCATCCTCTGAAAAACAAGAGTTGACCTTTGATTAAGTCTTTTTCTTCTTGAGTAGCATCAGTCAGTTTATCAATATTTTCTAAACCCAAATTTGCCTTACGGATACCATACCAGCCTAAACCCCAAAGTGATTTTGCAAAGCGGTCATCGTTGGTTATATTAGTGTTACGATCCATCCAACCTGCTTGCCAGCCGTCAAAATTGCGTTGCCAGCCCCAAAAATCACCATTATCAATTTTTACACCAAAGTGAAAATTTTGAGCTGTCGATTGAATTTCATCCTCACCCCAGTTCCAAGAGTTAGTCCAATAACCATTAGAAAAATCTGGAATAGTATGGTAGAGTTCTTCCGTAAAGCCCTGAAAATTTACAAAGTTTTTAAAGGCGTCTTTTTCAGATACCAGAGATTGAGGATCACGATCCAAAAAATCTGAGCATGAAGTAACGCCAAAAGTCATAGAACAAACTACAGCTACACACAAAAGTTTTATGCTCTTTTTCATGATTTTGTTAATTAGAAAGTAATGTTTAAACCCAAGTTATATCTCTTTACTGTAGGATAAGCTCCTTGTGAAGCCCAACCAGTACCAGCAAAATTCGACTCTCTATCGTCTGGCATTTTGCTCCAAGCAATAAGGTTGTTACCATTCAGATAGATTCTCAGACTACTAAGTCCTAATTTTCTACTAAGTTCTGGAGTTAATGTGTATGCTATTTCAGCATTTTTTAATCTAACATAAGAGCCATCGTACATATACTGATTACCTCTATAGTCTCCAAAAGGAGTTGATAACCAACGTGGAATAGGTGTTCCACTAGGATTTGATGGCGACCAGTATGCTCCTTCTTGATAAACCGTATGGCTCTGTGAACTTAAACTTGTGAAAACTACTTGACGAGTAGCATTATTGACAGCATAAAACTGTACAAAAGCTGATAATCCCTTCCAGTCTAAACCTAAAGTAGCATTGTAGGTATTCTGCGGCCAACCTGTATGTCCGTAAGGAATTCTATCTTGCGTATCAATCACTCCGTCTCCATTGTAATCAACCAAATAATAATTGCCTAATAGCTTTTGATTATCATTTACGTTGTGCATCGCACTTCCATATAACTGATCCCAACTATTATACAGCCCTTTACTTACATAAGAATAAGTTTGGTCAATTTGCATTCCTTCTGGCTTCTGATAATCTGGAAGCAATTCTGGCGTGGCACGTTCTAAAATTTTGTTTTGAGTATGGGTCATGTTAAGGTCTGCCCACAAACGAAACTTCCCTACATTTTTATTCAAATGAAGTTCAAATTCATAACCACTTGCTTTAACAGCACCTAAATTGGCTACTGGCGGTGATGCCCCAAAATAACTTGGTACATCTTGTCTTCCTGTCAACAAAATTTTACTTCTGTTATCTTGAAAAAAGTCAGCTTTACCTTTTACAAAACCTCTGAAAAGTTCAAAATCTAAACCCAAATTGAATTTCTCTGATTCTTCCCATTGTACAGTTGGGTTACCTACTGTAGCTTGCGAATACCAAGTATAAGGGCTTTGTTCCGCACCTTCACCCGTAACGCCTAATCTTGACCTTCCGCCATAAGCCCATTGTTCTAAGTATGGCCATCTTACTCCTAGATTATCAAAACCTGTTTGTCCGTAAGACATACGAAGTTTCATCGAGTTGACAAATTTCACCGAATTCATGAATTTTTCATTCGATATAACCCAGTTAGCTCCTCCAGAAGAGAAAAAGGCAAAACGGTAGTCTTTTGCAAATTGTTCTGAACCATTATAAGCTCCGTTGTACTCAACAGTGTACTTATTATTGAATGTATAAGTAGTTCTAAATACCCAGTCTTCTCTGTAAGAAGGAATGGTACTACCATTCGCAAACACGTTTCTGTTCGTTAAACCCATTAAGGTTATATTGTGCAAACCTGCAATGGTTTTGTTGTAATTAAGCTGTAATTGATAAAACAAGCGTCGTTGACTTGCACCAATACTTCCCGCTGATGGCGACCATTTGATACCTTCTTGAAAATCAAAACCTGTAATACCATCAACAGCTTGTTGGAAGGTTTCAACTCCTGTTTCAGGATTTACCCACTTACGTTGAGTACCGTTGTAAAGGTCGTTTACTCCACGGTCTGATTCTACAAAAGTATTATCCAAAGAAACTGTCCCTGATGCTCTCAAACCTTTCACAAGCATATCCAAATCTTGATCTAAAGTAAAATCTGTCGTTATGCGGGCAGTAGTTTGATACTGCAAACCGCCAATAGCAAGGCTCAATGCCGAGTTTTCAGCTCTTGCTTGGTTAGGAGCATAAAAACCCCATGAGCCATCTGTGTATTTCGGCAAAAACAAATCAGGTGCTGCATTGTAGGCATCAATCCAAGGGCCATATTGACTTCCAGAGAATCCCCATGGACTTTTTCGTACTCCATAAGAACCCGAAAGGTTAGTTTTGAAGAGCGTACTTGGCGTTAATTGAAAGTCCAAATTACTACGAACATTCAAACGGTTGAAACCAAAGCCTTGCTGATATCCCCTTTTGTTGTCATAGACTTTAAACAAATCGGCTTCTTGTAAGAAATCTGCACTGGTGAAGTATTTCACTAGATTAGTTCCACCGCTAATGTTCAAATTGGCATTGTTAGAAATAGCATAATCATTAAATAATGCTTTTTCCCAGTCAACATTTGGATAACGTTCTGCTTCTGCTAAATCAGCTGGATTACGATATTTGTTAAGAATATCCTGAGGCAAGTAATCTCTCCATCCTTCAGGTCTTGTCACAAGTTCGTATTCGATTGCCTCATTTCTAATTCTTAACGCATCATAAGAATCATACTTTTGGGGTAATTTAGAGGGCGCTTTTACGATAGTATTTATGGTAGCTCTGATAGAAGCTTTACCCGTTTTACCACGTTTGGTTGTAATCAAAATTACACCATTTGCACCTCTCGAACCGAAAACCGCTGTTGCCGAAGCATCTTTCAAAACAGTAACTGTTTCTACAGAACTAATATCCACACTAGTCATTGGACGCTCTACACCATCCACTAAAATGAGTGGTTCTGAGTTGTTCCAAGAACTACGACCACGAATAAGAATCTGTGGATCTTCTGCCCCTGGAAGACCAGTACTCGCATTGGTAATTAAGCCCGGCACATTCCCCGTCAACGCTGCACCAATACTTGAAACCCCTCCTGCTCGTTCAAGTTCTTTGCCAGTAGTTTGGGTAACAGAAGCAACAACACCTTCTTTCTTTTGCTTCCCGTAACCTACCACTACCACTTCATCTAAAGCAGATTGGAATTCCTCCAACACGACATCAATACTTGTTTTGTTACCAACCAAAATCTCTTGTGTTTTATAGCCAACTGAGCTAAAAATCAAAATTGATTTTGAAGAACAAGCAATTGAAAATACGCCATCTTTACTCGCACTAACTCCACGGTTAGTCCCCTTGACACTAACGGTTGCTCCGGGAATTCCTTCTCCAGAAGCAGACTTAACAGTCCCTTTCACTGTTTGAGCTTTTAACGAAAAGCCCGAAAATCCAATCAAAAGCGACACGCACCATACAACTAAGTACAGTTTTTTTCGAGTGATTGAAATAGTTAGGTTGAATTGTTTCATAGGTAAATAAATATGATTCATTTAATAAATAATATGAAATTACTTTTGCAAAGTAAGTTGATGACTAAAAAATAGAGTAGCACTAATCACTAAATATCTATTACAAATGTTCAGTAATCTTGGAAAGTGTCTATTTAACACCATTATTGTTAAATAAAACAGCCTCTATAGAACACTTTTGCTAAAATTACCCGTGATTCGTTCAAAAAAGGGGAAAAACCATATACGTAATACATCATAACATTTACTTCATTTAGAATTAATTTGGGCTATTCAGTAATTAAAGAAATCGTTGTTCAGACTGTGTTTTTTAGTCTTATTTTCTAAGCAATCAAAGCGAAGAATTCGACTTAAAAAGTTGGACAATTAGGAGTCTTTTTTTGAATTATCAGAAGTAAGGTACCTGAAAACGGAACTCATTTAATTGTATTTGGGGTCTATAAAGTCGATATTATTGGTTTATCAATAGAAAGGATAGCAAGTAGAAACCTCAAAAGAAATTTAACATAGTGAAACCTTGAACATTAAAAAAGGCTATATCAAGGCTTACAATAGCAATAGATTTTCAACTAACTAAATAAAAAAATCCAACCAGATACTGGATGGATTTTGTTGGTTATATATCAAAAACACATTATCAAACATTGTTTGATAATAGGCTTCACCGATTAAAATCCCATCAGTGAAAGCATCTTTTCAGCATAACGTTTGCCTAATTCACGATAACCCGCTGCATCAAAATGGAGGTTGTCTGCTGCATCTGTACAACCACTTGATGAAATAACATATGCATTTTTAATGGTTTCTGGTAAGGTCGCAATGATTTTATTCATACTAGCACAAATACCTCCTTGGTCAGCATTTACGGTTTCTCCTGCTAACAAAGGTACTTTTTTAGGCTTCAGATGAAGGTCTTTCATTAAATTATCGTACACTAACTTCACCTTTTTTGTCCATAGCGAATCGTTGGTATTAGATTCTCCTTGGTGCAACAAAATGCCTTTAATCACGCCATCTTTTTGTGCTATTTTTGCCATTTCTACCAATCTACCATAAGGATTTCCATCGTACTCTTTCACCATATTTTTCAACCAATTTGGAGACTTCTCTACATACGATTCATAGTTATCCTTATCAAAAAGTTCTATTTTACAGCCTCCAATCGAAACATTGATAACGCCTATTCTGGCATTTTCAGGAAGGTTAGCAAGCATGGCTCTTCCAAAATAGTCAACAGGCGTAAGTCCTGTACGACAACGACATAAAGGCGGTACAGCAGTGTACCAATTGCCTTTACTTCTACCTAAATTGGGACAATCTACTGCTTCTAGCACTTGAAAACGGCTATCGACATTTACAGTATCCTGAGCTTCAAATTTGGCATTCCCTTCCATATTGGATTGCCCAAAACTAAGGAAAATATAAAAGTTTTTGTCTTGTGAAAAAGCATTGAAACTCGAAACAAATAGACCGATTATTATTAAAAAATATACTCTTTTCATTTCCATTTTATTTAAACTGGATACTTTTGATATTTAATAATTTGCTTTGCTCTTTCGGAAATTTGATAAAAACATCATGATGTCCTGAAATACCTTTTACTTTTTGTGTAAGTGTTTTCCAAGAATCATTCGTTTCAGTAAAGGGAATAGTAGCAATTTGTTTCCCTGTTCTTAAATCATCAAGCCAAATCTCTATTTTCCCAGTACTTTTTGCAGTCATTTGAACTTGAATTTCCGAGGCAGATTTACTTTTATTACCTAATTCAACTCCAGAAATCATCAACCAACCTCCTAAATTTGAATTATTAGTAATGGCTTCTTCTTTGCCAATTTTTACTTTTTCTACACCATAATAATTACTATACCCAATAACTGGAATCTCTGAAAAACCATCTTTACAAACAAAAAAGTCAAAATCGGCAGATTTTCCTTCGGCAAATAAACCGATACTTGTACCAACCCAAGAATTGTAATTAGGTTGCGTTTTGTCAAGATTAACAAGGCTAATGCTTTCTCCGATTTTAACCCAATTCTTACCGTTGGCACTTGCGAAAGCTGTTAAATCATGTTGATTTCTGGTTACTTTTAACCAAACTATATTTCCAAAGGTGTTTGGAATTGAATAAGAAGTTTTATCGAATTGAAAGATAATTTTTTGACCATTATCAAAGCCACTATAAAGACGTGCAAATACAGTTTGGGCGCCATTACTCATATAAATTCCAGCCTTTTGATTTGACAATGAAGCATTTATATCAACTTTTGTCACAGCAGAATAATAGTGGTCGGTTTCTTTTTGTACGATACTTGTTCTAGCACTATCTGGACTTAGGCGTAACCAGCCTTTTCTTGTTTCCAAAGAATATCTATTCGTATTGGCATCTTTTTTACTGAGAAAATGCCAGCTTAGTGCCAAAGAAGTTTGGTCAAATTCATCAGAATCTACACTTCTCCACAAAGTTTCGGATGTAGGAAGAGCTGGTTTAACAATTGGTAATGTTGTTGGTGCCATTCCCCAAGGTCTGTCGCCTTCCCAAATAACTGGATATAAGGACGTTTGGCGACCCAAGCCCGACCAATCGTCTCCGTCGTATTTTTCATAACTCTGTCCAATTGTCCACCAAGTACCATCTGCCAACTGAATTGGTGCAGAAATATGATTAGGACGACGGAAGCCAGTTTTAGCATCTGTTATAGGTTTGAAAAATTCGCCAAGGCGTTCCCATTTGGTAGAATCACTGGTAAGAGCAGTAGCTCTAAGTACGTATTGTCCTCCTGAAACATCCCCAGCTGGGAAGTAATAATAATAACCATTTCGCTTACACATTACTGGACCTTCTGCCCAACTGTATTGTAGTTTAGCGTTTATCCAATCAAGGTCAATTACAGAAGACGTAAGTTGTCCATCTTTTCCTAATTCTTGCAAACGATTTGTTTTTTGTCCATTTTTAATGACCATATAAGGCTTTCCGTCATCATCCACAAAGATTGAATTATCATAACCCAAAGGTCCAGTTTTAGGATTAGATTTTACTTGAACGGGTTCAGTCCAAGGGCCTAATGGAGAATCTGCTTTTGAAAACCATTGTCCATTTGCTGAAAAATAAATCCAATAAGAACCATAAAAATAAGTAATTGCTCCTTGCCAAGTACCAGCCGAAGGTCGGTCGGTTACCCAAGTAGCTTTTTGTGGCGGTAATACACGGCTGATTACTTTCCAATGAACAAGGTCTTTAGAATGATAAATCGGCATGTAAGGAGTAAAATGAAAACTTGAGCCACAATGATAAAAATCGTCTCCGACTTTTATCATTGTTGGGTCAGGATGGTCACCGGGTAAAACTGGATTGACAAAAGTTTTTACTTCATCGTAAAATGAAGCATTACTTTGGGCATAAATCTCAGTTGAAATGAGGGAAAATATAATACTTAAAAAAGGTAAGTATTTAAAAATAGTATTTTTCATGTAGGTAAATTTTAACTTATATATTTAAATAAAATTGGGTTTCTCTTTCGGATAAAAAGCCTATAGATTCATTTATAAATAATAGTATTGGAAACAAAAATCTCTTTATCATTTATACTCAACTTAATGAATGTAAGGCTCAATTGTCTGAATTTTTCCTTCAACATCATAAGTAATTTCTGTAACTTTTACACTGCGTAGATGTGTTACTCCTTCTGAAAGACTTGAATCATGATAAAATAAATACCATTTTCCATCTACTTCACAAATAGAATGATGCGTCGTCCAACCAACCACAGGATTCAAAATTCGACCTTGATAGGTAAATGGACCATAAGGATTATCGCCCGTAGCATAACAAAGCAAATGTGTATCACCCGTAGAGTACGAGAAATAATACTTTCCTTGATAAAAGTGCATCCAAGATGCCTCAAAAAAACGTCTTTCTGTATCGCCAGCCAATAATGGATTACCATTTTCATCCAAAATCAATACTTCTTTTGGAGCTTCCGCAAAGCCAAGCATATCATCGCTAAGTTTGGCTACCAATGGATTAAGGGCAACTTCATCAGCTTTAGGCTCTTGATTTTCGGCGGAGTATTGATTGTTACGATAGCTTTGAAGTTGTCCGCCCCAAAGTCCACCAAAATACATATAAAAAGAACCATCTTTGTCTTCAAAAACGGCAGGGTCAATTGAATAACTTCCTTCAATAGGCAATGGTTCTGCCACAAATGGCCCTACGGGAGAATCAGCCACCGCTACGCCAATCTGAAAAATATCATCTGCTTTTTTGGCTGGAAAATACAGGTAATATTTCCCATCTTTATGAGCTGCATCAGGAGCCCACATTTGTCGTTCTGCCCACGGAACATCTTTTACCTGAAGAGCAACACCATTATCAACAGCTTCGCTTGAGATAGAATCCATCGAAATTACATGATAATCTTCCATCGCAAAATGGCTTCCTAAATCATCAAAAGGAATTCCAGCTTCAATATCGTGTGAAGGATAAATATAAATTTTACCATTAAAAACATGCGCCGATGGGTCGGCAGTATAAATATGTTTTACAAGGGGTTGAGAAATTGCTTTACGATTCAATTCCTCAAAATCAATATGTTCTATGCTTACTTCTGGCATTTTTCTACAATTTTATGCGTTTCTTCTCTCTTTTAGTTCTTTTTCAAGTTTCAATTCCATGGCTTTGTCAATTTCATACCAAATGACCAAAATGGCTCCTAAAATGAAAATGATTCCCGGATAAATACTTACTGACATTATAATACCGGATACTGCTTCAGCTGTTTGTTCAGTTTTTTCAGCAATATATCCCGACCTCGACAACAAGGTAGCTCCGATAGCACCGCCAATACTTAAACCTGCTTTTAAACCAAAAATCATTGCCGAAAATATAATTGCCGTAGCTCTACGGTTATTTTTCCATTCGCTATAATCTGCCACATCGGCAATCATTGCCCAAAGTAATGGAATCGTTACACCATAAGTAAAGCCATGAAGTAATTGCGTAACAAACACACTTCCGATGGAATCTCTTGAATAAAAATTAAATAGAATTAAGCATAAAGCTGAAAGTGTAAGGAATATGCCAAAAACGTTACGCTTTCCAAATTTATCAGCCAAAGGTTTTGAGAACATAATTCCCACAATCATCATGATAATTCCACCAGCATTAAATAAACTATTGGCTGAGGTTGGAGCATCTTCTGGCCATTCAAATTTTCCTAATCCTAAACCAGTAATAAATTGATTTAAGCCTTCGATAAAATGATTAAAACCTATTTCTTGCAAGAAAGTAGCCTGTGCTACAGGATTCAAATAATATTTGAAATAGTAAATATACATTCCGCCTTTTAGCGATAAAGTAATGAAAATCAGCACTGTTAAGGCAAGCATAATTACCCAAGGACGATTTTTCACCAAGTCGGAAAGGTCTTGTGTTACGCTACTTTTCTCTTGTTTGGCAGGAATTACTCTTTCTCTGGTAGTAAGAAATGTAATTAAAAAACAGGCGACGCCAACTGTAGCAAAGAAAAACATTACTTTTTCAAAACCAACAGCCTTGTCGCCGTGTCCAAGTGAAATAGCAAGAGGTAATAATAAAGATTGAATGATAAATTGAGCGACCATCACAGCTACAAATCTATACGAAGATAAACTGTTGCGGTCGGCCATATCGCCTGTCATTACGCCGCTTAAAGCAGAGTAAGGTAAATTATTCGCAGAATAAACAAGTACTAGTGATAAATAGGTAATTAATGCGTAAATCACTTTACCATCTTCACTAAAATTGGGCGTAGAAAATGCTAAAAGAGCTATTACGCCAAAAGGAATGGAAGTCCAAAGTATCCAAGGGCGAAATTTTCCCCAACGAGTATTGGTCCTATCGGCAATTAAACCCATTGCTACATTAAAAAATGCACCAATGATTCCCCCTGTAAAAATGACTAAACTGGCTTTCCCTGCGGGTATTTTATAGACATCAGTATAAAAATATGCCAAAAAAGTCATCAATGTTTGAAATATCAGATTGGCGGCTAAATCTCCAAGACTGTAGCCAATTTTCTCCAAAACTGATAGTTTTTGTACCTCTTTATTTGTGTTCATCGTTCTTAAATTATTTTGCAGTTTTTAGATTCAATACAGCCTGATATGCTTTTTTAGGCTCTAAAGCTCTATCGAACAACAAAGGATAATTGGTACGATTGCGGATTGGGAAACCATTTAACCATGAGTGACTATCGTCAACTCCCCAAAAAGTTACTCTACTAATTTTGTCTCTGTGTTTCAAGAAAAGCTTGAAAATATCGGTATAACGATTGGCAAGAGCTGTCTGAACAGAATCGGGTAAAGCATCTTTATAAGGATTCATCTCAGGGCTTTCTGCAAATCGTTGATTAACATCAGCCCCTCGTAAATCCCAAGGGTTAGGTAATACAGTAAGGTCTAGTTCGGTGAAAGCCACCTTGATGCCCAATTTTGAAAATTCAATAATTGAGTCTTCTATGTCCTTCAGATTAAGCGTTTTGATACTCCAATGTCCTTGAATACCAACTCCGTCTATTTTCGTACCACTTGCTTGCAATTTTTTGATAAGTTCAATCGCTCCTTTTCGTTTGGCTGGTTGCTCAATATTATAATCGTTGTAGTACAGAGACGCATTTGGGTCAGCTTTGGCAGCCAATTCAAAAGCTTCTTTGATATAGCCTTCGCCCAGTTTATTCAAAAAAACAGATTTGCGTAATGTTCCGTCCTCATTCAAAGCCTCATTCACAACATCCCAACTATTAATCTTGCCCGCATACCTTCCTGCAACTGTATTAATATGTTCGGTCATAAATATACGTACTGAGTCAGCATTTTTAATTTTAGCGACAAAAGCTGGTAATTGTGAATGCCAAACCAAAGTATGCCCCACTACATACATCTCATTTTTCTGACCATACTCAACATATTTATCCGCTAAATCAAAATTATAACGATCGGGTGTAGGATGAATCAGTTGAGATTTCATGATGTTCTCAGGAGTAATTGCATTAAATTCTCGCTTAATCAACACATTTGCTTTTTCATTTCTTTCCAGAATATGTTCAGTTCCTAAGGCTGTGCCTATCAGAAAATCTTCTTGATAAGCCGATTTTAGCGATTGAGTTTTATTCTGACCAAAAGACAGATGAGTAGATAAAGCACAAAATAATAATGTGC
The DNA here is from genome assembly GCF_034931025.1 of Arcicella gelida. Classification (NCBI taxonomy): domain Bacteria; kingdom Pseudomonadati; phylum Bacteroidota; class Cytophagia; order Cytophagales; family Flectobacillaceae; genus Arcicella; species Arcicella gelida. The sequence continues at coordinate 15,546 of NZ_JAYGIL010000023.1, read as the reverse complement.
TACAAATAGGTTTTGTTATTTTGCAATAATCCATAATTTTTTGTTATAAATATGTTAATTGATGATTCGTTTTAATTTACATTATGTTAAATCTCTTTCCTTTACTTCGACCTTCCTCTTTTGGAAATAATTTTAGAGAAAACTGCTCCAAATAAGAAATCAGGAGCAGTCCAAGAATCTAATAATCAGTCTTTACAAAAAAGTTCTGAGAGAATTTAGAGCAGTCATTTTTACAATTAAAAGGAGGAATAAGATGATTGATTTTTTTCATGAGATTGTTAAATATGATTGTTTTTATCTGAGTACTTTTTTGTGGTTGTAAAGTAAGTAAATCGATAAAAAATTAAGTAGCACATATCATCATATCTCCACTCCAAATGTTCAGTGAACGTAAAATTGTGAAAGAAACACCCTAAATATTAATAAAATCAGGAGAAAATATAGGAAATGTGTGTGAAAGCAGGAAGAAAGTATAGCAGAGCATTAATACTAAAGCTGTAGAATTGGGAAAATGTTTATTAGCTAATAACGCTATTTTGTATAAAATTTTATAGATTAAAACAACAAGATCAACTTTTGATAGCAAATGAATAAGTACATTCAATATTCATTTGCTATCTGTGAAATTTAAAATTTCCTTAAATAAGCTATTAAATCTTTGAAAAAGCCAGAAAAGCAATACTATGAGCTGGTAGTTGTACATTCCCCTTTTTTACTGTTTCTCCTTTAATAGTTGGAATAGTGTCATCTTTTGTAAGTAATAATTCCTTTCCATTGAGTTTTACTTTTTTAGTAAGGAGTTCTTCAGCAGTGAGCAAATATATTTTTCCGCCAGAAGGTACTTCAATGGAAGCATTTTTATCATTTGTATTTACTACTAAAACGGCTCTTCCGTTTGATTTTCCTTTTAAATTATGAACAAAAATATCTACACCATCTGTTGATGTTCCTGCTTCAAATACCTGAGTCCCCATCAATTTATTCCATAATAATGCCGCCCAATAGTTGGGTCTTGGTGTATGCGTATCGTGGTCGAGTAAAGCGTATTCACTTCGAGCTAAAGTATTGTGCATCACTACTTGTACACCTTTTTTGGCAAGTCGTCCCAATTGTTCTAAATAGCGAAAAGTATCAATATAAGTAGCCGCCATCGGATTACCCCCACAAGCCGTTTCGGCTGTTTCGGTCAACCAAATAGGCGTGTTTGACATATATTTATCTCTTACATTTTGATAAAACTCAAGCCCTTTTTCTGTTTTACTCAACCATTCGTTCGTCAATGCCATAGCAGGCTTTTGCCCGCCCATGCAGCGTTGCGACACTGTGCCATAGTAATGATAAGTAAATACCTCAAACGTAGGTTTTGGCGAAGCTCCCAATATTTTATCAATAGGAATATCTAAACCAGAAGGCAAAATACCGCCTTCACCCGTAGAGCCTGGCCCTAAAATTTTCATGTTGGGAAACTCTTTTTTAGAGAATTCTTCAAATACAGAAAAATCTTTTGCGTAGGTTTCTCCATTATAGCCTTTTGGGGCATCGCCATGATTGGCGTGTGAAGGTTCGTTGAACATTTCTGCCGCTACGATTTCGCCACCGATTGACTTTGTGTAATCCATGATAGATTTTACATATTTCGGCGACCAATTGCCATCTTTATCTCTTACGCCTTCACTTATGGGAAACGAACTCACCAATTTGCCATCAATTGCCTTACAGAAATCTACAACTCCTTTCCACTGGCTGCGAGTAAGGATATTTTTAAAACCTGCTGGCGGATTTGCCAAAGGTGCTTCGTCGTTGTCTTGAAAATAAATCGCATTTGCCCAAGTTCCACTTACTCTTACATAAGTTGGTCCTAAAGCAGATGCTAAGTTTCTGAGCTTTTTCTCATATAAATTGATTGGCTCAATTTTCCATTTCAAAGCGGCAAAACCCGTTTTTTTAGAAGTTTTTCTGACAGAGTCTATCAAATTATAAGGAATCCAGAAATCGCCTCCAATTACTTCACACATTTCTACATTAAAAGACTGATAGCGTTCGTCCACTTGCCCAATCAACTTCATTTGTTTTAAGTTGATGGATTTTGCCTGTGAGCTTTGTGTATTTTGAGCAAAAGAAGATATGGCAAATCCAGATAGGATACTTATGCCCAAGAAAAACTGTTTAATTTTCATGATTTTGAGATTTATGATTTTGGAAATATCCTTATTTAGTATCCTATCATATTGAGTTTAAACGTCACAAAGCATAACACCTTGCTTTAATGAGGCGATTTTATCCTCTCTTTTAGGAATAAACTCTTGTGCTACGAAGCCTTGATAGCCTGTTTCTACGATGGCTTCCATAATAGCAGGATAATTCAATTCTTGTGAAGCATCTATTTCATGCCTGCCTGGTACTCCGCCAGTATGGTAATGTCCAAAATATGGATGATACTTTTTAATGGTGGCAATTATATCTCCATCCATGATTTGAGCATGGTAGATGTCATACACAATTTTGAAATTGGGTGAATCGACTTTCTTACAAAGTTCAACTGCCCATTCGGTATGGTCGCACATATAATTGGGGTGATCAACTTTACTGTTGAGTAATTCAATCATAATATTTATACCATTTTTCTCCGCATAAGGCATCAATTTTTTCAGTCCGATTGCACAGTTTTCCAAACCTTGCTGGTCATTGATACTTGCATCTCTATTTCCTGAAAAACAAATGATATTTTTGAAACCAGCCTTGGCTGTTTCATCAATGAGGTAATGATAGAATTTTGTTAATCCTTCATGGTTTTCAATTTTATTCCAAGCTTTTTCGATGCCCCAACCTTGCCCAATACCCGATACCATGCCGCAAACAAGATTATGTTTTTGTAGCGTAGGAAAAGTATCTACAGCAAGGATTTCGACAGACTGAATACCCATTTCTTTGGAAGCGATACAGAGTTCATCCAAAGACATGGGGTTAAAAACCCAGTGACAGACCGAATGATTAATGCGACCTTTGAGCTTATTACTTTGCTCGGTTTCGGTTGCATAAATTTGATTTTTGATAGAACCAACTGTTGTTCCCAAAGCTGTTACTCCGATATTTTTTTTCATGATTTTCTACGAGAATTATTCATGATAAAGATAATTAGGGAGAGTAATTACTCTCCCTAAACATTAAAATTTATAACTCAAAGTCAAAAAGTAAGCCCTTGGCGGTAAGGACGTAGTGTTAAATATTGCATTAGGATTGGCTTCGATTGAAGCTTTTGTAACACCTTGAGTATTCAAAGCAGCAGGAAAACCGCCAGTACCAGCCCAACCCATTACGCCATAATTATTAAAAACGTTGTTGATATTAGCTTGAACCGATAAATGCTGATTTACATTATAGCCCAAGTTGATGTTGGTTTGTGTAAAGGCTGGTAGGTAAAATGCGTTGGCAATATTGGCTTGTCTTTTACCCATATAGGTCATATCCACTGATGCAAAAAACGTAGTTGAGTTCCAGTAAGGTGATATTCTTGCTAAAGCTTGTGGTACATTTTCGTTTTCATTTCCTGAATAACTCACTATTTTATCATCAGCTTTTCCATTGCCATTTAATGCCCAAACGTTGTAGTCAACAGCAGTTGATTTTTGGAAAGTAACATTTCCTCTAATTCCGACATTTTTGGTAATTGTATAATTTCCTTCTAATTCCACACCAACTGTTTCGGCTTTGTTATAAAGTACTGTTGTTGAATAAGCAGATGAGGCATCTGCCGTTTCTTGTCCATACGCTTGCTGAGGCACATTACCCAAAATACTATAAAAAGGTGTGATGAATAAACTTAGTTTATCTCTTCTAAGCTTAGCACCAATTTCATACATCTGAGTAGATTGAGCAATTGGGTTTAAGAAATTTGAATTTGAAGCTGTATTGATAGAAAGATAAATACTGACATCTGGAGCTTTTTTTCCTAAAGAATAACGACCATACAAAGCAAAATCGTCGTTTACTTTATAGTTCAACCCTGTTGAAAATGAAGTTGTATTTACCGTTTTATCGTAATCGTATTTTGACGTAATCTTGCCAGCAGTATTATCATAAAGCGTTAATGGGTCGCCATCTGTTCCACCGTTTGGTAAGTTATATGAAGTACCTATTTGGTTTGTTCCTTTCACTCGAATACTTTCATAACGAATACCCCAATCAAAATTTAATTTCGGTGATATTTCCCAATTATGTCCTAAAAATACAGCAGCTTGATTGAAAGTTACATCAAACAAACTGGCAGGGTTACTTTTGTTGCTTCCACCAACAATTCCATCAGCATTAGTCAATTTTTGAATTTGTCCAGTTGCAGGATCAGTAAATGTAATTACAGTAGCTTTGGGATAATTTGAGAGCATTTGAGTGAAAGCTGTACCTGCTCCTGTCGTTGTTCTGCTGATGTCCGAAGCTACATAATACAAACCACCAGAGAAACTCATTTTGTCAATTTTCTTCGTAACTGTTAATTGTTCAACTAATTCCTTTACTTTATTATCACTTACAACTAATGGATTAAAAATCAGAGAATTTGCTTGTATTTCTGCTCCAGGCAATGTACCTGTAGGTGTGAATTTTAAGCCAGTAGCTCCAAATCCTTGATTAACTGTCAATAATGTTTGTCCCGTAGCTGCATCTGAAAAAGTGTAAAGACCAAATTTAGGAACCCAACCATTAAGTCCATAAAAAGTAACACCATCCACAGCAAATGGAAAAGGTACTTGTGTACTATTCCAGTATGAACTTTTATCAGAAACTCTAATTTTGTTATCAATATTCCAGCCTTTTCCCAAATCAAAATCAGCGTTCAGCCCAATAGAAAATTCTTTATTATGAATTTTATCAGCAGAATTAAATGTTTGCTGCGTTTTTGAATCATTTAAAAAATACGTTGCCTTAATTGGAGGTAATAAAAATGAAGTATTTTCAGTTACACCAGGAGCCAATCTTGGATTATTAAAATCAACGGTTGGCAAAAAATCGTTAAATGAGTTTTTATCATCAAGGTATTTCACATATAATTTTAAAGAACCATTGCCCAGATGTTTTATCAAATTTGCCTTGAATTGACCACCATTATTAAGCGGATAACCCGAATATCTTGGACCATCATTTTGTCTATAAAAACCTCCCATATTAAAGTAAAGACTATTTGATATACCAATTGGTCCGCCAATATTGGCATCCATTCTGTAATATGGATTGGCGGCTTTATTCCCTTCAAGTCCATATTTTGCTCTCACTTCAGCCTTTAATTCAGAAGTACCCGTTTTAGAAACATAGTTAAAAATCCCTCCTGGAGCGTTATTCCCTAAAATAGAGGCAGTTCCACCACGCACAGCCTCTACTTTACCCAAAGTAAGGTCTGATCTAAGAAAAAAATCTGGTGCATAATTGGTGTATTGAGCTCCCGTAACAGGAAGTCCATCTTCTTGCATTGAAACATAATAATATCCATTTACGCCACCAAAACCACGAGACGAAACTTCGTTTTTGATTTCCCCAGCCGCAGAGTTTACAAAAATTCCGGGAATATTTTTTAAAATTTCAGCAGCACTTGTAGGTGCTTGTAATTCAATTTGTTTTGAATTCAAGACTGAAATTGCCACCGATGATTCCATTCTGGTACGTTTATCGAATACACCTGTAACGATTACTTGGTCTAATGAAGCAATGTCTTCTTTTAAAACGATATTAATGGTTTTTTGATTTCCCACGACAATATCTTGTGAGCTATAGCCAATCATTGTTACCATTAAAACGCTATTTGCATCAGGTACATCAAGCGTAAATTTGCCATTGTTGTCTGTAATTGTTCCCAAACGAGTTCCCTTTACAAGGATTGAAGCACCAATTAAGGGTTCATTTTTTTCATCTTTAATAGTACCTGTTATCGTCTCCTTCACAATACTTACTGAGGAGATAGAAACATTCAATTCGTTTTTTGCCAAAGCCAAAGCGGGCATTAAAGTAGTGCCAATAAGCACTATTCCTTGAAATACCATTGATTTCAAAGGTTGTAAAGATTTTTTCATACTTTTGTATGTTTTGTTTTTGGGTTAAAAAATAAAACAAGCATTATACTCTTATTTTGGTGGCCAGACCAAAACAGCGTATTGAAAGCCAGTGATTATGCCAGTAATCATTGGCTTTTTTGGTACTCAAATTAAATGTAATGAAGAAGAATGACTACTACTCAATGGTAACAAGTCCGCCTAAACCTGCTCGTTGATTTTTTTCTGTTTCTATCAATACCACCAACTTATAATTTTTATTCTGTCCGTTAAATGGTATGCTTATCGTTGTACTTTCATGAGTATCTTTTTTGAAAATTAATTGATTATCCAGCCAAAATTCAGCTTTCCCAATAAGATTTTTAAAAACCAATTTTCTATTTTTTAGATTATCGTTTAAACTAAAACTCGTTCGTAATAGTGCATATTTTCCTTCGGTAAATGCCTGTAATTGAGAAGATTTAGTCGGTAGCCAAGAATTCATATCATTCTCAGCTATTTCCTGTGTTGGATTAGGTTTATTATCTGAAAATGCACTGATATGCCACTCATTTAATTCAATAACTGGATTTATTACTTTTACATAAGGCATAATAGTCGCTTTTCTCAATGGGATTCTCAAACTAAATGGTTTTAAGCCTTCTGTACTTGCTACTAATTCAATTGTGTTGGTATCCTCATCAGCTTGTATAATTACTTGGGCTAATCCATTAAAAAGGCTTCGCTGGTTTACTTTTTCTAATTCGTGCGAATTGGGATTTCCATTACCAACACCAATAATTTTTCCACTTCCTTTTATCTTAAATTGAATAAGGTTTTGAGCCGTAGGAACTTCTCTCCCCTTTTTATCAATGACCTTTACTGTAATCGGCATGGCATCTTGTCCATCAGCATTTAAAAATAAGCGGTCTGGTATAAGCTGCACGGCAAAAGGTTCATCACTTGTTTCTACTTTTGTTCTACTTACTTCTTTCCCATTTTTATAACCGACTGCTTCTAATTTTCCTTTTTGGAAAGGCACAGAAAAAGTATTCATGTCGTATTTATCAACCTTTTGTCCAGCAATCATTTTTCCATTCAAGAGTAATTTCAAACTATCTGCATTACTCATCACCATTACTTTAATGGATTTTCCAAGGCTATCAACCCAATTCCAATGAGGTGCAATATTGATAATGGGTTTGTCTTTTATCCATTGAGCCTGATGAATGTAAAAAGCTGTTTTAGGAAATCCGCATAAATCCATCGCTCCAAAAAACGAACTTGCCGAAGGCCAAGTAAAAGGAGTCGGTTCTCCTCTATAATCAAAACCTGTCCAAACAAAAGCTCCTGCTAAAAATGGTCGTTCGGCAATGGCTTTCCAAGCGTTGCGATGCGTAGCTCCCCAAATAGCTCTTTCTGAATCATAAGCATCCATGATGTTTTTAGCTTTGTCGGTTTTGTATTCTCCTCTCACTTGAAAAGCAGAAACATCTTCTGAACTTGTTAGCTTCATGGTGGGATTTTCTTTATGAAAACGGTCATACGACTGCATTTGGTAATTAAATCCCACAACATCAACGGCTTGTGATACATTCTTGGAAGCAAACAAACCTCCATTCATGGCTGCGGTAACAGGACGAGTATTATCTAAACTTTTTACTTCTGCATTCATTCTACGTACCATTTCGTAGCCTTGTTCAGAGCCTTGCATGGGTTCTTCATTAAATACCGACCAAAGAATAATACTTGGATGATTTCGGTCACGACGTACCATCCAACGTAACTGATTCATGTATTCAGACGAAATATTGAAATTTCTATTTTCATCCATTACCATGATTCCCATTTTATCACACAAATCCAAAAACTCAACTGAAGGTGGATGATGTGAACAACGATAGGCATTTACTCCCATTTCTTTTAGTTTTCGTAACCTAAACTCAATAATAGATTCGGGTACAGCAACTCCTACGCCTGCATGGTCTTGATGATTACAAACCCCTTGAATTTTAATATTTTTTTCATTTAAGAAAAAACCTGAATCGGCATCAAAACGAATGGTTCTAAAACCACAATTAGTTACAACAGAGTCAACAATAACATTGGCTTGTTTTACAATGGTTTTTACTTGGTAGAGATACGGATTTTCGAGTGTCCATAAAGTTGGGTTATCTACTGAAAGATTTAGATTGACCACTCCTTTTTTCAATATTCCTACTTCATTTTGAGTACTTTGACTGGCTAATCTTTTCCCTTGAGTATCCAAAACACTTACTTCAATATTGGCATTAGTAGTACTTGCACCGCTATTTTCAAGGGTAATTTCTACTGGTAATTTCCAAGTATTCTCATATTTGACAGGTTGTGCATACACGCCATCAGTAGCAACGTGTAGGGGCGAACGTTTCAAGAGCCAAGTATGGCGGTAAATTCCAGCTCCTTCATACCACCAGCCCTCTTGCGTATCAGCATCTACTCTTACTGCCAATGTATTCACTTCGTCCCCGTACTTTGCTAAAGCAGTTATATCCAAATACATAGATGTATAACCGCAAAAATTTCGATGAATTAATATACCATTCAACCAAATGGTAGCATGCGTAGCAATACCGTCAAATTGAATTTCAATATATTTCCCTTTGTCCGTGGCATCTAATTTGAATTGACGACGATACCAACCAATACCACGTTTACGATAGCCTTGTGAGACATTTTCATTTTTATCAAATTCTCCTTCAACAGCCCAATCATGAGGTAGCGTAATACTTTGCCAAGTTTTGTCATTAAAATTGGCAGAAGCTGCCCCTAAAGCATTGGCTGCTTTGGCATTATTATAACTTTCACGATGTCCTTTCACAGTTGGGAAAGGAATATCACCTTTAAAAAACCTCCAGCCTTTATCAAGTGATAGTTTTTCATAAGGAGCTTGTCCATTTCCTTTCCACGAAAGTATAGACAAGAACAGCCATAATAAAAGATTTTTTTTCATAGCATATTACGATTTACATTTCTACCTTTTTCATCATTTTACCGATGAGATTTGTCGCAAATCTTGGGCTAAGACGATAAAGAAAATCTAACATCGTAGCATCTTTACCAACAGTTACTCGAAACTTATTTTTCTCCATTGCCTGAATAATTATTTCAGCAGCTTTGGCTGGCGAAAGTGCCATTTTCCCAGCAGCAGCAGCATTTTTCGGGTCGGATAAGTCCACTTTTGGTTTTCCTAATCCTGAGTTTTCAGTGATATTGGTGGCTATTGCTCCTGGATGAACTACTGTGACGTTTACTTTCGTATCTTTTAATTCGGCATAAAGCCCTTCTGTAAAGATTTTTACAGCTGCTTTTGCTGCTCCATAAATCGTCTGTTTCGGAAATGGAATAAAGCCTCCCATACTCGAAATATTCACAATATGTGCTTCTGGACGTTCTAAAAATAAAGGAAGAAAAGCCTTCGTAAGATATACCGTTCCATAAAAATTGACATTCATTACTCGATTAATGTCTTCGATGCTAATTTCATTTACGGTAATAAATTTCTGGATAATTCCTGCATTATTAATGATACCGTCCACCGTTTTGAAATGATTTAAAACTTCATCAGGCATAGCTTCAACTTTAGCTCTATCTGTAATATCCAATGCAAAACCCTTAAAACGTTCGTCGCCTACATTAGCTATTTTTTGAGTTTCATTGAGTGCATTGATGTTAATATCAACGCCTACCACATTGGCGTTTTTTCGGAGTAAAAGTAATGTCAATTCACGTCCTATACCATTTCCTGCCCCTGTAACGATAATGGTTTTATTGGATACTTGCATAACTTTGGCTTTTTTTAGACGAGAATTATTCGTCAAATTGAATTAAAATCTTAAAGAAAAGGCGATTTTATCGCAATCGCCTTTATCTGCATCACTTATACAGTTTTAAACATGGGTATGTTTAAATAAATACTCTTACTCTTTAATTCTTAGACCTTTAGCATCAAACATACTCATCATGCTACCTTTCAGAGTATTATCATCTACTTTATTGAACTCAAGATTTACATCATATCCTTGTGCTGAAAAATAGATTACAATTTTCTCTGCTGATTCTTCAATTTTAGTGATAGCAATTTTTTCAGAAGCAGGCATAGCTGGAGAAGTTAAATCTCCTGTTAAAGCTCCATCTTTACGAATAAGATTTGTTAGAAATTTAGCATCTCCTTGAGGTGTTCCTAACACTGTAAATTCCCATTTTCCTGCCCAAAAATCTGTTGGTTTTGTGCTTTGAGAGAAACCTTTCACGACAATTCCGAAAAGGAATATAAACAGTATTAAACTTACTTTTTTCATTTGATTATTTGTTTTACGTTTAAATTTTATCTTGCTTATTCTTTCAACTTAAATTCAATCCCAAAAATCAACATCAACGAACGTTGTTCTGGACTTGGGTTGACAAATACCAAATACACATTATGAGACTTGTTATCATGGTTATTTGGCAGATTTAATGGAATTATCAATTGTTTTCGTCCACTACCAGCTTCCATTATTTCTGACTTGCCAAGTAATATGCCTTGTGGACTATCCAGTCTGATTTCTACAGTTCCACCTTTCATAATTACTCCTTGTTTCGGTGCCATTGCCGTAACTGAAACTTCATTTATTTGGGCTAAATCAATTTCTTTAAGCCCTAAAAAAGCACCATTTTGCGATGGTATCAGTAAATTATTTCCGCCAGAAGCTACTTTTCTAACGTCATTATAAGTATCAAAGCCTGCTAAATCTATTTTTGAATTTCTCAACACTAACGTTTTTTCATCTTTCAAGGCTGGTAAACCTGGAACACCTTTATCTTGATAGGCAGCTCTTACGATATAAATGCCTTTCCCTTTGTCTCCCTCTGGTATTTTGGCTACATAATTTCCCTTGGTTGGTAGTACTTCTTTTACTTTTTCGTCTGCTAAACTAAGGATATACTTTACCATTTCGCTGGCATCAGTAGATGATAATTGTGGGTGTCCCGACATCATTACTTCTCCCCAAACACCACTTCCACCACTGATTACTTTTTTTGATAATTTATCCAAAGCAGTATTATCTCCTTTATATTTTTGGGCGATAGAGCGATAAGTAGGACCAACTGATTTTTTTTCTTTACTATGGCAAGCCATGCAATCATTCGCTTCAAGCAAACTTTTTCCTTTGGCTACCAACACATTAGCATCTGCACTACGATGTCCCTGAGCAACAGTTACTTTATCGAACCCTTCTGCTAAATAGTCAATATTTACAGCGACTCTTTCGGGTATAATTCCTTTACCTAAAATACCATCTTCCTTATCTTTTACCTTTACCTCATAATTAAATGCTTTGTTGACAACATAGAATGACTTATTACTTTCAGGCATTTCTAAACTCACTTGAGGTGCTTCGTTTCCTGCGGTAATTTCTATTGATTTTGAGCTAATGCCACCTTTACCATCGTCGGCTGTAAGCGTAGCTGTATAAACGCCTTTTTTAAGTAGATTAACAGTAATATCTTGGCTTTTAAAGGTTTGAATGAATCCTTTTTTTGTTGTTATTTTCCAAGTATATTTTAGCATATCGCCATCTGCATCTTTGGTATTTTTAGCAGATAACTTTACAGTTAAAGGTAACGAACCTCCCGATTTATCAGCCGATAATTCAATTTGTGGCTTACGATTACCAGCATTGTATTCAATTCTTATGAGTCGGGCATCGTCATTTTGCGAAAACCAACCTGCACCATACTCCAACATATACAAATCGCCATTGGGAGCAAACTCCATGTCCATCGGATTACTAAATTTTTGACTTGGTATAAAACGTTCCATTGAAACATAATTTCCATCCTTGTCCATCGTGACAACCATAATCGTTCCACGCATCCATTCATAGATAAACAACTTTCCGTCATAATATTTAGAAAAGGCACGGGGTGAATTTTTAAAATTTTCAGTATAAAAAACTGGGCCAGCCATAGCATTACGTCCACCACTTCCCAATAATGGAAATTCTTTCGACTCACCATAAGGATACCAAATAAATGCCTTTTCGGCTGGAGGTAATACTTTTAGTCCAGTATTATTTGGCGAATTATTGGTAGGAGCGTTTACATCCCATTTTTGACCTGAAGTTTTTGTAGCAAAATCGTAATAGGTATAAGCTTTGTTATCACCTACAAAATAAGGCCACCCAAAGTTACCTGCTTTGCGGGCTTGCCCTACTTCATCATAACCTTCTGGCCCTCGTTTGGGGTCTGCTTGAGTAGCATCTGGCCCTACCTCTCCCCAATATACGTATCCAGTTTTAGCGTCAACAGAAATACGATAGGGGTTGCGATGACCCATTGAAAAAATCTCTGGACGAGTTTGCGGCGTACCTACTGGAAATAAATTTCCTTCTGGAATGGTATAGCTACCATCAGCTTGTGGCTTGATTCTAATAATTTTTCCTCGTAAGTCATTGGTATTAGATGCCGATTTTTGAGCATCCCAAGGACCACGTCCTGCTCTCTCATCAATCGGATTGTACCCATCAATTCCTTGGGGATTGGTATTATCACCCGTTGATAAATAAAGATTTCCGTCTTTGTCCCAAGCGATAGAGCCACCTGTGTGAATACACTCTTCACGTTGGACTGGTATTTCTAATAATACCTTTTTAGACTCAGTAATTAATTTATCTTCTCTAAGTTCATAGCGAGCCAATATGTTTTTGGGTTCATCTGGCAAAGAATAATATAAATACACCCAATGATTTTGTACAAAATTAGGGTCTTTGCTTAAACCCAATAAGCCATCTTCAGCTACTCCACCTTTGCAAGCTAAACAGACAGGAATATTCCCAATCGTCTTGAGTTCCTTTGTTTTGTTATTGTATAAACGTACTTCTCCTTTTCTTTGGATAAAAAGAATACGTTCATTATCCAAGACAGTGATTTCAGTAGGTTCATCTAATTTTTCTTTTAAAACTACTTTAGTAAAACGATTTTCTTCTGGTCTGGCAAGACTAAAATCAATTGGTTTTGGGTTTTCTTCACCAGCACTATACAAAATACCAGCCCATAGATGATTCAAAAATAAAGGGTCAGTAAATGTTTCATCAGTATGCCCCATTGCAGTATAAAAAGAACGACCTCCATCAAATTCTTGGTACCAGCTCATCGGGTGATTTTCGCCATTTTTACCGCCTTTGTAACTTTTTTCATCAATAGATAATACTACATTGATTTTGGGAGAAATATCTCTGAAATTATAAAACTCATCTGTTTTCTCAAATTCGTCAGGTATTCCTTGAGTTGCCCAGTAGTTTTTAAGGTTTACTATCATTTTCCCTTTCTGTATATTATTTGGGCTTGGATGATCTAAAAAGTAAGCTCCAACTAATTTTCCATACCAAGCCCAACCATATTCGCAATCAGTGGCTGCATGCACACCCACATATCCGCCTCCAGCTTGAATGTATCGTTCAAAAACATCTTGTTGTACATTATCCAAAATATCACCTGTGGTATTAAGAAAAAGTACTACGTTATATTTTTTAAGATTTTTTTCTTTAAAAGTTTCAGCATCTTCTGTAAAGGTTACATTGAAGCCTTTTTCTTTCGCCATTAACTCCAAAGCTTTTTTACCAGCAGGAATAGACTCATGTCTAAACTCTACGGTTTTGCTAAAAACAAGCATATTTAATTTAGCCTGAGAGAATACTCCGAATGGAAGAAGAATACATCCAATTAGCTTTAAGATTCTTGACAATTTCATCCTTATTTACCCTTTGATTTAATTATTTCAAGACAAAGTTATAAATAAAAACCATATTGTATATTTTTTATACAATAATTTTCAAAAGAATAATTAGACTATTAAAATACAGAATAAAACAAAAACATTTTATTGTATAATTTTAAATACAATAAATAATAGTGTTACTTTTGTAACTCTTAATATTTATGAAGATTTTTTGCTATAAGCATACTTATTAATATGGCGTCTGACTTCTAAATTTATCAAGTTGAGAATAATCTTAAAACAGGAATATTTCTGACTAAACTTCTGATAACACCATTTAACTTTGTAAATACTCAAGAGTATATTTAAACAAAAATATTTTATCATATTTCAGTACAGCAAACATTATAAAATAAGACATGGTTTTACGTTCACGATGAATAAAATCGGTGAAATCTCAATCTAATTATTAAAAGACAAAATGGGAAAAGAAATAGCTTTGAAAGAATTAGAATCTACAAGATGGATTAATTTAAGTCAACAAAATTATATCAATCAAGTATCTATTGATTGTGTAATTTTTGGTTATCAAGACAGACAATTAAAAGTATTAATTCCTAAACTTTCGTACAAAGGAGATTTTTGGGTATTGCCCAGTGGTTTTGTTCTCCAAGATGAAGATATTGACCAAGCTGCCGAGCGTATTCTCCGTGAAAGAACAAGTATCAAGGGAATCTATTTAGAGCAATTTCAAGTATTTGGAAAGGCAAATAGAAATAGTAAAGAGTTTATAAAACTTCTGAAAGAGCTAAATGCTGAGTTAATAGAGAATACAAAATTAAATACTGATGTACATCCTGACTATGAATGGTTTACCAAACGATTTATTTCTATCGGCTATTATGCTTTAGTAGATATAAACAAAGTAGTTCCTCAAAAAAGCCTTATTGATGAGTCGATAGAATGGTACAATATCCATGAAATTCCACCAATGGTGATGGATAATAATGAAATTTTGGAAAATGCACTGAAAGCTTTACGAAATGATATTGACGAAAAGTTAAATGTATTCAACTTGTTACCCGAAAAGTTTACCATAGCCGATGTACAAGAAATATATGAAACAATTTTTGAAAGGACTTATATTAGAACCAACTTTCAAAAGAAGATTTTGGAATTTAATGTATTGGAGCGTTTAGAGAAAAAATTTACAGGTGCTGCAAACAAAGCTCCTTATTTGTATAGATTTAAGGATAATGCTTTGTTGAAGTATAGTCAGTCAAATCTGCCCCAAATTTAATAGACAGTCCCAATAGCACTTTCTCTGTTGTTCTCTGTGTAACCCTAGTACTTTCAAATCTATTTCAAAACGGCTTCTCACAGACAACAATGGCACTCATACTGCCATAATTCTGAGATTTTTTTATTCTTTTTCTTTACCAAGTTCAAGCAAGTCAGAATTCAAGCAATTTTGTTTTTTACTTTTGGATGAACTCCATTGTTTAATTCTATACCTAATGTGACGAATCTTGTTAATCATAAAAAACTTGCAAACATGAAGTTTTACGTCCTATCAAGGTCAAAGTAAAAGCTTTTACGAATTGGTTTTGTGCTATCTCCGTGAACGCATCGACAATAATACTACGAAATGAAATACCTCATTGCTACTAATTGAGGTGGTTCAAAAAAACGGCACACTTTTTTGCATAAAAAATGCGGAAAATGGAATTAAAGAAACCCAAGAAATCACACGCACATTACGAGCCTGATTTTAAAGAGGAAATACTGAGA
>NZ_JAYGIL010000022.1:0-114309 GCF_034931025.1 Arcicella gelida | reverse complement strand
ACAAAACCCATTCAAAACTGGGGAATTATTATCAACCAATTTTACCTTATTTTTGACCAAAGAATCAAAAACAAATAATCAATACAAAAAACAACTTACACAAAATTAGGGATAGTGTCCAAACATCCATTATTACACTAACAGTCAATCATTTCATACAATTAAACTCTTAATCTATTCCCCTATGAGAATCTCTACATTCTTGTTTCTGTTGTTTTTTCTAAGTCAAAACCTATTAGCACAACAAAAACAAATACCCTGCGGTGTAAACGAAAGCATTTTACCCGAAAGCACCATCAAAGCCATGCAAATGGCACCCACTTGGCTAAAACAACAACAAGCTCGTAAATCTGCTAATGAATTTTATGTTTCCAGAATTGCCGTAGATATAGATTCGGACACCTATGAATTATACGAAAAAGATACTACTTTAATTAAAATCGAAGTCATCAAAGCAATTGAAAGGGTTTCTAAAATTTATGAAGCAGAGATTAATACACAATTGGTTGTAAGCTTTATTAATATCAGAAAAGACACCCTTACTGACCCTTATCGTGGTGTAGATAGTATATTTGCTTTGTTGTTTACTTTAATAGAAGAACAAAATAATGGAGTATTAAAAAATGTTGCGTTTGACCACGCTGTGTATCTACCCACAAAATCTTTTTATGGTGCTGGTGGTATGGCTTCTGAACAATTCAATATTTCACCATGGGGTAATATTAGCACATTAGCTCATGAATTAGGACATAACTTTGGTTCACCGCATACACAAAGCTGTTATTGGCCCGGTGGAGTAATAGATTATTGTTATCCAGCAGAAGGAGATTGTTATACTGGTCCTTTAGAGGAAAAAAGGGGAACTATTATGAGTTATTGTGAGGCAGAACTTACTTTTCATCCTCTTTGTAGAGCTTTGATGCAAAACTATGCTGAAAAAAATTTGAATAAAATAAGTGCTTTGTCTGCCATTACACTTACTGGTAGTAAAAATATTGATGGTAGTTACTATATTTTCAATCCAATTCCTTCGGCTGAAAAGTATTATTATCAAGTTTCGGAAACGGAAGATTTCTCCAAAATTATTACTTCGGATTCGAGTGATGTCAATATCATTAATTATGGTAAAGTATTTAGAAACAAAACTTATTACCTAAGACTTAAAGCAAAAAACAGATTAGGAAGTTCTGAGTGGTCGAATACGGTTTCCATAGAAATACCCAATACTATCCTTGCTGCACCCCAATTACTAACGCCCCTTGATAACATCAAAGAGGTGAAAATAAATAATAAAATGCTTATTACTTTTGAACCAGTAGAAGGTGCAACCGCTTATGAGCTTGATATAGCAAACAATAGTCTTGATAATTATCAAGACTTTTCTGCGAAAAAAAATATTCCTACCACTACAAACAATTCCTTTACCATTATTCCTCAAAATTTAGATCTATATACTGATTGTTTTTATTGGAAAGTAAGAGCAATCGATGGAAATAGGAAAGGTAGTTGGTCAGAAACGAGAAGAGTAATACTAAGTGCTCCTAATGAAGATGTCTCTACAATCTTCGGGCAAGCTAATAATTTACAATTAACTGCCCCTTTTTCTTATAGAATTTATGATAAAAAATATGAAGCTAAACTTACAGTTTCTAAAAACGATGATTTCAGTAATCCAATCGTTGAAAGAAAAATAGTGCCTAGTAATTATAATTTCATAACAAATTCATTTTCGGTGGAAAACCTGGATGCCAATACACAATATTACTTAAAGTTCGAAACCATTAATCCTAAAAAAGATTTAGCTTATGGTTTTCCTGAAGGCGTATTAAGAACATTTAAGTTGCCTTTTAAAACAGGCAACTATCTGCCATCAAATACATGGAAATATCTTATCGATGACAATACTCCTAATATTGGTACATTGCCCTCTAATATCATCCCAATAGGCAATAGTATCTTCAAATATACTGAAAAGGGAATCGTGAAAATTAATTCTGATAGTATTAAAACTGTATTATACGGACTTGAAAGTACCAACAAAGAAATAGGAAATGTTATCAATGCCATAGATGTTGACTCTTTAGGAAATCTTTGGGTTCTTATGGAAACCAGTAAAAGGAAAGTATATTCAGGATTATTTGCAGTATCTGCATATGCTTTGAAACAATTTGATGCAAAAACAATGCAATTGTTATCTTCAAAAGAACTAGATTTTGAAGGACCAGTTTTTGACATAAGACATTTAGATATTAATCATGGACTGGTAAGTGGTAGAGGAAAAGTAGCCAAAATAGACGACAAAAATCTTGTAAAAACTTTCTATCAGTATGATAATAATGGAGATTCCTATTTTTCAAAAATGAAAGCAAATGAAACAGACATTTGGTTTCTTTCCATTTATTACACTACAGATCTATCTACTTTGAAATGTACTGTAAGTAGTTATAATCTTGCCACTAAAAAAGTTACTCATTATAATAATCAAAATAATAGTATTATTCCCGCAACAATTAAAGATATAAAAGTCGATAAAAATGGAACCCTTTGGCTAATAGCAAATGGAGAAATTGTGAAATACGATGGACAAACTTGGATAAGTTATCCTTCAAATACTTTTACGCAAGGTACTATTGATAATATTTGTTTTGATGATGCTAACAACCTATATGTATGCACAAACTATTATGAGAGTGATATATATACCCTAAAAAATAATAACTGGCAAAAAATAGTTACATTCCCAACCATTTCATCTTCAAATATGGAAATAGATAAACAGGGAAGATTTTGGTTTAACAATTATACTGGTAATTTACGAGTGAATCCATGTGGTTCAATTACAAAACCAAAATTTAGCAATAATGCTATAAAAACAATTGATGTTGGGCAGTCAATCAATTTGGAAGCCAAAGGTTGCAGCAATGTAATGTGGAATTGGAGTAGTGCTGTTGAACAAGTAAATAATAAATTAATTTCAGGCACTAACATCTTAGCAGTTAACCCAAAAGCAACTACAGCATATTCAGCTCGTTGTTATGATAATGGCTGTATGAGTGATGAAACTGTTTTTAGTTTAGCAGTTCGTCCAAACCTTTTAACCAATAAAGTAGCTAAAAATGAAGTCTGTTCAGGAGATAGCATTAAAGTACTTTCAACCATAGAAGGCTCTTTTGATGAAAGCAATGTATTGTCTGCTACATTAACTTCTAGTACAAAAACAAAATATAGTTTCCCGTTAGTCAATCAGACAACTTTTTCATCTTTTCTTCCAAATTCAAGTATTCCAAGTGGAAAGTATTGGTTGAAAATCAATGCAAGTTCTCCGAAAATTTCGTCAAAAGACTCTGTTGAAATAACAATTGCGGCTTTACCAACAGGAAGTATTTCTGGAGTAGAAAATTTCTGTGCTGGAGGTAGTACTTCACTTACTGCTAATACAAACAATACTGTAAGTTATCAATGGTTTGAAGGTAAAAGCATGATAGGCACAAATAACAAAGCTATTACTGTTAACAAAGGAGGATACCAATACACGATTGCTATGAAAAACGAAATAGGATGTACTAGTTTTTCAAATGTCATTACAGTTACAGAAAATCCATTGCCAACTGGTGAAATTATCGGAAACACTAATCTGTGCAATGGAGGAAATACAACCCTTCTTGCCATAACTAAAGATAAGGTGAGCTACCAATGGAAAAGAAATAATGAAGCGATTGGCGCTAATGCAAGCAATCTATTTGTAAGCCAAGAAGGTAAATATCAGGTAGAATTAACCAGCGAACTTGGATGTCGTAGCACCTTAGCCTCTACAACTGTTGTTATACACCCAAGCCCAAGTGCCGAAATAATAGGAGAAAAACAATTTTGTGAAGGGCAAAGCACTACATTAACTGCTAAAAGTAATAACACTAAATACTACGAATGGTTAGATTGGAACGGTACTATTAGTACAGATAAAAGCATAACTATCACCAAAGAGGGAGAGTATTCGCTATTTCTTGAAAGTGATAAAGGATGTACGATGCAACTGACACACCTTTATATTTACAAAAATCCTTTACCAACTGGAAAAATTACAGGCACAACTAATTTTTGTGAAGGGAGCAGTACTGTACTTTCTATAAACAGTAACAACGCAAAAAATTATCAATGGTTAGAAGGAAAAAATATTGTTGGCACTAACAATAGTATTACGGTAACAAAGCCAGGGCAATATGCTATTGTTTTAAAAAGTGATAGTGGATGTGTTAGCACCGCAGACACTGTAATAGTAGTACAAAACATTTTACCAATTGCTACAATAACAGGCGATAAAAGCTTTTGTGAAGGAAGCACTAAAATATTGACAACTTCTGTAAGTACTGGTATCGCTCCTTTCAATTATACTTGGGAACTAGGCACAACTGTTTTAAATGATAAAACTAATGCTATTACAGTTTCAAAAGAAGGTACTTATACTGCAATAATAACTGATGCAAATGGATGTGCTGATACAACAGATATTCATGCTATTACTGAAATCAAACTCGTAAAAGCAACCATCACCAAAAGTGGAACAACGGATATTTTACAAAATACAGATGTAACATTATCAGTCATTCAAGATGCTAGTTATACTTATCAATGGAATAAAGATAATGCTATAATTACTGGTGCAACTACTAATACTTTCACAGCCAAAGAGGCAGGAATTTACAATGTAACCATTACTGCTAATGGCTGCTCGTCAACTACTGAACCTGTTACAGTAAATTTAGTTACAGCTAATGAACCTAATACTTATTGGAACAATGTATATTTGAATGCTTTCCCTAATCCAAATGAAGGACATTTCACACTGGAATTTACCAATAATGATAATCAGCCTATTTCATTATATCTATATGATATATTAGGAAAAACGATGATTCAGAAAGTAATTAAAACAAAAGGAAAATATTCGGAAGTAATTGATATTTCAACGTATCCGAGTGGAGAGTACTTCTTGATGTTACAAAAAGATGATTTTAAGAAAACTTTGAAATTAAGGAAAAAGTAAAAGACACAAAAAAAGCTGGAATTTCTTCCAGCTTTTTTTGTTTTGTAAGGATTCTAAAGATTAATCTTCAACTTGAATTCCCAACTAGCGCAAGTGTTAAGCAAAGCATCACTTGTGCTAAACTTTAATTCAGTTTGAAACTGAATTAAAAAACGTCCAAGACACAGTCTTGAACGAGTTGGGAATTTGAAGACCAATACAGTTCAGTTGGGAACTGTGGAGTAATTCATAAGTAACGGTCAATAAAAAATCCTCTCAAAATTAGACTTTGAGAGGATTTTGCTTTTCGTTACCTAGCATATTTACTTTTCCATAGCGTTTGAATTAATTCTCTATCTCTCATGTAACCTTGTTTACTTATGGTATCAACATCTTGTATTAGACTTCCATCGCATCTGTAAATATTACAAGCAACACATGAAAACAGACCACTCTCTACTTGGAAATAAAAAACATCATTGTAAGAATATAAATTTATGGTTGCCATATTAGAAATCTTCCCTAAATTTTTATCCATTACATCACCCTCAACATATCTTTTATGTAATTCAGACAACCATTTTATTTCTTCTAATGGATATTTAAAGCCACAAGGAGCTTCTTTTACCTCCACTCGGGTAACATCTTCAATAAGTTCCTTTTCACAAGAAAACAATGAAAAGATGAGTAAGATGAGTAAATATTTTGTAGTTTTCATTGATTTAGTCAATTATGATTTTATGTCTTTTTATGTCTTGATTTTTTGCGTTGAAATGTAAATAATAAGTACCTTTTTTCAAATCAGAAGTATTTATTTTTACCTTATTCTCTTCCATCAAACTATCATTCCCAGTAATTTCTTTCACAAGATTTCCTTTTTCGTCAAAAATTTTAAAATTTTTGACTTCATTTTCTACTAAATTACTGTCACTATCTTTAAATTCAACCGTAATTTCTTCTACCGCAGGATTAGGATAGACCACATAAGATGAATATCCGTTTCCACAATTATAAAGATAAAAGAAAAATGAACCAGACCCGCAACTGTTACTAATTGTTGATCTAATCCTTACGAAACTCCCCCAGATATTAACATTACACCAACCTCCTGAAGGACTCAAAGACCCATTTGATGATAAAGAAATCGGATCAAATTGCCAAGTGTATGAAGCACTTTGATTATTGCTCCAACTTAAAGTAGCATAATTGCAAACATTTGTGTTGGACGAAGCGGGCTGATTATTTACCATAATTTCTGGCGTAAAATATGGGCTACTATTGCAACTTTTAACATAATAACCTACAATACTACCATATCCATTGGGATAATAATTATCTCTATGCCTCATAAGGGGTTCTAGCCCCCATTTAGAAATAAACCATTGAGAGTCACTTGTAACAATAGCGGAGTGATTGCCCGAAAAAGAAACTTTTGCACCAGAAGTAATACCACTTGATACATAACTTCCATCATTCCAGAAAATGTCTTCAGCTGTATCACCATAATATCCAATCCAAACTCTACTTCCACCGTCTGCATTAAACCATGCATAGCCATGACAGTTATAAGACTTTGTGGCACTGCCTATTCTTTGTGCCGAAGGACCAACAACATAATTATCATAGTACGAATTTATGGTATTGATATCATTTTGAGAAATTTCCTGTGGATGAACAGCGTCAGAAACAAAACTACCTTTGGGAGTTAAAATAGTTGCATTTGTCTGTGAGAATGACCATTGAGAAAAAACAGTAATTACAAATAATGATAGTATTTTTTTCATATTCTGTTGAGTTTAGTTTTTAAATATCAATTTGAGGCAAAATCGTTCAGAGTTACCAAAAGTTCATCAAATGAATCATTATCCAGAGCTAAACCCTTCTCAATTCCAATTATGATTTTATCTTTATTTTTAGAACTTAATTTGGCTATTTTTTCTTTAGAGAAATTTTGTATAATTCTTCCGCCTGTTGTAGTCAAAACGGACGTGTCTAACACACTATATGAATTAGTATCTTTCTGTTTATATTTCAGAACATTTAACATTACTTTGATAGCCTTTTTACCATCTTCCATACTCATATACTGCATTAATTCTTTTGAACCTATCGCTATTTCAATTGCTCTTATCTTAAAATATGATTTAGCTGAATTGCTTGAACTTTCTACATCAGGTATTCCATTCTTAGAGTAATA
Organism: Arcicella gelida; assembly: GCF_034931025.1. Classification (NCBI taxonomy): domain Bacteria; kingdom Pseudomonadati; phylum Bacteroidota; class Cytophagia; order Cytophagales; family Flectobacillaceae; genus Arcicella; species Arcicella gelida. Next base: position 107,092 of record NZ_JAYGIL010000022.1, on the reverse strand, counting down.
ATCAAGAAGTGTTTTGGCACAATCTTTTCTCAATAAAAGTTCGGCTAAACTATTACATTGCTTTGACATATTTCTCCATCCCTCTTCCATGTCATTATAAGCATAGAAATCAAATAATAACGGATAGTCAATGTACGCTTGTAATAACTCTGGTGATGTCATGGATGTTAACTTATCCTTTGGAATCAGAAATAGATTTATCTTTTCCTAATGGGTTTTCATTTGTTTCCACTCACCAGAATTTGGATAAACATACTTCTCCGAATTTTGAGCTTGGGTAAAGTTCCAAGATGCAAATAAGATAATAAATAATTTTAGATTTGTTTTCATAATATATTGAGGTTTAAATTTTGTGAACAATGATTATCATTATAAATCTATAAAGAACTTTCAATATTTAAAAGACATTTTAAGCATAATTAATATTAAATAAATACAATTTTAAAATTGTATTTCTGAAATTGTGTAACTCTAACTTGGCGTAGTGTTCTGTGCTAAACTTTAATTCAGTTTGAAACTGAATTAAAAAACGTCCAAGACACAGTCTTGAACTATATGAGATTTCAAGAAAACATTGAAGTTGAGAAAAAAGTAAAAGCACAAAAAAAGCTGGAATTTCTTCCAGCTTTTTTTGTGTACAAGAGTTTTTTAAAGACTGATTTATTTTAATTATTTACTCAAAATACCTGCTAATCTTAGCAAATCAGTATTGATAATCTTCTTTTTAGTAATTGTATCGTGGAAAGGAGTGTAAATCAATTCGTCGTTTACAATTCCAGCCATTTCATTTTTATGACCCGCTAAAAGACCTTCCAAAGCTCCTAAACCTAAACGGCTTGCTAGTATTCTATCCGCAGCACTTGGGCTACCTCCTCTTTGGATATGCCCTAAGTTAGTTACACGAATATCAACAGGTACATCAATCGTTTGCTTGATTCTGTCAGCAATTACAGCAGCATTTCCTTCTTCATCTCCTTCTGCAACAATAACAATTGAAGAAGTTTTCTTTTTATTGAAGCCTGCTTTCAGGGTTTCCACTACATCTTCTACAGTTTGTCTTTCTTCTGGAATCAAGATTGATTCTGCTCCACCCGAAATACCTGATTGAATGGCAATATAACCTGAATCACGACCCATTACTTCAATAAAGAAAATTCTATCGTGTGAATCGGCTGTATCTCTAATTTTATCAATAGCATCCAAAGCTGTATTTACAGCAGTATCGTATCCAACTGTAAAATCAGTGCCATAAAGGTCGTTATCAATTGTTCCAGGAACACCTACTGTTGGAATTTGAAATTCATTAAAGAAAATTTCAGCTCCAGTAAAAGTACCGTTTCCTCCGATAGCAACTAAGCCTTCAATGCCATGTGACTTCAACTGTTCGTAACCTTTTTTTCTTCCTTCTGGAGTCATAAATTCTTTACTCCTAGCAGATTTCAAAATAGTACCACCACGTTGAATAATATTACTTACTGACTGTGAATTGAGCGGAATAATATCACCTTTAATCATTCCATTGTATCCACGAATTATTCCAAAAATTTCGACTCCATGATGTAGTCCTCCCCTAACGACCGCTCTAATTGAAGCGTTCATACCTGGTGCATCACCTCCTGAAGTAAATACCGCAATTCTTTTCATGTTGGTAAAGATTGTATTTTAGTAAACTTGGTTAATAGTAGCGATTAGGTTAACATGAATGACATAAATCATCATTCATTTACGCAAAACCTTACAAATTTATCGTTTATAAGTGATGTTTCTAAGATTTTTTCAAAAAATTACAGTTAAATAAAACATAAATAGTAATTTATGTCAATATTCCAACATTAAATTGAACTCCTTGCTTTTTCACAAAGAAACAAAATATTTTGAAGCTAAAATCTATATCGTCAAGAAGTAATTTGTATTAGCGGTATATTTGCAAAATTATTTAACCATTAATTTATCTCTTCGATTTCTTTCGAGGTAATTTCTTAGCTTTTCAACTACCATTCCATGTTTAGATTAGTACTTCTTTTTATTATTTATTTATCATTTCCTTTTCAAGGAGTAGCACAACAATGGTTAGGTATTTCTGGTAGTAATTATACAGGTACAAACACACTTTATTCAAATCCTGCGAATGTGGCAGATTCTAGGTATAAAGTCTATGTTAATTTAATCGGAAACGATTTGTTTCTTACTAATAACTTCACCAATTGGGATGCTCCTTACTCTGTACTTCAATTATTTTCAAATACTGTCCCTAGCAAATATAGAAATCCAAGTAATCAAAATATCATTTACAAAGATGAGTATTTAGCCGCTAACCAAAGTGATGGTAAAAAACACATGCACAGTATTGATGACCTCCGTGGACCATCAGTAATGATTAACCTCAACGACCAGCAAGCTTTAGCACTATCTACAAGAATTAGAACGGGAATTAATTTCACGGGACTGGAAAGTCAGTTTACCGAATTTATTCGCACAGGGATTAAAAATGAAGACCTTCAAAATAAACTAGTCAGTCTCAATGGTTCAGCATTCAATACTAATAGCTTTGTAGAAATAGGTTTAACATTTGGACAAGTATTGTTTGATGAAGAAGAAGATTTTGTAAAAATTGGAGGAACAATAAAACGATTGGTGGGCTTATACTCTGCTCATTTAATGGTCGATAATGCCAATTATGACATCATAGAAGACCCAACAAACCCAGACGAACGATTACTCCAACTCAATAATATTGTTGCTAAATACGGTTATACCCTCAACAGTGCTTATGAAAATGCAAGATTTTCGCCAAGTTGGCTTTTTGGAAATAATTCAGCTGGAAATGGCTGGGGACTTGATATTGGTTTCGTTTATGAGTATCGTCCTAATCTCAAAAAATTTACTTATCGAGAAAAAGGAGTATTGAAACTAGACCCAAGTAAAAACAAATACAAATACCGCTTAGGGGTTTCATTAGTGGATATTGGTGGACTAAAATATGCCAATCCAAATTATGTAAAAAATTGGCAAATCAATACTACAAATCAAGTTTTTAATTCTGCTGATTACAAACAAAAAATAACTGACCTTGATGATGCTTTTGACCGTTTAAATAATTCTCTCAATCTGAATGATGCCCAAGCAAAAACCTTATTCAACAGTAGTTTGCCTACAGCGTTGAGTGTCAACTTTGATTATCATTATAAAAATAATATTTATATCAACAGTGTTTGGACACAAGCTTTAAGAAGCGATTATTCTGTTGGGATAAAATCTCCTTCATTGTTAGCAGTAACACCAAGATGGGAAACAAAATGGGTTGAAGTAGCTATGCCTTTCGCACTGCTAGATAACTACAGTACTTTTTCATTTGGTTTAGCGGCTCGCCTTGGACCTGTTTTTCTGGGAACAGATAATCTTGGAAGTATCTTAAATATTGGCAAACCTCGTGGACTCGACCTCTACTTTGGAGCAAGTATTCCGATTTTCCGTCGCCCTCCTACTGTACCTAATGCTTGTTTTTATGAAAATTCTTCTCGAAAAAGCTTTAAAGAAATACTCATGTTTTGGAAAAAATAATCCCCCTTAAATATCAACACGTTAAAATCATCATTCACCACTCACAATTCAAAACTCTTAATTACATAACTCCTTGGTCTGCAAAACTATAATATTTTTTATCAGTAAAAATCAGATGATCTAACACAGAAATATCTAAACTATTACCCGCTGATTTTAATTTTTGAGTAAGATCCTTATCTGCTTGACTTGGATTTAGATTACCAGAAGGATGATTATGTGCCAAAATTATTCCACTGGCTAAATGTTCCAAAGCTATTTTAAATATCATTTTCGGGTCGGCAATCGTTCCTGACACACCTCCGCTACTTACTTTTTCACATTTAATCACGTCGTTAGCTCTATTCAAAAGAATAATCCAGAATTCTTCATGAGATAAATCTGACAAATGAGGTTTCAATACTTCATAAGCATCTTCTGAACATCTAATTCTTGGACGATTACTTGTTTCTGTCTCTTTCTTTCTTCTTCCTAATTCTAAAGCACTGACAATAGTAATTGCTTTGGCTTCGCCAATGCCTTTGAATTTAGCTAAATCTTTTACAGAAAGTCTAGCAAGTTGATTCAAATCATTCTGAACACTTTGCAGAATTACTTTGGCAATATCCACGGCTGTCATTTTTTGAATACCAGTGGCAATTAAAATACCCAATAATTCAGCGTCAGATAAAGCGGCTTTACCTTTCAGGAGTAATTTCTCACGAGGTCTATCTTCTTCTGCCCAAGATTTTATATTAAGATGGGGATTGTCGTAGGATTTCATAGGTGTCTTCGTTTTTTTGTAGTATTTGTTTTAAGTAAATCAATAGAAGTATTTTAAGTGCCTGAATTTAAAAGAATAAAATCTTTTCTTAACTAATCCTAAATTAAAACTAAAAACATTTTCTTCAAAATTTTGGGCATAAAAAAAGACCTAACTTTTCAGAAAGGTCTTCTTTTATGAATATTTCAAAGCTATATTAAGCTATTTTATTCACTAACTTTGCTAACTTAGATTTCAAGTTAGAAGCCTTGTTCTTGTGAATAATGTTCTTCTTAGCTAATTTATCAAGAGCAGAAGAAACTTTTTTATAGAGATCAGTAGCAACTACCTTATCGTGTGTCAAGCGCAATTTCTTTACCATTGTACGGGTAGTTTTGTGCTGATAACGATTACGTAGTCTTTTTGCTTCGTTGGCTCTGATTCTCTTTAATGATGATTTGTGATTTGCCATGTTTATTTCCCGAATAATATTGGTTTTCTGATTTTCTAATATTGAGGTGCAAAGGTACATCTTTTTTAAGATAATACAAATGCATATTTACAAAAACTTTCAAATTTGATATAATTAGATTTTTTCACCTAAAGTTTATTTCCATGAAAAAAATGTTTACAAGCTTCATTTTCGTCTTGTTTTCAACAATACAAGCACCATTTGTCCTTAGCAATTCATTACGAGTACCATCAAAACATAGCCTCACTACTCCTAATAGCACAAAATGGGGATTTTATGCTCATCAGCGAATCAATCGTTTAGCTATTTTTACTTTGCCTCCAGAAATGATTTCTTTCTACAAAACAAACCTATATTATATCGTAGAAAATTCTGTTGCACCCGACCGCCGACGCTATGCTGTGAAAGATGAAGCACCCAAACACTACATCGACTTAGATACTTATGGCGATAGTGCTACTTATAAACTACCGCATTACTGGAATGATGCTGTGGAAAAATTTTCAGAAGATAGTTTGATGAAACATGGTATCGTACCATGGCATATTCAATTCATGAAGTTTCAGTTGACGAAGGCTTTTCAAGAAAAAAATTCGGCTAAAATTTTAAAGCTTTCTGCTGAAATTGGTCATTATATTGCAGATGCCAATGTTCCATTACATACTTCTTCAAATTATAATGGACAAAAAACAAATCAAATCGGGATTCATGCTTTTTGGGAATCACGTTTGCCTGAAAACTTTTCGGATGAATATGATTTCTTTGTAGGTTCTGCTACTTATGAAAAATCAATCAGTAAAAGAGCTTGGGAAGCCGTTCGCAATGCGAATGCCTGCTTAGATTCTGTCTTTATCTTTGAACAAAAGCTCAATGCTGCTACTAAACCAAGTAAAAAATATAGCATTGAAGAACGAAATGGTATTACGATTAAAACCTATTCTAAAGAGTATTCTCAACAATATCATGAAATGTTGAATCATCAAGTAGAAAGACAAATGCGTCGTTCTATTAAAATGATTGGGGATTTTTGGTACACTGCTTGGATTGATGCTGGTCAGCCTGATTTAAAAAACTTACTTCATCAACCTACTAAAGAAGAAAAAGAAGCAGATGCGAAAGAACAAAAAACTTGGCTACAAAAACTCTTTAAAGTACGAGATGAGCATTGATTGATGTTAAAATGAACGATGAATAAACATTAAAACGATTTTCATCTGTAATTTTACAGCATGAAATCACAAATTATTTTAAAAGCAGGAAAAGAGAATCCTGTAAAACGTTTTCACCCTTGGATTTTTTCGGGTGCTATTGCAAGAATAATCGGCAGTCCTACGGATGGTGAAGCGGTTGATGTGTTCGATTCACACAAAAACTATTTGGCTACAGGTCATTATCACGAAGGAAGTATCGCTGTAAAAATATTTTCTTTCCAAGAAACTGAATCAGATGAAAATTTTTGGTTTGATAAAATCCAAAAAGCCTATCAGGTTCGTCAATTAATTGATTTCGAAACTACTAATTGTTACCGTTTAATCCATGGTGAAGGCGATGGTTGTCCAGGCTTAATCATTGATTTTTATAATGGTGTGGCTGTATTCCAAGCACATAGCATTGGGATGTATCTTGAAAAAGAGAAAATAGCGGTAGCACTTCAAAAAGTATATGGCGACAAATTGTTAGCTATCTACAATAAATCTCATGAAACATTGCCGAATCAGTTTGCCGCTAGTGTTCAAAATGGTTATTTGTACGGACAATGTGCCGTGCCTCATGCCGTATTAGAGAATGGTTTCAAGTTTATGATTAACTGGGAAACTGGACAGAAAACGGGTTTCTTCCTCGACCAAAGAGATAACAGAGCTTTGTTAGCGAAGTATTCTAAAGGTAAAAAAGTATTGAATTCATTCTGTTATTCAGGTGGTTTTTCGATGTATGCTTTGGGAGCTGAGGCTGAATTAGTGCATTCGGTGGATGTTTCTCAAAAGGCAATTGATTTAGTTACTCAAAATATTGAAGCCAATAACTTTCAAAACTTAAATCATCAAGCATATTCTGAAGATGTGATGAAGTATTTGAAAGCTAACGACCAATTTTACGACCTTATCGTACTTGACCCGCCAGCTTATGCCAAAAATGTTGCGACTCGTCACAATGCCATTCAAGGTTATAAAAGATTGAACACAGAAGGTTTCAAGAGATTAGCTAAAGGAGGTATTTTGTTTACTTTCTCTTGCTCGCAAGTGGTGGATAGAGAGTTATTCTACAATACTGTTGTTTCGGCGGCTTTAGAAGCTGGGCGACAAGCAAAAGTATTGCACCATCTTACACAACCCGCAGATCATCCTGTTAATTTCTTCCATCCAGAAGGCAGTTATTTAAAAGGTTTAGTGCTGTATGTAGAATAAGTAACAGTTTAGTCTGAACATGAAAAGAGTCGCAAACTTCTATCAAGTAAAGTTTGCGACTCTTTTTGCAATTTCAGAGATAGGACAACCTATCAAAAAGATGTAAAAAACTATCTCGGAAATAAGACAACCTATCAAAAACAAGGAAAATCCCATCTCGAAGACAGAACAAGCTATCAAAAAGATAGGAAAACCCATCTCAGGGATAGGACGACCTATCAAAAAGATGGAACAAGCTATCTCTGAAATAGGAAAACTTATCAAAAAGATGGAAAATTCTATCTCAGAGATAGGTTTCGTTTGGCTAGTGCATCAAATTTCTATATCAAACCAAATAAAATTCTGAATTAGATTAATTTTAAGATTTGACAACTTTAAAAGTAGTAGTCAATCTAATTCAAAATGTATTTTAGTAACTTGTTGTCATTACTGCTAAATCACTCGTTTTCTTCAAAGGAATGGTAAAAAAGAAAGTAGTACCTTCATTTGGTTTACTTTCGAACCAGATATTGCCATGATTTTTTTCTACAAGCTCTTTACACAACAAAAGTCCCAGACCACTACCCTTTTCTTGAGCAGTACCAAAACTTGAATAAGAAGTATATTTATTGAAGATTTTAGATTGAACCTCTGGTGCAATTCCCTGTCCATCATCTTTAATTGATACAATAAGCTTATCTTCATTTTCTTCCGTTGCAATACTTACACTATTCCCCGCTTTCAAAAACTTCACAGCATTTTCTACCAAATTCCTTATTACAATATCAATCATCGCTTGGTCAGCCAAAACCATTTGTGAATCTTTTCCTTCTTCTTTGAAAACCCTAATACTTTTCTCAGTAGCCCTTGCTTCAATCAAAGCAATATTTTGCTGAATTACCTGCTGAATATCAAAAGCAATGGTATTTACTTGCATACCGTCCATTTGGCTTCTTGCCCAATACAATAAATTATCAAGTAAATTGCCGGTAACATGAAGACTCTGAGAAGCTTTTTCGATAAAATATCCTTTATCTTCCTCATCCATACTTTCTGTTTTCAGCATATCCATCATTCCTGAAATAGAATGAACTGGTCCTCGAAGGTCATGTGCAATGATAGAAAAAATCCGATTTCTTACTAGAATCAGTTCTTCTAAATGCTGATTTTTATTACTGATGTCTCTATTTTGTTCTTCTAATTGTTTGATAAGCTTCTTTTTATCAACAAAGTTTTTCACCAAAAGCAAAGCCAGCACTAACAAGAATAAAGCTACCGCAGTAATCAGATTACGTTTTAGTTCTGTATTCTTTAATTCCTCTTGTTTAATGATAGCACTTTTTTTCAGTAAATTAATTTGTTGTTGCTGCTTTTCAAGACCATAACCAGATTGAATTTTAGTGATAGCCCTTGTTTTCTCGACACCACTGAGGCTATCTTTCAAGGCAACTTCCAAATTCCTGATTTGCAGTGCTTCTTTATAATTCCCAAGTTTTAGGTGAGTCAAATACAATACATTATAGACTTGCTTTGAGATTTCATTAAACCCTATTTTCTTATTTTCTTTCAATGCCATTTGGGCATATTCTAGGCTCTTTTTATATTTCCCAGTATGATAATAAACCAAAGCAAAAGCACTATGACAATAAGTGATGCCTTCATTATCATTAATTTTCACAGCTAAAGGCAATGCTTTATTGAGATAATCTTGTGCGAGTTGATAGTTTTTTAGGGTAATATAATTCTCACCAATATTGTAGTATGTAACAATAATCCCAAAGGTATCTTTTGCTGCTTGGGCAATTTTAAGGGCTTTTCGATTGTAAGCAATCGTAGAATCAGGGTGGTTTTTGTACTTAAATACTTCGCCAATATTAACTAATTCATTGAAAGAAGGATAGTTATGTTGAAGTGCAATATTATAAGCCTTTTTATAATAGAAAAGGGCATTATTGTAATCTTCCATATCGGTGTAAACAATACCAATGTTATTAAAAACATTCTGAGAAAGACCAATCAACCCTAATTTTTCACTCAGACGAAGACTTTGAAAAAGGCATTCGAGTGCTTCGGGCAAACGTCCTTTCGATACTAAAGACACTCCCTTTGTGAGATATGCCAAAGCAATTCCTTTATCAAAATGATTTTTTTGTGCAAGTGCAAGCGATTTCTCTGCCATAAAAAGGGCAGTATCAGCATTTTTATTCCAGTAATATCTTGAAAGGAAATAATATGTATTTACTCTGTCGGTATCATGTTTAGCAGTTCTAAGTTGCTCTTGCAAGGTTTTCAAACGACCTGTCTGAGCATGACTAACTATGGTACAACACAATACCAAGCCCAATATAAAAAAGAAGCCCTTTGTAACCATATTTCTTGTATGAAACCCAGATTTGAAAATGGTAGGTTTACCCATATAAACTTTAATTTGTGTGTTATTTCAAGAAAAACATAAGGCGTGACTATTACTGTTAAACAAAAAAAGAATTAAGAATATAAGTTTTTAACCCTTTAACTAGCAACTTGAATAATACTTTAACAATGTTTTAATAATAAACTTATACAGAATGACTTAAAGCAACAAGGCTAATCGCTATTTTTTTCTATGAGTTTTATCATACTATTATCATACCCGTATAAAAAAAGTAATTAAAACAAAATCATTCAAATTTGGTAAAAACAGAAAAATGCCCTTCAATCCCGAAAAGTCAGGTTAAAGGACATTTTTTATTTTTTTGGAAGAAATTATTTCGTTAAAATATTGTTTTTTAGCTTGTTAGAAATCTTAATTAATATTCTTATAAATTTCACGAATCGAAACTATTTACTTCATCTACTATTAAAGATGTAAATTAATCTTAAGATCTACTACAATCAAAAAAGGCTTAGAAATTGCCGTTAAACAATTTTCTAAGCCTTTGTGATAATACTTATTCAATCCTTATTTTTTCTTTTTCTTAGGATCGGCTTGTTGAGCTTTTTGTGTTTCCTCAACAGCTTTCATTTGCTTCGAAATATATTCTGAGAAACGAGATTTCTTCACACCACCTGCTGCAATTTTTTTACGATTTTCTTCTAAAACTGCTTTGATTTTATCTTCATCTACAAATTTACGAATACCAATTTGTTGACCAATAGTTACTAAGTTTGAAACGAAGTAATAGAAACTCATACCTGCTGGCAAAGAGTTCATCACAAACATAAAAATTACTGGAGTGATGTATGCCATTTTCTTCATGTCAATCGGTTGTCCTGTTTGGTCTGGCGTATTTTGGTTGTTATAATAACCGTAAGCAATACTTGAAACCGTCATTAACAAAGTAAACAAACTGATATGATTACCGTATAATGGAATACTGAAAGGTAAATTAGCGATAGAGTCAAAAGTAGAAAGGTCATTTGCCCACAAGAAAGACTGCTGACGCAAGTTAATCAAGTTCGGGAACAACATAAACACCGCCATCAATACTGGCATCGTTGCTAATACTGGAATACAACCGCTCAGTGGACTTACACCAACTTCACCATAAAGTTTCATTTGAGCTTGTTGCTGTGCTGCTGCATCATCACCTACTTTTTCTTTGATGGCATTCAATTCAGGTTGTAGAATTCTCATTTTTGCCATACTTACATACGATTTATAAGTAAGCGGTAGTAAAGCAAATTTGATAATTAATACCAAAGCAATGATTAATAAACCGTAATTATTGAATACTGTTTCTAAAACATTGAACAATGGAACAAACACATAACGAGTAATTGGCAAGAAAATATCATAACTCAATTTTACATTTTTGCCAAAACCTGGTGCTACGTTTTTGATGATATTATAATCATTTGGACCAAAATACCACTGATAATTTCCTTTTCCAGATTTTAAGTCAGCTAAATCTAAATCCATGTTAGCTCTTAAAGTCTTGATATTTACAGAATCAGTTTCGTTAGCAGTTGCAACAATATTTGCTTTTTGAATTGGAGCATTTTTAGTAATAAAACCAGAAAGAAAGTATTTCTTTTTGAAAGAAACCCATTTTACAGGCTTTTCTAAAGATTCTTCTTTTGAACCTGTTGGTGTTTCCGCCAATTGGTCAAACTCCTCATCTTCGTTCAATAAGTAATTAACAGTTGCCTTACGGTTTTCAGTTAAATCTTTTTCAGTTGGGCGAACGTTTTCTAACCAATTCAATTTAACAGATTCGTTTTTCAACAAACCGTCTAAACCTTGTAATTTAACGTCTTGGTCTAATAAGAAACCTTCGCCAGCCAAAGTATAAGTTTGTTCAATGCTTTGTCCGCTCGCTAAGTTTAAGATAAAACTAACTTTTTGTGTTTGTCCTTCAGCAACTACTCCACCTTTTGAAGAAGTATTGAAGTACAATTTGTTTAAATCAACGTTTCCTTTTGTAGTTGGTAACTCAAACGTTATTTTATCAAAAGCTTCATCAAAAATCAAAAGAGGTTCTTTTTTCTGTGCCGCAAATGAATTGTAGGTTTCGTAATTCTTTAATAATACTTGTTTTACTTTACCACCCAAAGTAGAGAAAACCACTTTGATGTCTTTATTTTCTAACACAAGCTCTTGTGCAGTACCAATAGCGGCTGAAGCAAAATCACCAGCAGCGGCTTTCAAAGCGACTGAATCAACTGTTGTAACTTTAGCTGCTGTGGAAGTTTGAGTTACTTTTGCTTTTTCAGGTGCTTTTTCTGGTTCAACTTTAGGGGCTAGGAAAAACTGGTATCCCAGCAACATCGCCATTATCAACAACAGCCCCGTGACTTGATTTTTGTCCATCATTATCTTTTGAATTTGTCTTTTTTCGAGTTTAAGTACTTTCGTACATTAATTCGTTTGTCTGTTAATAGTATCTGTTTTATTTTCAAAGAATTTCTATCTCTAAAAAATAAGAACGAAACATAAAAAACTTTCTATCAAATAAAACCGCCAAAGCTTTTGACTTTAGCGGTGCAAAATTACGACTTATCTTTAATTAAATCATTTTAAATGATAAAAGGTTACTTAGTACTTCCTTTCATTAAAGGAATAGCGTTTCTTAAAGCTGCCTTAACAAAGTGAACAAACAAAGGTGCTGGATTAGCAACATTCGATTTGTACTCTGGGTGAAACTGAACACCAATAAAGAAAGGGTGGTCTTTAATTTCAACGATTTCTACCAAACCTGAATCCGTATTAATTCCTGTTGGAATCATACCAGCAGCTTTAAATTGCTCTAAATAAGCATTATTGAATTCATAACGGTGACGGTGACGCTCCTGAATATTTAATTTTCCATATACATGATGTGCCAAAGAACCTTTTTCTAACTTACAAGCATAAGCACCTAAACGCATTGTTCCGCCTTTGTTAGTTACCAATTTTTGTTCTTCCATCAAATCAATTACTGGATATGGCGTTTCTTTATTCATTTCAGATGAATGAGCATTTTCAAAACCAACCACATTTCTAGCATATTCAATCACTGCACATTGCATACCCAAACAAATTCCGAAGAAAGGAACTTTGTTTTCACGAGCATACTTCACTGCATTGATTTTTCCTTCGATACCTCTTTCTCCAAAACCCGGAGCAACCAAAATACCATCAAGGTTTTCTAATTTCTTTTGATAATCGCCTTCCACTAAGTTTTCAGATGAAATCCAAACAACATTTACTTTGGTTTCATTTACTGCTCCAGCATGAATCAATCCTTCTGCAATAGATTTATATGAATCTTTCAACTCAACATATTTACCTACTAAACCAATCGTAATTTGCTCTGTTGGGTTTTTCAATTTGCCCAAGAAACTTTTCCATTGTTCTAAATCAGCATCTTTATCATTATAAATGTCTAATTTATACAAAGCACGTTGGTCTAATTTCTCTTTACGCATCAACAAAGGCACATCGTAAATTGTCTCAGCATCCATTGCTTCAATAACATCGTTTGGTGAAACGTTACAGAAAAGTGCAATTTTACGACGCATTTCTTGCGGAATTGGATGTTCTGTACGACAAACAATAATATCTGGTTGAATTCCATATTCCGACAAAGCACGTACTGAGTGTTGTGTTGGTTTAGTTTTTAATTCACCCGCAGCGGCGATATAAGGCACTAATGTCAGATGAATAAAAAGAGTATTTTTCTCTCCTAAATCCCATTTCAACTGACGAGCAGCCTCAATAAAAGGAAGTGATTCAATATCACCTACACAACCACCTAATTCAGTAATTACAATATCGTACTGACCTGTAGCACCCAACAAAAGAATATTTTGTTTGATTTCGTCAGTAATATGAGGAACAACTTGAACAGTTTTTCCTAAATAATCACCACGACGCTCTTTTGTAATAACATTGAAGTAAACTCTACCCGTAGTAATGTTATTCGCTTGAGAAGTTGGTACGCCCAAAAAACGCTCATAATGACCCAAATCTAAATCGGTCTCCGCTCCATCGTTGGTTACATAACATTCACCATGCTCGTAAGGGTTTAACGTTCCCGGGTCAATATTGATATATGGATCCAGTTTTTGGATAGTTACTGATAGCCCTCTAGCCTGCAATAATTTGGCTAATGATGAAGCAATAATTCCTTTTCCTAAAGATGAAGTTACACCGCCCGTAACGAAAATATATTTTGCGGTTTTAGGTTGCCCTTTACCTGACATTGTAATAAAATTGAAGTTTGAATTTTTCTAAGAGGATGTGTACAAAAAAGTACAGAGGAAGAATGGAGTTCCGCAACCCTTAGTTACGGGATACAAAGTTAGGGTATTTTCATGGAAGTATTTTGCCTTTTTTTGAATAAACACTGAAAACTTTCGCTAAACAACCCAATAAATCACTGTATAACAATGCTTTACAATTGTAAATTTTTAACAATTAAAATTTTGGTTTCATTAAAACTAAAAGCAGATTATAAAATCTAGTGAATCATCCTTATTGATGAAGGAAAGCCTACTCCTTTATTTTTATCAATACTTTAATCAACTTCTTAACAAAAACCTAAAGGCTTTATCTCTACTAATTCAGCAGTCTTTTGTACTTTTGTGAGTATAACCAGAAATTATTCCTTTAAAATAACAAAGCAATTATGTTAAAATCTGTTCCTTTCGACCAAACGCATGCTTTTTCTTTACTGACAAAGCACAAATCTGAAATTGATACAACTTCTATAAAAGAACTCTTCGCTAACGACCCAGAGCGTTTTGATAAATTCTCAATTCGTTTTGAAGATATTTTAGTGGATTATTCTAAAAACATAATCAACGAAAAAACAAAAGCCATCTTAGTAGCGTTGGCAAATGAATGCGAATTGGATGATGCTATCGAAAGAATGTTTACTGGCGATACTATCAACAAAACTGAAAAGCGTGCAGTTTTACACGTAGCATTGAGAAATCGTTCAAATACTCCAATTGCAGTTGATGGCAAAGAAATTATGTCAGATGTAAACGCTGTTTTGGAAAAAATGAAAGGTTTTTCAGAAAAAGTAATTTCTGGAGCTTGGAAAGGATACGCTGGCGAAGCCATTACAGACATCGTTAATATCGGAATTGGTGGTTCGGATTTAGGCCCAGTAATGGTGACTGAAGCGTTGAAACCTTATAAAAATCATTTGAATTTACATTTTGTTTCAAACGTTGATGGTACACATATCGCTGAAGTATTGAAAAAAGTAAATCCAGCGACGACACTTTTTTTGATTGCTTCTAAAACTTTCACAACGCAAGAAACAATGGCGAATGCACATTCTGCTCGTAATTGGTTCTTAGCAAATGGCGGTTCAATTGAAAGTGTTGCGAAACACTTTGTGGCAATTTCAACGAATGAAAAATCAGTAGTTGAATTCGGCATTGATGCTGATAATATGTTTGGTTTCTGGGATTGGGTTGGTGGTCGTTACTCTTTATGGTCGGCTATTGGTTTATCAATCGTTTTATCAATCGGATTCGAAAATTTTGTAGAATTATTAGAAGGGGCTCATGCAATGGATAAGCACTTCCGTACCGCTGATTTTAGCGAAAATATTCCTGTTACTTTAGCCTTATTAGGAATTTGGTATAATAATTTTTACGGAGCAGATACCCAAGCAATTCTACCTTACGACCAATATATGCACCGTTTTGCAGCTTATTTCCAACAAGGAGATATGGAATCAAATGGTAAATATGTAGGACGTAATGGCGAAGAAGTTTCTTACCAAACAGGCCCAATTATTTGGGGAGAACCGGGAACAAATGGTCAGCACGCATTTTATCAATTAATTCACCAAGGAACAAAATTAGTACCTTGCGACTTTTTAGCACCAGCCGTTTCTCAGAATCCAATTGGTAATCATCATACTTTATTGTTATCAAACTTCTTTGCACAAACTGAAGCTTTGATGAACGGAAAAACGTTAGAAGAAGTAGTCGCTGAATTTAAAAAAGCTGGAAAATCTGATGAAGAAATTGCTGAATTAGCGGCATTTAAAGTATTCAAAGGAAACCGTCCGACAAACTCTATTTTGTTCAAACAACTAACACCAAGAACTTTAGGAAGTTTAGTTGCGATGTACGAACACAAAATTTTTGTACAAGGAGTAATCTGGAATATTTTTAGTTTCGACCAATGGGGCGTAGAACTAGGTAAACAATTGGCTAACCAAATTTTACCAGAGCTTACCAGCGAAGAAACGATTACTTCACACGATTCTTCAACCAATTCTTTGATTAATGCTTACAAGGCTTGGAGATAAAGCACAGTTGTAAAATTGAAATATCTGTAACAAAAAAATCCACGTGAGCTTAGCGCAATTCACGTGGATTTTTTTGTTAGTTTCATTACTATCTTGAACCAGTCAGTTTATAAGATATTGGTATAGTAAACCTTGAACGCACAGCTTTTCCTCGTTGTTTACCGGCAATCCACTTTCCACTTGATTTATGCAATACTCTTACAGATTCTTCATCACAACCTCCTCCTATCCCCTTTACAACTTTATAATCACACAATGTTCCATCAGTACATACTGTGAATTGAACATAGACTTTCCCTTCAATGCTCTCTTGTCTAGCTTGTTTAGGGTAGTTTAGATTTTTTTGTAGAAAATCCGCAAACTTTTTTAACCCACCCTTAAAATCTGCCATTTCTTCAATAGTTTCATAAACTACAGAATCTTTCTCTATATAGGCAATCCCTTTTACAAGGTTATTTTTTTCATAATACTCAATGTAAGCTGTCTTATTATCCATCGTTTTACCAATCCATTGCCCTTCTTTCAGCCCCTCTTTTATTTGTCCATCTACTTTAATAGCATCTTTGAGTTTGTACAAATATAAAGAGCATATACCATTGCCATTTTTTACGACTTGATTACCAAGGGTGTCCCAAACTGAGATATACTTTTCTTCGTTTAATTCTTTTGAAACTTTTCTTTCTATAACGGCAAAAAGCTGTCCGTTGGCATGCCATTCAAACTCTTTAGTAAACGTAATTTCTTTTTCAATTGATTTAGTTGTATCTTTTTCAATAAGCTTACGAATCCTTCCATTTGGATAATAATAATAGGTTTTATTATTGGCTTCTCTATCTCTCAATTGCCCATTCTCAAACCATGAAATAAAAAAAAGTGGAAAGTTGCTATTATTTAAAGCACTCTTTGTGTAAACCTTCATATCATCTGCTTCATTTTCACAAATTGAAAGGGTACTTCTTTCTGTAGTATCTATGCTAAGAGTAGCATAATCTACATACTTTGCATTTGTCTCTTGAAGTACATGATATGTTATTCCACTATTAATAATGCCTGTCAGTAAATCTACAAAATAGCTTGCTGAATATTTAAAGTTACTTTCATCAAAAGTTCTTTTCTTTTCACTATCAAAAAGCATAAAAACAGTACCCTCATCATAAATAACTTTTTCAATTGTAAAAAAAGGAATTGATAGAGATACCTTATTCCCATTTTTTAATTTTGCCTCCAAATTTCTAACATTGATTAATTTAGCTACTCTTAATGCCTCCGCATCACAGTCAAATCTTAATCCTTTAACTATTTCATATTTTACTGGAAGATTATTATCGTCCATAGAAATAAGTATCTCAACCTGCCCTTGCACATTATCTACTTGAGCCATAAAAGGAATTTGTACTGTGGCTTCAATAAATTTCTGAATTGGATCGATTTCCTCTGAAGGAGTTTGAGCAAAAGAGCTAAAAAAGAAGAAGGTAAGAACAATAGTGTTAAGTGCTTTTTTCATTTTGAGAGTGTTTGTATTGATTTGGTTGAACAATTCCCAAAAATAGGAATAATCTGGTAAAATAATAGTAGAACTAAAGAAAAACGGCATTAACAAATTTTAAATTTATTGATGCTACACTATGCTTGATTTCAAAAAATCAATTCATCGTAAAACTAATTGGCAAAGTAAATCTTGTTTTTACTATTTTTCCTCTTCTCTGACCTGGTTTCCATTGTCCACTTGTAAGCTGAATTACTCTTACGGCTTCTTCATCACAGCCAAAACCTACTCCTTTTAGTACAGTCAAATCGCTTACAGTACCATCTGTATCAACATTGCACTGAACATATACTCTTCCTTGAGCATTAGCTCTTTGTGCAATTATAGGATATGTTAAATTCTTTTGAAGATGTTTTGACAGACTTCGCATTCCTCCAATAAACTCGGCTGGCACTTCCTGCTTATCATATACAAATTTTTGTCCGTTGTCGAAAGAAATACCCTTCATAAATTTCCCTTCTTGATATGTTTCTTCAAACAGAACTTCGCCACTGGCACTTTTCCCTTTCCATTCCTCTTCCTTCAATCCCTCCTTCACTAAACCAGAATAAAAAATCACTTCTCCATTTTTTCTTTCACAATACTCAAAATTACCTCCTCCATTTTTAACAATTTGCTTTCCTTGACTATCCCAAACGGCAAAATAACGGTCGATACTTCCAGTTTCGTTTCTAGTATTGAAAATGATAGATGCCATTAATCCATTAGCAAACCATTCTATTGATTTCGTTATATTTTCTTTTCCTTCTTTTATTTTCTTACTAATAGTTGCAACACTTCCGCTAGGATAATAAGTGCAAGATTCTCCATTAAAACTTCTTGAAGACTCTCGACCATTCTCATAAAACCCTTGTGCAAAAAAAGGAAAATCGTTATTACTTCTTGCTGTTCTGAAAAATATTTTTGTTGAATCGGATGCATTTTCCAACATTTCTGTCTTGGGTTCATGTTTCCAACTATCCATTTTAAGATTCACTGTCTCTAACAGCTTTAATTCTTTATTTTGAAAAGTAAAATATTCAATACTACTGTTTATCATTCCAGATAGAGTATCAACTAAATACCTCCTCATATATGTTGGTTCTTGCCCCTCATAAGATTTTTTGTCTTTGTCAAAGTATTCTACAAGATAACCTTTGTTGAAATGAAGCAAATGGGGATTGAAGAATGGTACTTCTAAAACAACATCTTTTTTCGCTGCCAATCTATCATTTAGATATTTGGGATTGATTAATCTTACTACTCTGAGTGCCTCTTGGTCACATTCTTCATTAAGGTTTTGAGTGATTTCGTATTTTTCGGGCAAATTATCATAACCCATTGTAATTCTTACAGCAACGACTCCTTGAATATTGGCTAATTTTGCTTGAAAAGGAATTTGTACTGTAGCTTCAATAAATTTTTGAATCGGGTCGATTTCCTCTGTAAGATTTTGTGCAAAGGCACTAAAAAAGAAGAAGGTAAGAACAATAGTGTTAAGTGCTTTTTTCATTTTGAAAATGTTTATCTTAATTTTGTTGATCAATTTCCAAAAGTAAAAATATTCTGGTAAAATAATAGTAAACCTAAACAAAAACGGCATTAACAAATTTTAAATTTATTAATGCCGAAAGAATTTTACTGTAATTTGGTGATTACTTCCTCAAAAGTCAATTTCTCTTGCTCGCCCGTAATCATATTTTTCAAAGTCAATTTGCCTGTTTCCATTTCTTCTGAACCGATGATGCAGACATAAGAAATTTTCTTTTTATCGGCATAATCCAACTGTTTTTTGATTTTACTGACATCTGGATAAACTTCAGTATTGATTCCTGCCAAACGTGCTTTTTGCAAAAGTGGCAAAGCATAACTCAATTCTTTTTCTCCGAAATGACAAAGTAGTAATTTCGTCGTTACAGAATTGTTTTCTGGAAACAAATTCAATTCTTCTAAAACATCGTAAATTCTATCTACTCCAAAAGAAATTCCTACTCCTGATAAACCAGCTACGCCAAAAGTACCTGTTAAATTATCATAACGACCGCCGCCTGAAATAGAACCCATTTGAACGTCTAATGCTTTTACTTCAAAAATTGCACCTGTGTAATACGAAAGCCCACGAGCTAAGGTAATATCCAACTCAATATTTTCTTCTGTTTGTCCGAATGATTGTAATAAATTCCAAACGGCACGTAATTCTTCGATTCCTTTTTTTCCAGTTTCTGAATCTTGTAATAATTCTTCCAGTTTGACAAATTTCTCTTGATTCGTTCCTGAAATATCAAAAACAGGGTCAAGTTTGGTCAAAGATTCAGGAGAAAAGCCTTTTTCGGCTAATTCTTCTAATACTTTTTCTTTCCCAATTTTATCTAATTTATCAATGGCAACGGCAAGATTTCCTTCTTGTCCAGTCGCACCAATCGCTTCTGAAAGTCCAGTAAGTACTTTACGATTGTTAATTTTTAAAGAGAAATTAATACCAAGATTTTTGAATACTTCATGAATCATCAACACGATTTCAGCTTCACAAACCAGTGAATCTGTACCAACTACATCGGCATCACATTGATAAAATTCACGATAACGTCCTCTTTGTGGGCGGTCGCCACGCCAAACGGGTTGAATCTGATAACGTTTGAAAGGCATCGCCAAATCATTACGGTTCATTACCACAAAACGAGCAAAAGGAACAGTTAAATCGTACTTCAAACCTTTTTCAGAAATTTTTAACGTTAATTTCTTCGCTCCTTCATCTAATTCATTTTGCGTAATTTTCTCAGAAAAATTACCTGAATTTAAGATTTTGAATAATAATTGGTCTCCTTCTTCACCATATTTCCCCATCAAGGTTGAAAGGTTTTCCATGGCTGGTGTTTCGATTGGCTGGAAACCAAACTTTTGAAAAACAGCTTTGATAGTATCAAAAATATAATTGCGACGAACCATTTTATCTGGTCCAAAATCTCGTGTACCTTTTACTAAACTTGGTTTCATGGAGTATAAAATCGGGTGACAAACCCGAAAACGTGAAAACGGACAGGATTGTCCAATAGCTACAAAATTACAAAACCCATGAAGTTTTTGGAAACTTCATGGGTTTTATTTCTTTTTAGGCTTTAGGATTGGAATACTTTAGGACTTTAGGATTGGATGCAAGACTAAGGTAAAAATCAAGAACCAATCTTCATAAAGTCTTGTAGTCCTAAAGTCTTAAAGTCTTATAGTCCTAAAGTCTTAAAGTCTTATAGTCCTAAAGTCCCCAAATCTTAAAGTCTAATTATTAATTGTCTATATGTTTGTTTCAAAAAGATATTCTTCCTAATTTTGCACCTCAATTTAAAACTCTGTTCGCAATGGCTGTTACAAGACTAAAAAGAAAAGACAGAAGAAACAAGGCTATAGCCACTAACAAAATCAATGCGATTAAGCATTTGACTCAAACTCCAGAAATTAAATTGGTAGATATTGAGGCAATCAAAGCTGAGTTTGCTGCGAAGGCTGCGAAGTAATTTGTACAATTTCTTCTAAGAGATCTAAACCTCGTCTAAATAGACGAGGTTTTCTTTTTTACTCTTTCTTGTCTTTATCACTAGCTTTAGTTTTTTTCTCCTCTTTCTTATCTTCTTTTCCACGCAGTACTTCTCCTAAATGATTTAACTTTTTAATCTGTTTCATCATTTCCTTTTCCTGTCTGCTAAAACGCTTATTGATATCCATCAATACTCTAAAACGAATAGCTTGCCCGAACGAAACTAAGCCTAAACTTGTGATAATCAAACCATAAAGCCCCCAAATAAACCATCTAAAGAATGGTACATTCGGTTCTGCTTTAATGGTCGATGCAGTTCCTACTACAGAAATACCAAAACCAAAAAGTAATAAACCCATTACGGCACATAAAATCCATTTGGTGCGTAAAGGCATTCTTTTTACTAATTTTTGACCGGGAGCTTTTTTAGGAATATCAGGTTTCATATTGGTTATCGTTTATATTTTTTTAGAAAATCATTGCCAATTAGCTCCTATTAGAGTTTCTATTGCTTGAAATTCATCTTTTAAATTATTCGGAATCGTATTTTTTGAATACGTAAAGCCATGTTCTTGCCATAAAATTATGGTATAATAATCTGTTTGATAAACACCTTTTGCCATATTTCTTATAATAGCAACTTTATCGGCAGGAAGTTTTTTTTCAACAGTCATCATAAAAAAAGCTTTGGTTTTCATCATCAGTACTTTCTTTTTACCAATTGTTTTAGTGACTACACTTGCTCTGCTATCAATACTTTTTAAAGCTGTTTGTGGCAAAAAAATATCATTATTTCTTTCAATAAAAAAATTACTCCCGTTTGCACGCATGGACCAACCTTTAATCAATTGATTTCTAACTAATTGTATTTTTTTGTCTTGTAATATTACATTCAAATCTAAAGCTGACTGCGTATCATTCCCTCTACTAACAGTATTAACAAAAAGCATAAATCCACACAGAAAAGCTAATTTTATCCAATTTCTTTGAGTAATTTTCATAAATAAATTATTATTTCGCAAGATATTCTTGAATATTGCCGTTCAGTATAAAGCATGAGATTATTTATCCAGAAACAAGAATAGCTTATTTTACGCAAATTAAAATTAAAATAAACATAAACTATAATTCAATGACGATCAACAAGAAATTTATTTTGGGTTTAAGCCTTAGTTTGGCGGTTTTTTCAATGAATTCTGCCAATGCACAAGATACTCGTTTTACTAAAAAGAACCCAGACAAACCAGAAGCAAGTGAGTTTTGGGATCCAGAAGTAAAAGTTGTAACGCCAGGAGCTGTTCCGTCGGATGCTATTGTTTTGTTTGATGGAAAAAGTTTAGATGGATGGGAGTCTGCAAAAGATGGATCTCCAGCTAAGTGGGAAGTAAAAGATGGAGTATTTACGGTAGGTAAAGGTACTGGAAATATTTCTACGAAACAGCATTTTGGAGACTGCCAGTTGCACATCGAATGGCGTTCACCAATCGAACCAGAAACCTTGAAAGGACAACAAAAAGGGAATAGCGGAATTTTCCTCAGTGGTATTTACGAAGTACAAGTATTAAACTCGTATCAAAACCGTACTTACAGAAACGGTCAGGCGGGTTCTATTTACAAACAAACGCCTCCTTTGGTAAATGCTACTTCAAAAATGGGCGATTGGAATGTTTATGATGTTATCTATACTGCTCCACGTTTTACAATTAACGGTGGTATTGAAACTCCAGGTTATGTAACAGTAATTCATAATGGTATTATTGTTCAAAATCACACTAAAATTCAAGGTATGACAAACTACATTGGACAGCCAACAAATCCTGTTCATGATGTAAAAGGACCGATTTCTTTACAAGACCACGGTAATTTGGTAAGTTACCGCAACATTTGGATTAGAGAAATATAGTATTCAGCTTCTTGATTTTTGATAATCAGATATTGGGAATGATTTTTTACCTTTGTGTAAAAATCATTCCCTTTTTTTAGTTTGTAACATTTTAAATCATTCAAAACGGAATCCAAAACGTTTCAAGTTTAAATTATGAAATCAATTATTAGCTGGACACTCAGAAACATTCCACGTAAATACCTCCAATTAGTTTCTCACTTTGCTATGAAAATCTATGCCATCTTTTTAAGAGGTACTAGAGTATCCTGTCCAGTATGTAAATCTAAATTTTCAAAGTTTGTCCCTTATGGCCGTTTAGAGCCAAGAGACAATGCTTTATGTCCAAATTGTTTGGCATTAGAACGCCACCGTTTGATGTACATGTATTTACAACAAAAAACGAATTTCTTTAATGCAAAATTAAAAGTACTACACGTTGCACCAGAATACTGTTTTATCGACCGTTTCGAAAAAATGAGAAATCTGGATTATATCACTGCTGATATTGAATCGCCTTTGGCAAAAGTGAAAATGGATTTACACCATATTCCTTTTGAAGACAATACTTTTGATGTAGTATTCTGTAATCACGTTTTAGAACATGTTGAAGACGATATTCAATGTATGCGAGAAATGAGAAGAGTATTAAAACCTACTGGTTGGGCAATTATGCAGTCGCCACAAGATTGGAGTTTGGCTACTACTTTTGAAGATAAAACCATTACAGACCCTAAAGAACGTGAGCGTCTTTTCAAACAAGATGACCATTTTAGAATTTACGGAAGAGATTATAATAAACGCTTAGAACAAGGCGGTTGGAAAGTAACAGAAGATAAATTTGGCATCAATATGCCACCAGACCAAACCATGCGTTTTGCTTTGCCTAAAGATGAAGTTATTTACTTGTGTCAGAAATAATACTAATTAATATGAAATACTTACCCATCAACAACACGCTATTCATTGAAAACCGTCAGCGTTTAGCACAACTTTTAAAACCTAAATCTATTGCTATTTTGAACTCTAATGACCCGATGCCAACCAATGCAGACGGAACAATGGGATTTCAACAAAACTCAGATTTATTTTATCTTTCAGGAATCGACCAAGAAGAATCTATTCTTTTATTGTTTCCAGATAGTCCAAATCCTGCTCATAGAGAAGTATTATTTTTGAGAGAAACCTCAGAATTAATTGCTATTTGGGAAGGTTATAAATACACAAAAGAGCATGCTCGTGAAGTTTCAGGCGTGCAAAGTATTTATTGGATGAGCCAGTTTGAGGCTGTTTTAACGACTTTGATCTTTGAAGCAGAGCATATTTACTTGAATTCAAATGAGCATATTCGTAATCATTCTGTAGTTCAAACTCGTGATGCGAAATTCATTTTATGGGCGAAAGAACATTTTCCTTTGCATAAATTTGAAAGACTTGCTCCGTTGATGCATCAGTTGAGAGTGATTAAAAATCCAATTGAAATTCAACAATTGAGTGAAGCAATGCGTATTACTGAACTTGGTTTCAGAAGATTGTTGAATTTTGTAAAACCAGATGTTACTGAGTATGAAATTGAAGCAGAACTTTTACACGAATTCGTAAGAAATCGTTCAAAAGGCTTTGCTTATCAACCAATTATCGCTTCTGGTGAAAATGCTTGTGTATTACATTATATTGAAAACAGCCGTCCTTGTAAAGATGGGGACGTTATTTTGCTAGATGTTGCCGCTGAATATGGAAACTATAATGCAGACTTAACCAGAACAATTCCAGTAAATGGTAAATTTTCTCCACGCCAACGTCAGGTTTATGATGCTGTTTTACGTGCTTTTAAATTTGCTAAATCAATTTTAGTGGTTGGAAATTTATGGGATGATTATCAGCAAGCTGTTGAAAAATTCATTGAAGAAGAACTTATCGGTTTAGGTTTATTCACTCGTGAAGACGTTGAAAAGCAAAATCCAGAAGCTCCTTTGTTCAAAAAGTACTTTATGCACGGCGTTTCGCATCATTTAGGACTTGATGTTCACGATGTTTGGAACAAGTATCGTCGTTTTGAAGCAGGAATGGTTTTTACGATTGAACCGGGAATTTATATTCGTGAAGAAGGTTTAGGTATTCGTTTAGAAAATAACATTTTGATTACAGAAGACGGCAACATCGACTTAATGGCAAATATTCCAATTGAAGCCGATGAAATAGAAGCCTTAATGAATAAGCTTTGAGTTTTGAGCTGTGGGCTATAAGATTTAAGAATTGTGGTATTAATTGAGATGAGTTTGACTTAAAATTATTTTGATAATCTACGTTTGATTAACGTAGATTATCAAAATTCACTAACTCACAACTCACTCAATCAAAAATAAATATGAGAATACTTTACGACCATCAAGCATTTACAGGACAGAGATATGGAGGCGTGGCTCGCTATTTTCATGATTTGATGGAATCTTTACTTGAAATGGGTGTAGGAGTAAAATTATCCTTACCTTTTTCAAATAATGAATATTTAAAAAATAGTTCTGTTCGTCGCCCAAATAAGTTTAAACATATTTTTGGCTTTATGCCTACGAATATGTTGGTTTCCAGAACCAATCGTTTAAACAGCATTGTGCAGCTTCAAAGAGGTAAATTTGATGTTTTCCATCCTACTTTTTTTCATAATTATTACCTCAATTATTTAGGGAAAAAGCCTTTTGTATTGACCTATCACGATTGTATCAAAGAGCGATTTAACCTGAATCACATCGATAATGCTAGTCATGCTCAGAAACAAGATTTACTGAACAGGGCAGCTAAAATTATTGCTATTTCTGAAAATACTAAAGCTGATTTATTAGAGTTTTATCAAATAAAGCCTGAAAAAATAGCCGTAATTTATCATGCTACTTCATTCAGAAATCATGAATTGCCTAAAGATTTTCAAGTAAAAACACCTGAAAAGTACTTGTTATATGTTGGTGCTAGAAATGATTACAAAAACTTTACTGGTTTTGTAACATCAATAGCTTCAGTCTTAAAAGAACATTCAGACGTCTCTTTACTTTGTGCGGGTGGTGGCGATTTCAATAAAACTGAACATGAATTCATAGCCAGTTTGGATTTACAAAGCCAAGTAAAACAATTTAGTTTTCAGAGTGACAATACACTTTTTTACTTGTATCAACATGCTATTGCTTTCGTATATCCTTCATTGTACGAAGGTTTTGGCATTCCAATTCTTGAAGCTTTTGCTTGTGCTTGTCCAGTGGTGTTAAGTAATACTTCTTGTTTCCCAGAAGTGGCGCAAGATGCTGCTTTGTATTTCGACCCCAATAATCAAGAAGATATTGCCAATAAAATCACCGAAATTATTCAGAATGAAGCTCTAAGAAAAAGTCTTATTCAAAAAGGTACGATTCGTCAGGAATACTTTTCAGCTGAAAAAACAGCGACCCAAACCTTAAATGTTTATAAAAGTATTCTGTAGCAGCAAACACTTATCATCTCATGTCTTTTCAAAAAACAGTTTTAATCTTTGAACCTGATGCTAGCGGACATCATCCCGGCTATCTGTATCATTTGCTAAATCATTTTTTAAACGGAAAATATGATTTTCGTTTAGCGGTTTTGGTAAATCCAGATTTTTTTGAAAAGCATCCTGCCATTATTCAAAAAACTACCACAGAAAACATTGAATGGTTAAGTACCTCAGGAACAACTTATAACGACTGGAAAAACAGCAAAAGTGATGTAATCAAAAGAGCAAAATTAGAATGGGCTATCTGTGCTGAATATGCCAAGAACTTACAAGCCAATCACATTGTAATGATGTATTTCGACCATCTGCAGCTGGCTTGTTTAACCGAACAAAAACCACCTTGTCCAGTTTCAGGCATTTTGTTTAGACCAACATTGGTTAATTATCCTGTCAATTCAATCAAAGAAAAAATTAGTTTTTGGCGTAAATATCTGTTGCTTAAAGCCATTTTACATCGAAAAACATTAAATACTTTATTTTGTCTTGACCCTTTTGCAGTTGATTTTATACAGCAAAACTGGAAAACAAAGAAAGTAAAGTTCTTGCCAGACCCAGTACAAGTATATCCTTACACAAAATCTATTGGCTCATTAAAACAAACACTAAGAATTAATGAGAACAAGAAAGTATTTTTAATTTTTGGGCATTTAGATGATAGAAAAGGTATTTCTACAGTAATGGATACTTTCTCAAAACTATCAGAGGATAAAGCAAAAGACGTTTGTTTACTAATTGTTGGTCCTTGGGATGTTCAAGAAAAATTGCTTTTTGAACAAAAACTTGCTGTACTCCAACAAAAAAACAGCGTACAAGTAATTACTCACAACCATTTTGTAGCTGACGAAGATATCCAGTCTTTTTTTGAAGTATCAGACTACATTTTGGCTTTGTATCAAAAACACATTGGGATGAGTGCCATTATGGTAAGAGCAGCTAGTGCTGCTAAGCCTTTAATTACTTTTAATTATGGCTTGATGGGAAAAATTACAGCTGAAAAACAGTTAGGCTTACTTATCGACGAAACTATTCAAGATGATTTTCAACTTAAATTAGAAGTACTTCTAAATAGCAATCAGCCAATTGGCAATCAAAAAAGTATGAAAGAATTTGCTGAGTTGAATCAAGCCAAAAATTATGCAAAAGTAATTCTTGATAGTTTATAAGTTAAAAGTTTACAAGCACAAATCTTCTAAATCTTCTTGAGTACCTAGGAAAACATTAAAATCAACTGTACCTTTTACGCCTTCGCACCAGCCACGTTGATTATGTTGCCAAAACCAGAGATTTGAATTATAGCCTTTCAAACTTTCTCTTGAATAATCAGCAATCCAAAGCGGATAATCATCAAAATTTCCTTTGATAAATTTTTTGTAAAAATTGGGATTCGTATAAATAATTGGTTTTTTGTGATAATGATTTTCAACAATTTCTAACCAAGTTTCTAGTTCTTCAATAATTTGTTTGTCGGGTTTCAAAGAATTTTGTTCAATATCTAATACAGGAGCTAAATCTCCTTCTTCTAAATCTACAGAATTAATAAAATTTTTGGCTTGTCCAATAGGTTCACGCCAAGCGATGTAAAAATGGTAAGCACCCCGTTTTAGTCCGCTCTTTTTTACTTGTTCCCAATTTCTTTCAAACTGGCGGTCAGCATGACTCATTCCTTCAGTTGCTTTCAAAAAGCAAAAGCCTAGCTTTAAGTCTTCTTCCGAGAATCTCATTTTCTTTACTTTCTTCCAATTGATAACGCCATTATGATGCGAGACATCAATGCCATGAATTTTATAACGCAAAGGCAAAGTAATTCCTAATTTGGATACTTTTGTCCAGCCATTAGGATTAGGACGAAGGCTAATATAAACGACAAAAGACAGAAAAAGGAAAAGTATAGAAATAAGTACAATCCTGACAAATCGAGGGAGTAATCGATAACGCTTTCTTAGTAGTTTTAGATAATTCATGCCACAAAAATACAAAAAGGCAAGAAAGATATTTCATCTTCTTGCCTTTTCTAGTCAATGATTTTTAAATCATTCAACGATTATTTGTTAGGTTGAGGCGTTGTTCTCAAATAAGGTTTGATAATTGTAAAACCTTTAGGGAATTTAGCCGCAGCATCTTCAGTTTTAACAGCTGGCGTAATGATAACATCTTCTCCATCTTTCCAGTCAGCTGGAGTAGCCACTTGGTAGTTAGCCGTTAATTGCAGTGAATCAATTACTCTTAATAATTCTTGGAAATTACGTCCCGTTGAAGCTGGATAAGTAAGTGTTAATTTTACTTTTTTATCTGGTCCGATAATAAATACCGAACGAACAGTTGCTTTTTCAGAAGCATTTGGGTGAATCATATCATACAAAGTAGCCACGTTACGATCAGCATCTGCAATGATAGGGAAATTTACTTTAACACCATTTACTTCTTCAATATCTGGAACCCATTTATTGTGCGAGTCTAAATCATCTACTGAAACCGCTATTACTTTTACTCCTTTTTTTTCAAATTCTCCTTTTAATAAAGCTGTTTTTCCTAATTCAGTCGTACAAACTGGTGTAAAGTCAGCTGGATGACTGAAAAGTAAAGCCCATGAATCGCCAATCCATTCATGAAAATTAATCGTTCCTTGAGTTGTTTCCGCTGTAAAGTCGGGTGCGATATCTCCTAATCTTAATGACATAGTTTTAATCAATTTAAAGTTTATAAATACTTACTCTATTGGAATACAAGATTAACAAAAAAAAGGTTTCAAGATACAGGCTAATTGATATTTTTTTAAGGCTATTTTAGGCTGTAGGCTGTAGGCTGTAGGCTGTAGGCTGTAGGCTGTAGGCATTTTTTCCTTCGAATACTTAGTCAAAAAAATAAAAGCCTACTGCCTATAGCTTACAGCCTAAAGCAAAACATCTAAACTGGCTTTTCAATAATAAAATTATGATTCGTATAAATACAAATATCAGCTGCAATGGTCAATCCTTCACGAACAATTTCCTCCGCACTTAAATGAGGAGCATGTTTACGCATTGCCAAAGCTGCCGAAAGGGCATAATTACTTCCTGAACCGATGGCAGCAATACCGTTTTCAGGTTCAAGTACATCGCCAGTTCCTGAAATAATTAAAGTTTCTTCTTTGTTAGCAACAATCATCATAGCTTCCAGTTTGCGTAAATAGCGGTCTGTTCGCCAATCTTTGGCTAATTCGATACTTGCACGCTTCATATTGCCACCATAAGCATTTAATTTTTCTTCAAAACGCTCCAACAAAGTAAAAGCATCAGCCGTTGAACCAGCAAAACCAGTAACGATTTTGCCATCCAACATTTTTCTAATTTTTCGCACATGATTTTTCGCAACAGTATTGCCCATCGTCGCTTGTCCATCTGCACCAATCGCTACTTCGCCATTATGCACTACCGCCAGAACGGTTGTAGATCTAATTTTTTCCATTTTAGGTAATTATTTTACAAGGTCTTAGACACCAGTCCACCTTTTTTACTATCGATTTCGACAGTAAATTTATCACTTTTACCTTTAACAATCCAACGTACTTTTACAACTCCCATTCCTGGAATGCTAGGAACAGCAATAGTTTGTGGATTATTGATTTGTTCTTTGGTAAGATTAGTATCTTCATTTTCAACAATCATTCCAGCTACAACCGTTGCATTTTTTAAAGTAATAAAATCTGGACGTTCAATTTTGTATTTTACATCATGAGCCGAATGCGTTGGAATTACTTTCTCATTTACAATCGTAGCCGTTACTTCTGTAAAACCACCCGCCAAAGCTTTTTGCTTTACTTCTAATACATCTAATTTCGGCATTTGTGAAGCGTGTAAAATGGTAAAAGCCATATTCCTATGAGCATCCTCTTCCAATAAAAAACCGGGATGTGCTCTTACATAATTTTTCTTAGAACCACCAATTTCAATATCACCATACTGCGGATGTTTGAAAGGCTTCCAAGTAACATAAGCATCTCCAAACAACATCAAACGACTGAATTCATCAAATTCATTATTTTGAAAACGACCTTCTTCAGCAGTTTTGTTGAATAATTTATAGGAAGTCATCAACTCTGTAGAGAAAGTAAAAATTCCTCTCCCTAAAGCTAACCAATCAATTTCACCGCCATAAACGGTATATAAATCTTTGTAAATCACAAAGTACTTATAACCCGGATTCATTTTTTCACCAATTTTTCCGAAGTAATCATACACCGAAGCATCTTGCGTTGAATAGAAAGGTGCATCTTCCTCAGCACCCGGACCACGCAAAAACATTCCACCATTATTATGATAACTTTGTGCACCTGCAATGTTTGGATGAGTCATGATAAAATTCTTGATATTCTGTGTTTCTGGTAAAGTACCCGGATAGAATAATGCACCACGTTGCACATAATCAGGTTGCCAATTCCAAGCCCAATCACGGTTCGGGTCATAATATCCAATTACATCTTCGTTGATTAAACCATCACCGTCATTATCAATACCTTCATAACCTAGCATTTCGTAATCTCCTTTTTCATCTGCTTTTACAGGAATCATTCTTTGCGGATTTTCAGGATCTACTTTCCAACGACCAGTAGCCGAACGCCTTCTCATCATTACAATATTCCCATCACCATCCAAATCATCATACTTGTCTTCATCTGCTTGTCCGTCGCCATCATCATCCATTGCCATCATTCCTGAACGTGGAGAATTGGCATTGTTTGGATTTTTCAAGAAATCTTCACGAGCGTCTGGATTAATCGTTGGCGTAATATAAAATACTTTATCTTGTAATAATTGCTTAATAAATGGCACAGAAGCAAAGTTTTCAACCAAGTACCAAGCTGTGTACATGGCAACTTCTGTTCCTTGAATTTCGTTTGAGTGAATGTTTCCATCAATATAAAAACCTGGTTTTCTAGCTACATTACCAGTTTTGGTATCGCTGATGGTCAATACCCACATTTCTTTGCCTTGATAAGATTTCCCCATCGATTCTACTTTTACTAAATCTGGATATGCTTTGGCTAAATCTTGACAGAATTTCGTAATCATGGCATAATCGTTATAATGATTCCAAGCCATTTTTACTTTTGGATTCGCTGGCGAGCCAATTGCTCTTAAACCAGTTAGGTCGTCATTCTGAATTTTCTCTTGAGAAAAAACCGAAAAAGAACAGGTTAAAAGAATTAAGATGATATATTTTTTCATTGGATTTTTTCGAATTAAAATTGAACGTTTACTTAGCCTTCTTACTTATTTCAAGCTAACATTTACCGTTTTTACGCCAGTTGTTGCACAACCAGCCTCAATACTGATTGAACCGCTTCCACTAATTAACCAAGAATATTCTTGGGTTTCGCCAGCAGCCAAAGTACCTCTTAAATTGATTTTCTTGCCAGAAACAATTGCTTGATTTCCTGTTAATTTCAATTCAGTTTTTACTTTCTGAACCCAACGTACTTTGTCGCCAATTTCAGCATAAGTTGGCAATAAACCTGTATTAATTACTTTGATAGAAACACGAGTAAGTCCCGTCGAAACAGTTTCAGTATTAACATTGACAATCTGTAATTCAGGCATTTGTGAAGCTAAAGCAGATACAAACTTCAAATGTTTGTTGGCAGATTCTGTTAAATAATTTACTGGAGGATTCATTTTGGCATAAGGAGCAATTCCACCTACTTCTACATTTTTACCCGTAAAATCTGGATGTTTTACGGATTGCCAATTCACAAAAACATTATTCAACTTTTGAGAATCAGCCCATTTTAAATATTTCACCTCATCATTATCCGAAGCTTTCGCTACAGGAGTTACTTCTTTTTTGGTAGAATCTTTCGCTACTTGTACTTTCGGTACCCACCAACCTGGGCTTACAAAACTGAATCGTCCAGCATGAAAATAAGCAGTTTGAGAGAAATTCCCTTTTGTTTGTGGCAAAACTGGAGCGTCTTTCAAACCCGTTTGAGTATTGTATAACTTTGAAATTTGTTCGCCAACACTTGCATCTTTTTCGAGTAAACCCGTAATAATTCTTTTTGCCGTTTTACTTCTATCGAATTTTATTGCTTCCGTTAAATTATTCGCAGGACCAAAAGTAAGTACTGCAAAAATGTTATTTGCTTTATACAAGAAACTCAATAAAGCTTTTGTTTCAGGTTCAGAAGCCGCAAAATCACCTGAGCCAGCAGCAAATATTGGGTAATCATAAGTCATATTTTTATCAATATTTACCCCTCCGATTCCGTCTTCATTGAAAAAGCCATCTTTATCATTATCAACTCCTTCGGTTAATAATAAATATTTACCCTTTTCGCCTTTTGCTGGATCTGCTTTTATCATTACTCTTGGGTCTTCTTTACTAATGATAAAATTCCCCGTTGGGTCTTCCACACGAATTTGTGTGATAATTCCATCACCATTCAAATCTTCAAAAGCGTCTTCATTGACATAACCATCACGGTCATCATCAGTTTCTGTATCATTTCCACCACGTTCAAATTTTAGTTTTGCAAAAAACTGTTCTTGAGCATCAGGATTCACACTTGGAATAAAATAAAACGTTTTGGAATCTAACAATTTAGCAATGGAATCAGTACTTGTTCCTGCTAATTTTTCAGCCATTTGTATCGCCAATTCTGTTCCTGCTAAATGAGTACCTTCTACACCAGCAATAATAGCAATGGCAGGTTTATTACTTGCATTACCTTTACTGATTGCCAAAGCCCAAATATCTCGGTTGCCTTTACTTTTTCCGATAGATTGAAGAGTAACAGTTGAAGCAAATTTTGAACTCAATGCCTTGATTCTTGCAGAAAGCTGTGTGTGGTTTTGGTAAGAATTTTGGGCGGATGTCCATAATGAAATCGACAATAAACCCGATAAAAGGAATAGTTTTTTCATATTTTGTTATGAAGTTTGTTTGAAATGTAATTTAATGCAAAATACTTCTTTGCATCGACTTTTACTATTCTATCTTATGAGATTAGATGTATAGCCCAACTTAGCAGTTATAAGGAGATAAACAGAAGATGAAATAGAATCGAAAATGCTATAAAACAAAACAGGTATCACATTAGCTGCGATACCTGTAAACAC
Source organism: Arcicella gelida (assembly GCF_034931025.1). Lineage (NCBI taxonomy): Bacteria > Pseudomonadati > Bacteroidota > Cytophagia > Cytophagales > Flectobacillaceae > Arcicella > Arcicella gelida. Next base: position 73,645 of record NZ_JAYGIL010000022.1, on the reverse strand, counting down.
TCTACTATTATCCAATTTAATATTTTAAATGACTACCTGTTTATTTCTTGGGTTAAACAAGTGCATAATTCCCCATGCTAAAAGGTATGCACCACCACACAAGATAAAAATAATATTATAACCAGCAGTGATATTTCCTTGTGCTTTGTAGGTATCTAATAAATAACCTACGATTAATGGGAATAAAATCCCTCCTACTGAACCTGCCATACCACCTAAACCAACTACCGAACTTACGGCTTTTTTAGGAAACATATCAGAGGCAGTAGTAAAAATATTTGCACTCCAAGCTTGGTGAGCCGCCGCCGCTAAACTAATTAACACTACTGCTTGCCAAATGTTTGTACAATATTGGGCAAAAACGATTGGAACAACTGCAATGGCAAAACTTAACATAGCCGTTTTACGAGCTTTGAATACTGGCCAACCTTTTTTGATTAAATAACCAGAAACATAACCTCCACCAATACTTCCAATGGTAGTGGCTGTATATACTACGATTAATTCTAAACTTGGTTTCTTTAAATCCAATTGAAAAGTTTCTGAAAAATAAGATGGTAACCAGTAAAGGAAAAACCACCAAATTGGGTCAGTAAGCATTTTACCAAAAATAAATGCCCAAGTCTGACGGATCGCTAACAAATTTACCCATTTTACTGGTTCTTCGTGCGAAGTATCAGGTTCATTATCCGACTGAATAAATAATAGTTCTTCTTTGGAAAGCTTTTTTTGTCTAGCTGGTAATTCATAACCAATCCACCAAAAAATTAACCAAATAAAACCAACACCACCTGTAATGATAAATGCAACCTGCCAACCAAAAGTAGCTAAAATAAAGGGAACCATTAAAGGAGCAGCTACTGCACCAATATTAGCACCAGAATTAAAAATACCAGTCGCTAAAGCTCTTTCTTTTTTAGGAAACCATTCCGCTACTGTTTTGATAGCCGCTGGGAAGTTTCCACCTTCGCCCAAACCTAATAATGAACGAAATACACCAAACCCAAAAGTACTTCCAGCAAAAGCTGTTAAAACACCAGCCGTACTCCACCAAGCTACAGCAATAGCATAACCTAATTTTGTACCAATTTTATCAATAAATCCACCAAAAATCATTAACCCAACGGCATAAGCTGCTTGAAACGCCATCACTAAATTACTGTAATCACTTTCAGTCCAGCTAAATTCTTTTTCTAATGTTGGTTTTAACAAAGCAATTACTTGTCTGTCAAGATAACTAATTGTGGTAGCAAAAAATAGCAACGCTACTACTCTCCAACGGTATTTACCTAGGGTATTTTCCATGAATTTTTATAAAATGAGGTAAGCTAAATAAGAGTTATGAATGATGAGTGATGAATTGTGAGCAGGTTTGAAATATTAACTTTTTCACAAAAAACATCATTCATTCTTCATAGACTACTTAATTTAAAGATTATTTTTTTGATTTTAAACCTTCAACATATTCCATCAAAGATGCTACAGTATGAGTCAATTCATCAAATTTAGCACTTGCTAACAAACTAGCAGGGAATAACTGAGAACCCATTCCTACCGCTGTTACACCAGCAGAGAACCATTGTTTTAAACTTTCTTCTGTAGGTTCAACACCACCAGTTACCATTACTTTTACATTTGGCATTGGGCCTTTCATTGATTTTACAAAACCAGGACCAACAACATTTCCTGGGAAAATCTTAACGATTTCTGCCCCTAATTGAGTTGCTGAATAAATCTCATTCAAAGTAGCTGCTCCCGGAAACCAAGCAATATCATTTGCCTGACAAAATGCACCAACTTCAGGCGTAATAATTGGTTGAACCACGAAGTCAGCTCCAGCATCAATAAAAACTTTGGCTTGTTCTACCGTAAAAATTGTGCCAATCCCTAATGCCATTTCTGGGCAATTCTCCCTAATAAAAGGGTAAATCGCTTTAAAAACATCTAATGCTTTTACTCCACGATTGGTAAACTCAAAAGCACGCATCCCGCCATCGTAGCAAGCTTTGATTACATTTTGAGTCAACGTAATGTCTTCATGATAAAACACTGGAACTACTGGAAAATCAGCCAGTAATTGATTTAATATTTTGGGTTGAAAAAAAGCCATGCTTGTTTTTTAATTTTTTAAGAAAATTGTTTGTCCATTTCTTTACAGCATTCTTCAATGGCTTCTACCATGCTCGACGAACCGATGTATAATGGAGAGCGTTGGTGAAGATTTTGAGGCTGTATTTCTAAAATTCTCTGTTTTCCGTCTGAAGCTTTTCCTCCTGCTTGTTCAATAATAAAAGCTAAAGGTAAACATTCATAAAGTAACCTTAATTTACCATCAAGGTTATGACGAGTTGGAGGGTACAAATATACTCCACCCTTCAAAAGATTTCTATGAAAATCTCCCACCAAAGAACCAATGTATCGACCTGCGTATCTTTTTTGTTTACACTCTGTCAAATATTCTTGAATACATTCAGGGAAATCATAGAAATTCCCTTCGTTACAAGAGAAAATAGTTCCTTCTTGATTTACCTGCATCTGTGGGTGAGAAAGAAAATACTCTCCCAAAGAATTATCATACGTAAATCCGTTTACTCCTTTACCAGTTGTATAAACTAAAATAGTTGAAGAACCATATAAAATATACCCAGCCGCTACTTGTTCGTCACCTCTTTGGATACAGTCTTTTAATGAAGGAACTGAGCCAATAGGTGTTTTTCTACGAAAAATTGAAAAAATTGTACCGATTGAAACGTTAGAATCAATATTCGATGAACCATCCAGCGGATCAATTGCTACGACATACTTAGCATGATTGTTTCCAGTCAGAATGATTTCAGGTTCTTCCTCCGAAATGATAGCACAAACTTCTCCACCATTTTTGAGGGCTCTCAAAAAACGAATATCAGCAATAACATCCAATTTTTGTTGGGCTTCACCTTGTACATTTTGCGAACCTAACAGCCCTGTTACATCAGCCAATCCAGCACGATTGATTTCACGATTTAGGATTTTACTTGCTAAAGCAATATCTCTCAATAACTGCGACAATTCCCCCGAAGCAAACTGAAATGCTTCTTGATTGCGCATAATGAATCGATCTAAAGTAATACCAACAGGTAAAGCTAAGTTTTCATTTTTCATAAAAAAAGCCAATATTAATTGTTAAACAAATAGGTTATTTCAAGTTTGCGAGCAGATTTTGGTACAACTCGTAAACGTCAATGACTAAAGGTAATTTTCAAGAATTAATTTTACAGCTTCCACTTTTTGTTGTGTGGCATCGCCGTACTCTTGGAGTTTTCCATAAGCTGCGGCTGCGGCAAAATTGATTACTTCTTGAGCGTCTTGTTTTTGAGATAAACCATAAATTAATCCCCCCATAAAACAATCTCCACTTCCAATTTTATCTACTACTGAATCAGCAAAAAATACTGGTGATTGATATTGATTTCCCTCTGTAAAAAGAGTAGTGTAATATTCAATGCCCGTTTTGTTGTGATCAAATCTATACGTATTGGCTACAAACTTACATTTTGGAAATGCCTTTTGAATGGCTTCAGAAGTTGCTTTTCCATGTGCTGGATAATCATAAGCATCCTGTTTTTCCAAACTTGTCAATAATAGTGGGTCAATTTCTATTCCTAATAAAGTATTGGCAGCCCAAAGATTACCCATAATTACATCACAATATTGTGCTAATTCTGGCATAATTTCAGTTGGCTTTTTGCCGTATTTCCATAGTTTTGAACGGTAATTCAAATCTACAGAAATGGTAATATTCATTTCTGAGGCTACTTTCAATACTTCCAAACAAACATCAGCCGCATCTTGATTCAACGCTGGACTGATGGCACTGAAATGAAACCAAGAAACATCTTTCAAAACTGTTTTCCAATCAATTTGACCAACTTTCAAAGAGGCAAATGAAGAGTAAGCTCTGTCATAAATCACTCCTGCATTTTTTAAATCAGCTCCTTGTGGAAGATAATACGTTCCAATTCTTTCACCAGAAGTATTAATGACCGAAGTATCAATACCTTTCTCAGCTATATAATTTTTAATATCGTTCGCTAAAGAATTTTCAGGTAATGCGGTAAAATAGCTCGCATTGATTCCCCAATTTGCTAAAGCCGTAGCCACGTTCAATTCTGCTCCGCCTACAAAAACTGGCATTGAGGTTTCTTTTATCCAAACGCCATTAGCTTTTGGTGAAAGACGCAATAATAATTCTCCGAAACAACAAACTTTGTTCATTCTATTTTGAGCTTTAGGCTTTAGGCTGTAAGCTATATGCCGCCAATGATACAGTTTTTGTATTGCTGTTTCATAACAATTTGTTGCTTAAAGCTTATTGCTTACAGCCTAAAGCTTAGTTTAAAATTTAAAATACTCCTTTGCATTATTATAACAGATATTCTGAATCATTTTACCGATCCATTCAATATCGTTTGGTAGTTCACCATTTTCGATTTCGTTTCCTAACAAATTACAAAGAATTCTACGGAAATATTCATGGCGTGGGAACGACAAGAAACTACGTGAATCTGTTAACATACCCACAAAGCGACTCAATAATCCCATGTTCGACAAAGCATTCATTTGTCTTTCCATGCCATCTTTTTGGTCTAAAAACCACCAACCAGAACCGAACTGAATTTTACCAGCCACAGAACCATCATTGAAATTTCCAATCATAGTTGCCATTAACTCGTTGTCACGTGGGTTAAGGTTATAAATAATTGTTTGCGCCAATTGGTCGTATTCATCTAAACGACCTAAAAACTTAGATAAAGAAGCTGCCTGAGAGAAATCTCCAATTGAATCCCAACCAGTATCTGGCCCTAATAAACGCATGGCACGAGTATTGTTATTTCTTAAAGCACCTAAGTGGAATTGTTGAGTCCAACCAAGTCCATGATAAATTACTCCTAAGCTGTGTAAAATAGCCGATTTGAATAACAAAGACTCTTCTGCACTGATAGATTCGCCTGCTATTTTTTTCTTTAATACTTTATTAGCATCTTCTTCGGTGAAATCAGCTGCATAAATTTGCTCTAAACCGTGGTCAGCTAACTTTCCTCCCATTGAAGCAAAGAATTCAGCACGAGTTTTCAAAGCTGAAACTAAAGCTTCAAAACTATTAATTTCAGTATTGACCATTACTCCTAATTTTTCAATGAATGAAGTATAATTAGGATTATCAATTAAAATAAATCTGTCAGGACGAAACGTTGGTAATACTTTAGTATCCAAAGTTCCTTCCTCTTTAATCGCTTGGTGATATTCTAATGAATCTAAAGGGTCGTCTGTAGTACAGGCAACTTTTACATTCATTTTACTTAATAAACCTCTAACGGCATATTCTGGCGATTGTAATTTTTCAGAACATTCATCAAAAATTTTACGAGCCGTCGATGGATTTAAAATTTCATGTACATCAAAATAACGCTGTAATTCAAGGTGAGTCCAGTGATACAATGGGTTTCTCATTGTATATGGAACTGTCTCAGCCCATTTTTCAAACTTCTCATAATCAGATTTATTACCAGTACAATAGCTTTCATTGATACCATTCGCACGCATTGCACGCCATTTGTAGTGGTCGCCATAAAGCCAAATTTGAGATAAATTTTCAAAACTTTTGTTCTGAGCAATTTGGTCTGGAGGCAAATGGTTATGATAATCAATAATTGGCATCTCTTTAGCAAACTCATGATACAGTTTACTAGCAGTTGCAGTTTGTAAAAGGAAATCTTCGTCTAAGAATGTCTTCGTGTACAGCATTTTTGTTAAAATTTTGATTTAGTATTGAGAAATTAAATAAACGAGGATTGATTTTGAACGTTAAAATTGAAAATCAATCCTCGATACTCAATTTTCAATCCTATAAAGATACTCCTCGTTTCCAAGGAATAAAATCATCTTGTCCATTTCTAACGGCACAAATTTCAATTTCGCCACTAGCTACTTTTATTGCGTATTCTAAAATACGTTCGCCAGCCTCCTCTATCGTTTCTTCGCCTTCAATAATAGTACCCGTGTTGATGTCGATAATGTCTGACATCTTTTCGAATAACTTTGTATTCGTTGCAATTTTCACCACTGGAGCAATAGGATTTCCTGTTGGCGTTCCTAAACCAGTGGTAAATAAAACAAGGTTTGCACCCGATGCTACTTCAGCAGTTGTCGATTCCACATCGTTGCCCGGTGTACATAAAAGTGTTAAACCTGCTTTTTTTACTGGTTCTGGATAATCTAAAACAGAAGTTACTGGCGAAGTTCCTCCTTTTTTAGCCGCACCAGCCGATTTAATAGCGTCGGTAATCAATCCATCTTTGATATTGCCTGGTGAAGGATTCATATCAAAACCTGAACCTACAGCCTTGGCACGGTCGTTATAAGTATTTACTAAATGACTGAATAATTTAGCATCTTCTGGGTCTAAACAACGGTCAGTTAATTCTTGCTCAACACCACACAATTCTGGGAATTCAGCTAAAATCACCGAACCACCCAAACCAATCAATAAATCTGAAGTATAACCAATAGCTGGATTTGCTGAAATACCAGAGAAACCATCAGAACCTCCGCACTCTAAACCAATACATAATTTACTCAATGGTGCTGGTTGACGTGTGTTTTGATTTGCTTCAATCAATCCTACAAAAGTTTGTTTTAATGCCTGAGCCATCAATTCAGACTCAGTACCAATATTTTGTTGTTCTAAAATATATAAAGGCTTTTTGAAGTCAGCATCACGTTTAGCGATTTCTTCTTGTAAAATACTTGCTTGTGCATTCTGACATCCTAAACTTAAAACTGTAGCACCCGCACAGTTTGGATGTGTGATATAACCTGCTAATAATCCACAAAGTGCTTGAGCGTCTTGACGAGTACCACCACAACCGCCATCATGTAATAAGAATTTTACGCCATCAACGTTAGGGAAAAGTTTTTGCTTCGCATCTTTCTCTCCTTGACTTTGCAAATAATCTGCTTGTAAAATTTCTTCAATCGTTTTTCCAGCTTTGTATAATGCAATTAAATCATGGGTTTGACTTTGATATTCGTGTTTACGAGCATAACCTAAATCATCTACCAAAGCCTCACGAAGTACTTCAATATTACGGTTTTCACAAAATACCAATGGAATTACCAACCAATAATTAGCCGTTCCAACACTTCCATTTGCACGATGATAACCGTTAAAAGTTCTACCTTCAAACTTTGTTACTGAAGATGGAGCTTCCCATGCAGCTTGGTTTTCACGTAATTCAAAAGAATCTACTGCATGTTTTACATTGAAAATATTGATACTTCCACCTTTATTGATAAATGATTGAGCTTTCCCAACTAATACATTGTACATTCTAATCTCTGCTCCTACTTCAAAATCTTGCATAGCAAATTTGTGTTTAGCAGCAATATCTTCTGTCAGTGTATAAGTCTGACCATCCAATTCCACAGTCTGACCTTTCGATAAATCTGCTAAAGCGACAATCACGTTGTCGTTCGGATGAATTTTTAAAACGTTTCTTTTCACGATGAATATTTGATGATTGGTTAAAATTTTAATTCTTTGAGTTCACAGAATAATTAAACTTAAAAGTAAGACTATGCTCTACTATACTCAACCAATTCACCTTTATTAAGGTATGATTTTAAAGAAGCCTTCACAGTTTTTTCAATCATAAGATTTAAAAACGTTGTTACGCTTTCCGCAAAACCTGTAATACTTGTCAAATCTGTTTCCCAAAGACTTTTATCACTTAAAACCGCCGTTACCAATTCATCACTTGATAAATTAGTCCATTTTGTAAAGAAATATTCTGCTTTATCGTCTTGAATCTGATAATATTCCCCAGCGTGAATGCCATAATATTTGCCATTCTCTTCTTTAACAGCCTTCATGAATAGCAAATAAGCGGCAAATCCAAAAGCAATATATTCAGGTACGCATTGATAAATTTTATGATATTGCAAAAGCGTTGGAATATTTCTCATACGCATTTTAGATGTGTACTGTACCGTAATACTTAACCATTGGTGATCAAGGTTTGGGTTACGGAAACGGTCTAATACTTGCATACCGAATCTTTGTGCTACTTTATCATCTACTTTATAAGGAATACCTAAGCCAATTTCAGCCAACATTAAATTACTGATGAAAGCTGACATTACTTCATTTTGCATGGCTTCTTTCACCGTTTTGAAACCTGCTAAGAAGGCTAAACCACAACTTAAAGTATGCGTACCGTTAAGTAAACGTAATTTTAATTCACGGTATAAATCAATGTTGGGTTCAATAATTACGCCTTCGTCTGCTTGGTGAAACGACAATACGTTTTTCACTTTCTGATTCCCTTCAATTGCCCATAAACGATATACTTCTGACACAATTAATAAATCATCCTGATAACCCAATTCTGCTTCAATATTGGCTTTTACTTCTGCACTTGGTTTTCCCGGTACAATTCTATCAACTAATGAATTACAGAAAGTTACTGACGATTCTAACCAATCAATAAATTCTGACTCTAGTGCATTTCTATGTGCCAATTCAAAAATAATGCCTTCTAATTTTTTGCCATTATCCGTAATTAATTCTGTAGGAACAACCACCATTCCATGTTCTTTACTTCCTTCAAATGCTTTGAATCTAGCATGAAGAAATGCTAATACTTTACCTGGAAATGAAATTGGCGGACTTTGCTTAATATCATCCTGCACCAATTGAATTCCTACTTCGGTAGTATTGGAAGTAATAATCTGTAAGTCAGGATTTTTAGCACATTCCAAAATAGCATCCCATTCTGTTTTAGCAGATAATACTCTGCTAATAGCAGCCGAAACGGTATTTTTCTCAAATACATTTCCTTGCTGAATACCTCTTTCACAAATGGTATAAAGGTTATCTTGACGTTCAAAAGCTTCGGCATCGCCTCCGTCTGTTGATTTCACCACGACGATTCTACCATTAAAAATACCTTGCTGATTGGCTTTATTAATAAAGTAATCTGGCAAACCTCTTAGCAAAACGCCCGTTCCAAATTGTAATACCTTTTCAGGTAAATTAAGCAAAGATTCAGGAAGAGCAGCGTTGCTTTTACTGAGATTTTTATGATTTTGAGAAGTATTCATAATGATTGAAAATCTTTAATAGAGGATACTGTAGTTGGATTGTGAAATATCGACAATCCAACTATTGATTTATATTAATAATGCTTGATTCTTTTTTTAGACTTTAAGATTTTTAGGCTTTAGGACTAAAGGATTTTAGACTTTAGGATGAAGAGATTTCTAGTGTTAGAAAAACAATCACTAATTCACTAAATCGCTAATTCACTAATTATCTACACAAAGTCTGCTCGCATCGGTGAAAAGACATCTATCAATTCTCCTGCTTCTAAGCAAACTGCTCCGTGCAATACTTCAGATGGAACAAAATAGACATCGCCTTCTTTCAGTACTTTTTTATCGTCGCCAATGGTGATTTCAAAAGCACCCGCAGAAACATAACTTATTTGCAAATGTGGATGAGAATGAATCGCTCCGACTCCACCTTTTTCAAAAGCTACTTTCACCAGCATAATGTCATCGTTATAAGACATTACTTTTCTTTTAATGCCTCCTCCGAGTTCCTCCCAAGCTACTTGTTCATCAGTCACTAAGGTTAATTCTTTTACTGACAACATATTATTTTTGATTGCTATATATGTTTTTGGATACTTTCTTACCAAACTCTACTTCCTTCTTCGCTTTTGAAGTATTAGTATTCAATAATTTAATGCCTTGTGAACGCTCACCAGTAATTTTTAACAGTACCTCAGCATTTTCATAGCGAATATCGTCAAGACTTATGTTTTTACTGTTCTGTACCTGCATGGTCGTTTCATCTTTTGTTATCAACGTAACATTTTTCAATGAAATATTTTCCGCTTCAATACAAAGTAAACCAGTGTTGGCTTGTAAAACAGCATTTTCAATAGAGATATTCTTTACGCTCATTTCAGGTAAACCTCTCACTTTAATACCAGTTTCTGCCCCTAAACAATTAATATTAGTTACATGAAATTCTCTAAATTGTGGCGTTGCTTCCGACAAAGGCTGAGCTTGCATTTCTGGTAATTCATCTGATTCTCCATTTAAAGCAACGGGATCTTTGCCAGCATAATACATATCAAACAACACCGCTTCGCCAGCAATTTCTGTCATTTGAATATTATTGACATAAATTTTTTCTACGATTCCACCTCTTCCTCTTGCCGTTTTAAAACGTAAACCCACATCAGTTCCTAAAAAAGAACAATTAGAAACATACATATTTCTCACACCGCCCGACATCTCTGAACCAATTACAAAACCACCATGAGCATGATACACTTTACAATCTTTAATGATAAAGTTTTCTGTTGGCACACCTCTTTTTCTACCTTGTTCATCTCTTCCAGATTTAATCGTAATACCATCATCACCAGTATCGAAAGTGCAATTTTCCATGATGCCATTTCTGCAAGATTCTAAATCAACACCATCGCTATTTTGAGCATACCAATAATTTTTCACATCTACATTTCTCATCGTAATGTGGTCACAAAGTAATGGATGGATTGTCCAAGCAGGTGAATTTTGTAAATGCACACCTTCTAATAAAATGAATTTACAACGAGTAAGACTCAACATATTTGGTCTCAAAAAGCCTTTGATATCTTCATAATCTTTAGCCGTTTTCCCGTTCGTAAGTTTACTTCCTCCAACCACTTTAACGCCTTTTCTTGATTGCTCGTTTGGATACCAAGTATTTTGTTCTTCATCTAAAACACCACCAGATTTTATGAGTTTTTTCCATTGAGCATCCGTTTGTTTACTTTTCTTGATAGCTCTCCAAACATCTCCACCACCATCAATTACGCCATCTCCTGTTAAACCAATATCAATTAAATCAACCCCTGAAATTGGTGCTTGACAACGATAAGCTTCTTCGCCTTCCCAAGTTGTCGCTATGATTGGATAATCATCAATATTTCTACTGAATTGTAAGATTGCTCCTTTAGCAACATGTAAATTCACATTCGATTTCAACACAACTGGACCTGTCAACCATAAGCCACTCGGAATTAAAACTGTACCTCCGCCCGACTCTGCACAAATAGTAATAGCATGATTAATCGCTTCAGTATTTAAAGTAATTCCATTTGACTTTGCTCCGTAACGGATGATATTAAACGTATCCTTTTTAAATACTGGCGTGTAGTACTTTGGTAATTCAAACTCATACTTCTCTTGAAACTCTGATTTCTTTAAAAAGCTCTTTAAGCCAACATTTGCTTCAACAATTCCTTCGGCTACTAAACTTGCCATCACCGAAGCACCATATTTTGAAAAATGTGTATCGTCCGTAACACCTTTTGGAAATTTACCGAAAACACCACCAATATAGTGCATGAATAATTTCTTAGAACCTTCTACTCCATGCTGTTCAATCACTGCTTTACTTTTAGCATGAAGGTCAATCAAGGCTACTCCAAATTCTTTTGCTACAGCTTTTACCACAGCTGGATACTCTCCATGCTGATCGACGAACTGTCTATTACTATCAAACTTTCTACGCATTACGGGCGTAATCAAAACTGGATTTGCACCTTTTGCTCTGGTTTCATTGATAAATTTAATCAGGTTATTTCTATAAGTAGTTTGCGGAGCAGCGTAACGAGTACTGTCGTTGATCTTTTGGTCGTTATGACCAAACTGAATTAAAACCCAATCTCCTTTTTTCAATTGTTGGCTTACTGCATCCCAACGTTTTTCAGTGATAAAACTTTTAGTACTTCTTCCATTTACAGCATGATTTTGTACTTGTACCGCATCATTAAAGTAATTAGGCAAAATCATTCCCCAACCTGTTTCTGGACTATCGGCTGGAGCTTTATTGGCACAAGTTGAATCTCCAATGAGAAATACAGTTACTTTATCATCTGCGCTTTTGAAAGCCATCAGGATAACACAAAATATGATACCTAATATTTTTTTCATTGTTAATAGAGATTGTAATTTTTATAAAATCTTGAGAGTGAAATAAACTGTCGGTTTAGATATTCAATCAAAAACCGACAGGTAAGAAAACTAAATATTCTTATCTTAAAGATGGAATTTCTACAAAATCCATATCCGTAAATAGTTGATTTTCGCCAGCCATTGCCCAAATAAATGAGTAATTAGCCGTGCCACAACCTGAGTGAATTGACCAAGGTGGTGAAATAATCGCTTGGTGATTTGAAACAAATAAATGGCGAGTTTCCTGAGGTTGTCCCATCAAATGTAATACTGCTTGATTCTGAGGAACATCAAAGTAACAATATACTTCCATTCTACGGTCGTGGGTGTGTGCTGGCATTGTATTCCAAACACTACCATTTGCCAATACGGTTAAGCCCATTACTAATTGACAACTACGGATACCATCTAAATGAATGTATTTGTAAATCGTTCTTTCATTAGAAGTAAGATTACTTCCCAAATTTACTGGTGAAGCCTCTTCTTTTTTCATCAAACGTGTTGGATAAGCTTGATGAGCTGGTGAAGAAATCAAAAAGTACTGAGCAGGATTATTGGCATCTATACTTTCAAATGAAACTGTCTGAACGCCTTTTCCTAAATACAAACAATCTAATTTGTTAATCAAAAATGCTTCTCCATCAGCCGTAATTTTGCCATCTCCACCAACATTGATGATACCTAATTCTCTTCTTTCCAAAAAGTATTCACTTTTCAAAGCATCATAATTTGGTAAACTTACCGTTTCACCAACTGGCATTACGCCACCAGTGATTACTCTATCGTAATGCGTATAAGTTAAACTTACTTGGTTCGCTTCAAACAATTTTTCGATTAAAAAATTAGCTCTTAAGCTTTCCGTATTCATTCCAGCCACTTCTTTTGGGCTACTTTCGTATCTACTTTGCATAGGATTAAATATAAATAATTGAATAATAAAATTATAGGATGATTAGCGTCCCATCCAACCACCATCTACTACTAAAATCGTTCCGTTTACGTAAGCACCTGCTTCAGAAGCCAAGAATACTACTGGACCCATGAAATCAGAAGGCTCGCCCCAACGACCAGCAGGAATACGGTCTAAAATTGATTTACTTCTTTCAGCATCTGCTCTTAAAGCAGCAGTATTATCTGTAGCGATATAACCTGGAGCAATCGCATTTACATTAACCCCTTTTGAAGCCCACTCATTTGCCAAAGCTTTTACTACACTACTAATTGCACCTTTTGAAGCTGCATAACTAGGAACATTAATACCACCTTGGAAACTTAATAAAGAAGCGGTAAAAATAATTTTACCCGAACCTCTTGCTACCATATCTCTACCGAATTCACGAGCTAGAATAAACTGAGCATCCAAATTGATTGATAATACTTTATCCCAATATTCGTCAGAATGTTCTGCCGCTGGATTTCTCAAAATCATACCAGCATTATTAATTAAAATATCAACTTGTGGATGATTTGACTTTACTTCGTTAATAAAAGCATACAGGGTAGTTCTATCACTTAAATCTACATTATAACCAGTAAAATTTCTTCCAAAACCTCTCACTCCTTTTTCAATTTCACTATTTTCAGGTTCTAGCGTAAGGGCTGCACAAATGATGTCTGCTCCTGCTTCCGCTAAAGCCAATGCCATTCCCATTCCGATACCTCTGTCACAACCAGTAACCAAAGCCACTTTACCTTCTAAACTAAATAATGATGATAAACTCATAAGTTTCTTTTTTTAATTATTCCAAGATTTTAAAAATTTAGCAGAAAATTTGTCCTACTAAGCCCTGAACAAACCTATACTTAATAAATACAGCGTTCAAGTAAATATTAGAATATTTTTATGCAAACGTTATCGGGAACGTTCTCATCAAGAAACATTTTTAGACTTATTCAATAGATTTTGATACTTTTAGTAGAATATCATAGTTTTAGTTATTTTTAGGTCATAAAAAACTCATACTTTTGTAATTGTACAAATCAAAGAACAAACCATTGGAACTGATTACCATCAAAGATATTGCTAAAGCATTGAATTTATCCACTTCCACAGTGTCAAGAGCTTTGCGTGGAAGCTACGAAATTAATCCTGATACTAAAAAACTGGTTATTGAATATGCCGAGAAGTATAACTATCGACCAAACCCAATTGCACTGAGCTTAAAAGAGAACAAAAGCAGGTCAATTGGAGTAATTGTTCCTGAAATTGATAATCCTTTTTTCTCACAAGTAATCAATGGTATTGAAGCCATTTCGTACAACAGAGGCTATCATGTTGTAATTTTTCAAAGTCATGAATCCTTTGAAAGAGAAAGTATTAATCTTAAACACATTGCTTCAAGAAGAGTTGATGGCTTGTTAATTTCTTTGGCTGGAGAAACTAACGACATTTCTCAGCTTAAAGAGCTTCATGAAAAAGGAATGCCTATTGTTTTATTTGATAGAGTTTCGGATGAAATTAACACCCACAAAGTAATCTCTGACAATTTTGAAGGAGCATTTACTGCTACCGAACACCTTATTCGTGAAGGCAGAAGAAGAATTGCACACATTACTGCTTCGCCTTATTTATCAATTACAAAAGAAAGAGTAAAAGGTTATATCGCAGCCCTCAACAAATATGAAATTCCAGTTGATAAAGCCATGATTAAATACTCCAATTATTCTTCAGAAAATATGGAATTAATCATAGACGAACTTTTATCTGAAACAAATCCTCCAGACGGAATTTTAACGGTAAGCGATAGACTCGCTTTAGGTTGTTTGGCTACTTTAAAAACAAAAAATATTACGATTCCTGAGCAAATTTCTATTGTTGGCTTTACAAATCTCAAGGCTGCCTCTATGTTAGAACCAGCCTTGACGACCGTCGTTCAACCTTCTTTGCAGATGGGTCAACGTTCAGCTGAATTATTGTTGGATTTAATTGAGCGAAAAAGCTCAAGTATTCCTACGACTTATCAAACATTCAAACTTTATACAGAATTGATTATTAGGGATTCTTCGATTGTTTCAATCTGATGATTTGGCTATCGGATTTCGGATGTCAGCTATCATTAAGGCAAAAGACAGAAGAGCTATCCTATCCGACAGCCCAAAGCAGATAGACAAAATCCTAGACAGTCACCATTGCCTTAATCACTCTTGAACTTGGATCCAGCCATGATTCAAAAACATCTGGTAATTCTTCAAACGCTGCTTCATGCGTAAGCCAAGCCTGTGTTTGAATTTTTCCTTCTTCCATATTTTTAATAATCATTTTAAAATCAGCTGGAAGTGAATTTCTACTAGCAAAAAGCGTCATTTCCTTACGATGAAAATCTGGATCAAAGAAAGTAACATCTCCTTGAAAAAGACCTACGAAAACCAATTTTCCACCAAAAGCTAAATAAGAAAAAGATTTCATCATTGATTGAGGGTTACCAGTAGCATCAAAAACAATCGTTGGCAATGCTCCATTCAAAGTAGCTTTTAAATCATCAGATGTAAAGCCCTCTTTCGCTAATACGGAAACATCAGTATCGAATAGTTCTTTAGCAAAATCAAGTCTTTGAACATTGAAATCCATTACTGCTATTTTAGCCCCATGCAATTTTGCAAACTGAATGACAGATAAACCAATCGGACCAGCACCAATCACTAACACAATATCATTCTGACTAACACTTGCTCTTTGTACAGCATGAGCACCAATACCCAACGTTTCTACTAAAGCCAATTGTTCATAGCCCAAAATTTTTGAACGATGTAATTTATGAGCAGGAATTTTCACGTACTCAGTCATTCCGCCATCCGTATGCACACCCATTACTTTGATGTTCTCACAGCAGTTTTGTTTGTTATTCAAACAAGCCTGACATTTTCCACAATTTAGATATGGCTCAACAGATACTTTATCGCCAATACTTAATTCACTTGTATTTACCGCCTTTCCCAAAGCAATAACCTCCGCTCCTAATTCATGACCTAGTACTCTTGGATACGAAAAAAAAGGTTGTTTTCCTCGATAAGCATGATAATCCGTTCCACAAATACCAATTTTATGAATTTTGATAAGTGCTTCATTATCGGCCAACTTATCATCAATTTCCCTTGAGATTAACTGAAACTCGCCAGGTTGATTTAGAATAATTGTTTTCACTAATTTTAATATATTTAATTATTATGCTTGATTAAAAACTATACCGAAATCATTTGTAAAGACATTAGCGTCTCAACTGCGAACGAATGAGTTCGCAGTTGATTTTGACTAAACATTACAAATAACTATCTGATTAAACCTATAAGGATTTCCTTAATTATCTTATAATGAGAATTTAGAGCATAAATCCTTATAGGTTTATACGCTAAAAATCAGATTTATGCTTTTACTTTCGAACCTTTCCAACCGAAGTAAAAAACGACAAAGAAGCAAATTAACGGAACAGCATAAGCCACTTGAATACTCATCAAATCTGACATTCTGCCCATGATAAGTGGAAATATTGCTCCACCCACGATTGACATAATTACTAAAGACGAACCAATTTTTGTTTCTTTCCCCAACGATTGAATACTTAAAGAAAAAATGGTTGGGAACATGATTGACATGAAGAACTCTACTCCAATCAAAGCATATACCGAAATCATTCCGCCATAAATAACTACCACAGTTAACAAAATAATATTTACCAAAGCGTATATGGCTAGCAGTATATTTGGACTAATATATTTCATTAAGAAAGTACCAATGAATCGACCAACCATAAAACATAATAATGCAGCCGATAAATAATTCGCTGCTGTTTTTTCATCAATACCAGCCGTTTTTCCTAAATAGCGAATAAAAAAGCTAGATACACACACTTGCGCTCCTACATAAAAAAACTGAGCAGCAATTCCCCAAACCAAATGTTTATGACGCATAATCGACTGGCTACCTGTTGGTAATTCTATATCATGACCAGCCTCAGTAATTTCAGGTAATTTACTTTTGTACAATAAAACAGCTACCAATAACACGATAATCCCGATGATTAAATAAGGCAATTTTACAGTTGCGGCTTCGCCATCTAAAAACGCACTCATTTGTTCTGTTGACATCGAAGCTGTCTCGACACTCGTTAAAGTATTCCCAGATAAAATAAAAAGTCCCCCCAATAACGGAGCAATCGTTGCAGCCAAACCATTGAAAGATTGCGCAAGATTTAGTCTTTGTGCTGCTCCTTCGGGTTCACCCAGTACAGTCATGTAAGGATTAGCTGCTGTTTCTAAAAATGTTAATCCACTAGCAATCACAAATAAAGCTGTTAAGAAAAGTCCAAAAACTCTTGTATTAGCAGCAGGAATAAATAAGAATGCACCAATAGCAAATAAAAGTAGGCCTGCAATAATACCAGTTTTATAACCAAATCGTTTCATTACCATCCCTGCTGGTATTGCCATGATGAAATATGCAATAAAAAAAGAGCCATCAATTAATGAAGATTGAAAATCTGATAACTGACAAGCTTTTTTGAGGTGTGGAATTAGAATCGGATTTAAATTATGTGCAAATCCCCAAAGGAAAAACAAGGTAGTCAATAAAATAAAAGGTACTAAATATCTGTTTTTCATAAATAAATATATTAATAGTTTAAGATTGATACATGTTGAATCGTCTATAACAAGTAGAAAAAATCATAAACTACTCTTCTTTTTCATTAATAATTTGATAATACAAAGAAAAAACATTTACAAACATATATCATTCACATTATTATCAAAGATTTATGGTATTTTAGCATGATTCTTTCTGCTTTACCACTTAAATAGAGATTTTTGTATAAAAATTAAGATAGTAGGTCAAAGTACAAAACCAATAGGTCAAAAAAAAAGCTCATGGCTCAAAGCTACCAGCTCTTAGCTTAAATTAAAGATATGTTTTCATTTTTCAAAAAATCATCAGATACTCCTAAAGTCACAGATTTTTCATTTATTGGTACGGATATTCATTCTCATCTCATTCCAGGAATTGATGATGGCTGTACAAATATTGAAAACTCAATTATTTGTATTCAAAAATTAAAAGAATTAGGCTTCTCCAAAATCATTACTACGCCACACATCATGGCAGAAGTATATCCGAATACGCCTGAAGTCATTAAAGCAGGATTAAAAACATTAAAAGAAGCCTTAGTAGAAGCTAATATTGATATTGAAATAGAAGTAGCTGCAGAATATAAGATAGATGAGCAATTTACAGGATTATTAGAAAGCGATAATTTATTAACCTTCGGAGATAAATATATTCTAGTAGAGTTTTCATTTGTGGCGGCACCAATCAATTTAGAATCTACTATTTTTAATTTACGGACAAAAGGGTATCGTCCTATCATTGCACATCCTGAAAGGTATTTATACTTGAGTGAAAACCTTAGTAAATTTGAAGAATTAAAGGCATTGGGCTGTCATTTACAGCTAAACTTAATGTCTTTAGTAAATCAGTATGGAGGGAAAGCCAATGAAGTTGCCAATAAACTATTAGATATGAATGTATATGAGTTCTTTGGAACAGATTTACACAGACCAGAAGATTTGAGAATATTAAACAAAGTATTACAGTCCAAAAGTATTCTCAGTAAAATATCAAAAATGAAGCACTTGAACCAGAAAGTATAAAAGAAAAAGGCTTGAGAATTTAGTTCTCAAGCCTTTTTCTTTCAATTAATATGCCATATCTTCTCCCCTAAACATATTATAAACTGTCATTATCACAATTTTAAAGTCTAACCAAGGCGTCCAGTTTTCAATATACCAAATATCAAATACAACCCTTTTCCGCATCAAACTAAAATCTTTTGTTTCTCCTCTCAAACCGTTTACTTGCGCCCAACCAGTTACTCCTGGTTTTACCCAATTACGTAAAGCATAATTATTAATCAAAGCCTGACTTTCAATATTATGTTGTACAGCATGTGGTCTAGGACCAACAACTGACATCGAGCCACCTATTACATTTAAAAATTGTGGAAGTTCATCTAAATTAGTTTTTCTCAAAAATCTACCGATTTTAGTAATTCTTGGGTCATTTTCAGTAGTTTGTTGGAATTTACCATCGACTATTACTTTACTTTCGCTATACATAGTCCTAAACTTCAAACAACGAATGATTTCTTTATTTCGTCCCCATCTTTCCTGAATAAAGAAAATACTCCCTTTTGATTCAAGCCTAATAAGGATTGCGATGATTGGAAACAGCCAAGAAAAAATAAATACCGACAGCAATAGACTAAAAACTAAGTCAATAGTTCTCTTGATAAGTCTCCAGTGTAATTGATTTAAAGGTTCATCTCTTACAGTAATCATCGGAAAGTTACCGAACATACCCATTTTAAATTTATTTGAGCTAAACCTAAAGTAATCGGGAATAATTCTAGTCCTAATGGCATTTCGTTCGCCAGCAGCTATAATTTTATCTAGCTGTTGTTTATTGAACTGAGGCATCGCAACGACAATTTCATCAATACCATTCTCAACAATAATTTTATCAACCTCCTCAAAATTACCTTTATACAAACCATTGAGATACACAGACTTTGTTTCATCTATAAAACCTACTGGATTATAACCAAATTGAGTATTATTCTTTACAAAATCAAAAAAAGAAATACCCATTTCCGAACTACCTACAATTAACAGATTTCTAGTATTTCTACCTTTTTTCCTAAGGAATTGGAAAAACTTTTTTAATAAATATTTTTTGATAGCAAGAAACAAAAAAAGCATCCCACAATATTCACCAACAAACCTACGGGCGTTGTCTCTATCGTTAAGAAAGAACAAAAAGAGGATAATCACTAATGCTTGAATAGCAATTACTGGTACTAATAGTAAAAATTCATCAATAAACTTAAGCGTTCTAAAATCATCATAAACATGAATAATTTTACTTGAAAAATACCAAACTATTACCAAAAGTACAAAAACCTCTCTATCGTGAATAAAACTATTACGATTACTAACTACCGAAGTCAGATAAAAAGATAATGACAACACTAAAATATCAGTGAGCAATCGTAAATAATAATGTTCTCTTCCAAAGTAGTCTTTCATCATAAATTTATATTTAATGTGCTATTGATTGAGTTCTCCTGAGGCAAATTTACAATCTATGTTGGATAGTCACAAAAAAATCTATTAAACGGTATATTTATAAGCTTCAAACTATCTAAAAAAACTGAGTCAAAGCTTACAAAAAAACATTACCAACTTGTAATTTCCTGATATACAGTACCATAAACAATAGTTTTCTTATAAATTTCAATTTAAATAGAAAATAAAATATTTACAAAATAAACACAATAAAAATCAAAATATTACAATATTTTGATTTAAATGACAAAAGCAATACAACATAATATCGTATTGCTTTTTATTTATTATTGAAAATCATCATTCTCAATAAATTAATATGCCATTTCTTCTCCTTTAATTACATTATAAACTGTCATGAATATAATTTTAAAATCCAACCCCAAAGACCAATTTTCAATATACCAAATATCGTATTTCACTCTTTGTTCCATCTGCTCAATAGTTTTTGTTTCTCCTCTATATCCATTTACTTGAGCCCATCCTGTGATTCCCGGCTTAATCCAATGTCTCACTAAATAACTATCTACTTCATCTTTAGTACGAATATTATGTTCATGAGCATGTGGTCTTGGACCAACTATTGACATATCACCTAATAATACATTGATAAATTGAGGCAATTCATCTAGGCTGGATGATCTTAAAAACTGACCTAACTTTGTAATTCTTGGATCATTCATTTGAGCCTGATTAAATGTACCCTTTTCGGTAACATCTTTACTCTCAGCTTTCATTGATCTAAACTTAAAACATTTGAATTTTTTATTATCCTTACCCCAACGATATTGCCTAAAAAACACTGGCCCTTTAGAATCCAACTTGATTAAGATAGCCACGATAGGAAATAACCATGAGAAAATAAATACAAAGACAAATAATGAGAATACAATATCAAAAACTCTTTTTACTAATCTCCAATGATATTCCTGTAAAGGCTCACTTCTAAAAGTAATTAATGGATAGTTACCAAAAAACTTGAATTGTAATCTACTTGGATAATAAGTAATGTAACTTGGAACAATTTTAGTTCTGATTGCCCTTCTCTCTGATAATACAAATATTTTTTGCATTAAATGATTGGAAATCTCTTCAGTAGTGATAATAATTTCATCAATTTTATAATCCTCATTCATTGTTAGAAATTTCTGCAAATCTCCTAAATAAGTGTTCCCTCCAAAATCATAGCCCTCTTCCTCTTTAGCGATAATACCAATTACTTTAAATCCATAATGCGGATTATCTTGAATTTGTGATATTAGATTTGAAGTAATTTCATTATAACCAACAAATACTACATTTTTTATATTACCTCCTTTTTGACGGTACTTCAATAGTATTTTTTTAATAATATAGTTTTTAATAATTAAGACGATTGATAGAATGATAATATATGCTAGTACAAATCTTCGAGTATATTCATGTCTATTCAAAATGAATAAAACCTGTCCAGCTATAATAGATTGAACAAGAACATTCTGAAAGATTAACAACAATTCTCCTATATATCTTTCCGTTCTAAAGTCATCATAAGTATTTGATATTTTAGTGGAAAAATACCAACCTATAATAAGTAATATTAATAATATGCTATCACTTTTTTCAAATTCAGGTTTAGTGATAAATGAAGAAAATACAAAAACACATACGATAGCGATGATATCAGACAACAACCTGAAATAACTCACTTTACTTATACTTTGAGGCATAATAGAAAATATTTATTGGGATGTTAGCGAATTATAAATGTCGAATGACAATAATTGGATTTAAACTTTTAACTCAAAATGAAAGACAATTATTTCTTAGAATATTGACAAAAACAGTATAATTGTTACCGTTTAATAAATTGATGCTTTATTTCAACTAAATTTAGCTTAAATAATCGTAAATTTGAATACAATTTAGTTTTGTTTATCATTTACATATCTTAAACCTCCTTTACATTATGAGCAATGAATCAAAATACACACTTCAAATATGGGGAAGAATTACTTTAATCATCCTTTTGGCAGCACTGACTTATTTTATTAATTTTTAAGGATAAAATAAGTATTAAAAAAGCCACCATCTTGTAAGATTGGTGGCTTTTTGATGGTTTATATCTAAACATATTTTTCATCTATCTTCGCTGCATCTGCCACAAAAGTTTTGACTTGTTGCTCCTGTTCTTTCTGACAAATCATCAGTACATTATCGAACTCCGCAATAATGTAGCCATCCAAACCATGTACTACCACCAATCTTTCTTTAGGCGTTTTGACAATTGTATTTTTCACATTATACAACATGACATTACCATCAACCACAGTATTACTCTCATCTTTAGCCGACACCTCATAAAGCGATTTCCAAGTACCTAAATCAGACCAACCTATATCACCAAGTACTACATAAACATTATTAGCTTTCTCTAAAATAGCATAATCAATAGAAATACTCTCACAACTAGGATAAATTTCATTTATAAAACCCTGTTCTTCTAAACGATAATAGTATTCGTTCCCTTTTTCAAAGATATTTGCAAGTGCTGTACTGTAATCAAAAAATGCTTTTTTGATAGTTTTGGCAGTCCAAATAAATATACCAGCATTCCAAACGTAATTACCGCTGGCGATAAACTCATTTGCTAATGCCAGGTTAGGCTTTTCCCTAAAACTTTCTACCTTAAGCACCTCTGCCTTTTCATTTTGCTCAAATTGGATATAACCATAACCTGTATCAGGTCTAGTTGGACGAATACCTAAAGTTACAATAGCTCCATTTTTTTCACTTTCAACTAAACATATTTTAATCTTATCCTTAAAAGTCTCCTCTTTCAGTATAATATGATCAGCTGGGGCAACTACGATATTGGCATCGGGGTTAAGACTAGCTATTTTAAAGCTAGCATAAGCAACACATGGAGCTGTATTTTTTCTGCATGGCTCCATAAGTATCTGCTCATCCTTCAAAAAAGGTAATTGTTGCTTTACTAAATCAACATAAATATCACTAGTGACTATATAGATGTTCTCAGGCAAACATATTCCCTCAAACCTATCTGCTGTTTGTTGTAATAGCGTTCTACCAGTACCTAAAACATCGTGAAATTGTTTAGGGTTATTAGTTCTACTGAAAGGCCAAAAGCGAGTACCAACTCCCCCTGCCATGATTACCACATAATTATTTTTCATTCTGATGTGTTTGCTAATATAATTAACCTCTTAAACATTACGAAAAAGCTGTTTAGCTTTTTGCACTTAACACTTTAATGCATATGGCCAAACTATCTCTCCAATAAGGAATTTCAATTCCTAATGAGCTTTTAATCTTACTTTTATCCATTACAGAATAAGTAGGTCTTGTTGCTTTTGTAGGATATTCTATTGTTTTTAGAGGCTTTACTTTAACTGGACAATTAGACAATTCAAAAATTGCTTTAGCAAAATCGTACCAAGAAGTTACACCTTCATTACTATAATGATATAAACCATAAGCGTCACTTTTAGAAGTAATTATTTCCAAAATACAACCAGCTAAATCAACTGCATAAGTTGGCGAACCTACTTGGTCAATAATAACCCCTAATTCATCTCGCTCTTTACCTAATCGTAGCATTGTTTTAACAAAATTATTAGCAAATTCAGAATACAACCAACTTGTTCTTAAGGTAAAATATTGATTGGTGATTTGTGCAATTGCTTGTTCTCCTTCTAATTTTGTTAATCCATATACGTTGATAGGTTCTGCCACATCTTCCTCATTCAAGGCTTTAGGTACATTTCCTTCAAATACAAAATCTGTGGAAATATGAATTAAAATTGTGTTATGCTCCACACAAGCATTGGCAATATTTTCAGCACCTGTTTTATTGATTAATCTTGACAAATCAACCTCATCTTCCGCCTTATCTACAGCAGTATAT
This sequence comes from Arcicella gelida, assembly GCF_034931025.1. NCBI lineage: Bacteria > Pseudomonadati > Bacteroidota > Cytophagia > Cytophagales > Flectobacillaceae > Arcicella > Arcicella gelida. Next base: position 49,572 of record NZ_JAYGIL010000022.1, on the reverse strand, counting down.
GCTGCACAATTAATAACATATTGAGGTTGGTATTGCTCAAATAAACTTTTCAACAAAGCAGTGTCAACTATATTTCCTTGAACCTCATCTAAATAGATTAATCCTTCTATTTTACGGGTATCGGCGACTTTCTTTAGACATTGACCTAACTGCCCAACACCTCCAAAAACTAAAATATTCATATTATCTTATATTAAACAAAATATGATTCAAATGTTGGTAGTATCAAATCCTTATCAGATATATTAGGGTTTTCAACTGGCCACTCAATCTTCAGAACAGGGTCATTCCAAATAATTCCACCTTCTGATGCTTTATTATATCCTGCAGTACATTTATAAGAGAATATACTATCTTCTAAAGCTAAAAAACCATGAGCAAAACCAACTGGAATATAAACCATTTTATTAGACTTTCCATCTAACTCAAAAAACTCCCATTTTCCAAAAGTTGGAGAATCAGGTCTAATATCAACTGCTACATCGAGTACTCTTCCTGTAATTACTCTAACTAGTTTCCCCTGAGCAAATTCTCCTTGTTGAAAATGTAAGCCTCTTAAAACTCCCTTTACAGAGAAAGATTGATTGTCTTGAACAAATTCTGATGGCAAACCCTGCTTAGCCCATGTAATACTATTAAATGACTCAAAAAATACTCCTCTAGCATCTTCAAATACAGTAGGTTCAATAATTAACACATCCTTTAAACTAGCTTCTGTTACTTTCATCTTTGATATTTTTTTATGCTATAGCTTGATTTAAATTATGCTTTCAACAACCCCAAAAGGTATTTTCCATACCCACTTTTAACGAGTGGTTCTGCTACTTTTCTGAGTTGTTCTTCATCAATGAATCCCATTCTGTAAGCCACTTCTTCGATACAACCTACTTTTAATCCTTGTCTTTCTTCAATGACTTGTACAAATTGTCCTGCTTGCATCAATGAAACAAAAGTTCCAGTATCTAACCAAGCTGTTCCTCTATTCAATACACCAACTTTCAGTTTACCTTGTTTTAGGTATTCTTTGTTCACATCTGTGATTTCATATTCTCCTCTTGGCGAAGGTGCAATATTTTTAGCAATTTCAACCACTGAGTTATCATAAAAGTATAAACCTGGTACTGCATAATTTGACTTTGGTTCAACTGGCTTTTCTTCAATAGAAAGTACATTGAAATCATTATCAAATTCTACTACGCCATATCTTTCTGGGTCATGTACTTGGTAGGCATATACCACTCCGCCTTCTGGGTCGTTGTTAGATTGAAGTAATTTACTCAATCCACTTCCGTAGAAAATATTATCACCTAAAACTAAAGCGACTTTATCATCTCCAATAAATTCTTCTCCAATCACAAAAGCCTGAGCTAATCCATTTGGTAAGGGCTGCTCTGCATATTCAAATCTACAGCCTACTTGTGAACCATCTCCCAAAAGCTTTTTGAAATGTGGTAAATCGTGAGGAGTTGAAATAATTAAGATTTCTTTAATGCCCGCCAACATCAAAATAGAAAGCGGATAGTAAATCATCGGTTTGTCGTAAACAGGCATTAATTGTTTACTTACTGCTAAGGTTAGTGGATGAAGACGGGTTCCCGAACCACCAGCTAGAATAATTCCTTTCATTTTTTATCGGTTTATCGGTTTGTGTACATCGAATCGTAATACTTTTGATAATTCCCCGAAGTAACATTATCAAGCCATTCTTGGTTGTTCAAAAACCAATCTACGGTTTTCTCAAGACCTTCTTCAAATTGTAATGATGGTTTCCAACCTAATTCGTTCATGATTTTTGTGGCATCAATAGCGTATCTTAAATCATGTCCAGCACGGTCAGTTACATAAGTAATTAACTGTTCTGAAGTTCCCTCTGGTCTTCCAAGTTTACTGTCCATCGTTTTGCAAACCAACATAACGATGTCAATATTTTTCCATTCGTTAAATCCACCGATATTGTAAGTTTCGCCAAGTACTCCGTCATGGAAAACGGTATCAATTGCTCTAGCATGGTCAACTACAAACAACCAATCTCTTACATTTTCGCCTTTCCCATACACTGGCAATGGTTTATTATTCAATATATTGTGAATCATTAAAGGCAATAATTTCTCAGGGAAATGATTCGGGCCATAGTTATTAGAACAGTTCGTAATAACAACGGGTAACTTATAAGTATTACCATAAGCTCTTACAAAGTGATCAGACGAAGCTTTTGAAGCAGAGTAAGGAGAACGAGGGTCATAAGGAGTTGTCTCTGTAAAGAAATCTTCTGGATTGTGTAATTCTCCATAAACCTCATCGGTAGAAACATGATAAAAACGTTTCCCTTCATAACCAGATGCTTTCCAAGTATTTTTAGCAGCGTTTAATAAATTACAAGTACCTACAACATTGGTCATGACAAAAGCCATTGGTTCAGAGATAGAACGGTCAACATGAGACTCTGCAGCTAAATGAATAACCCCATCAAACTGATGTTCTGCAAATAATGCGTCGATAAAACTAGCATCAACAATATCGCCTTTTACAAAAGTATAATTAAGTTGATTTTCAATATCTCTTAAATTCTCTAAATTCCCAGCATAAGTTAATTTATCCAAATTAAATATTTGATATTCAGGATATTTAGTAACGAATAGTCTGACAACATGTGAGCCAATAAAACCCGCTCCACCTGTGATTAATAGTTTCTTCATAAATTGAAATGTGTTAAATATTGTATGCACAACGACGTATCGACACTATTTTACCCAAAAATTCACAAAGTTTCATATTTATACTACTTTATTAAGACATTTCTAAAGTATATTTATTTCCCAGTTTGAGAAATAAATATACTTATCTTGAGTTCATGTAAAAATAGACTTCATTCAAGAACAACAACTATGAAACGTTAATTTCAATAAAACTGAAAATGAATGGTTGTATATAAAATACTGATAAATTAAAGAAGTTTAGTCAAAAATCAGGAAGTTATTGATTTATATTTGGATTATTGCTCAAAGGTATATAATATTCGTTGATGTAACATAATATGAAATTAAGTTAAACTAAACAAACTCTATGTCAGTTAATAAGTTCTTCTACTATCCACTTAATAGACGTTATGCCTATACTCAATTAAGAGTAACAAGAAAATGAGACGATTTGACCTCTTTGATTTGTTTTAATATTTTCTTTGTTACAAACAAAAATAATTATTGGAACTTTACTAAAATTATTGACATATTCACTTAAATATCTTTTTACTACGAAGTCAAAACAGTGTTATAAAACTTCACAAGTTTAACTTTCTCAAAATCCCAAGATAATTCCGTTAGAACCCTATTATAACCATAATTACCCATTTTAATTCGTATCTCTTCGTTATCTAATAAATACATAATTTTTTCTGCAAACTCGTTAGTATCAGTAGGGGTTACGTACAATGACGCTTCTTGAGCAGAATATCTCCCCTCTTTTAAATCATATTGAACAATTGGCTTTTTCAATGCCATATATTCCATGATTTTATTCATAGTAGATAGGTTATTCATCTCTGTCGGTTTATCAGGATTAACACCAACGGAGGCTGTATTAAGAATATCAAGCAAAATCTGGTCAGGAACTCTACCATAAAAATCAACATGTTCAGATAGTCCCATTGAGGCAGTTAAGGATTTTAATTCTTCAAGGATAGTACTTCCTCCAACAATGGCAAACTGTACATCTTTACGTTTTTTGACAATAATGGCTACTGAATCCAATAGTAAATCAATACCCTCTTGTTCACCGATTGTGCCAATATAACCTACTAAATACTTTCTACCTTTCTTATATTCATCTTTAGCAGGAGTAATTCTTAATTTTTCAATTTTTGGACCACTTCTTACAACTTGAACATTTTCAGGTTTCATTCCTCCCCTTCTTATGGCAATTTCTTTATACGATTCATTTGTAGCAATACTAAAATCAGCGACCTTAAAAGTTAGTCTTTCAAAAAGTACCATACACTTGTAAAGTATATCTTTTTTACCAAATTTAGCTACATACAACTCAGGATTAATATCATGATGATCAAATACATACCTTACACCAAATAATTTAAATACAATTCCAACTAAAAATATTAAATCAGGAGGATTACAGCCATGAATTACATGAAAGGGTTTTTTAAAATAAATTTTAAAACTATAGACAAACCACCAAAATATGGCTATTGAATATTCTGCTAAATATCCAAAACCGCCACTTGCCTCAATTGGAAGTGGATGTCGGTAAATATCTATATTTTCTAAGCGTTCATATTTCTCTGTATATCCTTTCATTATTGGACATATTATCGAAACATCAAATCCAGATTCCTGAAGAGAGGTGGCTTCTTGCCATACCCTTCTATCAAAGGGTACGGGAAGATTTTCCACAATAAAAAGTATATGCTTTCTCATTAAGTGTGTGTTTACCAGTTGATACCAATGTATTGATTCTTTACCCTTACATCTTTAGGTAAACGCACCATATCTATAATTACTTTACCTTTAACAGACACTAATACCTCTTTGAACTCCTTCTCATTATTTGCAACAACAATTATATCTGAATTATGAACTAAATTTTCCAAGTTTTCTACCATATAACTAGATAAATGTGGAATTCTTTTCTCAATATAATCCTTATTTTTTCCTGTCAATTGTGCCATTTGAATATTGGCATCATATATGGAAATATCAAAACCTTTTCCAATCAAAGTTTCAACAATATCTACCGATGGGCTATTCCTTAAATCATCTGTCCCTGCCTTAAAACTTAAACCTAATACAGCTATTTTCTTTCCAAAATATTTACTCAACAAACTAATTGCTCTATTTAATTGAATCTGATTTGTCTTATCAATACTACTAATAACTGGAACATCAACATACAAATCATGTGCAAGTGTTTGTAGACCTTTTAAATCTTTCGGTAAACATGATCCTCCATAAGCAAAACCAGGTTTAAAGTAATATGGTGAAATATTAAGTTCCTTATCCTTGCTAAAAATGTCCATTACTTTAAGCGAGTCTATACCAAGGCTTTGGCATATATTACCAACTTCATTTGCAAATGATATTTTCAAAGCATGATAAGTGTTGTTAACATACTTCATTATTTCAGCTACTTTTGTATCAGCAATAATTATCTCCCCTGGTAGGTTCTCGTATAATTTAGCCATAATAGAAGTCGCTTTTTCGCTAGTTCCCCCAATTAAAGTTAGAGGCGGATTAAAATAATCTCTAACAGCAGTTCCTTCTCTCAAAAATTCTGGGTTATCCACCAATGCAAAATCAACGTCACTTTTCTTACCAGATTTCTCTTCAACAATTCGAGCAAATTTTTCACAAGTACCAGGTAACACAGTAGAACGAATTGCAATTACATGATACTCATTTTTATCTTTCAAAGCAGCACCTATATTTTCTGCTACTTTAAAGATATAATCAAGATTCAAGTGTCCTTTTTCTGTCGAAGGGGTTCCAACAGCAACTATTGAGATTTCTGAATTCTCAATAGCATAAACAATATCAGTTGTAGCTGATAATTTACCTGCTTTGAAGCCTTCCTCGATAATATCTTCAATTTCAGCTTCAATTATAGTAGCTTTCCCTGAATTGATTTGATTAATTTTGTCGATGTTTACATCTACACCGATTACATTATGACCATTTTTTGCTAAACAGCCTAAACTTACGCATCCTACGTAGCCTAATCCAAAAATACTTATTCTCATGTGTGAAAAAATTATAGTGAAAACCAATATTTATAAGGTTCTTTATCTGAATGAAGAACCTGTCTATCTCTAATAATTTTTGCAGGGTTACCTCCAACTACTTTCATTGTTGGGATGTCCTTTGTAACAACGCTTCCAGGCAAAATGACACTCCCTTTTCCAATGCTTACACCAGGCATAATTAAAACATTTGAAAATATAATGACATAATCTTCAATGTCTACATTTTTACCTTTTGTTTTAAATTTTAAATCATCTATCTCATGTCCCAATGTATAAATTTTTGTATCGTGGGCTATAACACAATGATTTCCGACTGTTATACCTCTTCGATTATCTAAATAACAACCTGAATTAATAATTGTATTATTACCTATATTTAGCTTTCCAAATGAAAAAAATTTTACATTTTGGACAACAGAATCTTTTCCAATTTTCGAACCTGTAAGTAATAACAGAAACCTTCTAATGAATAAAGGGAAGCAAATCCAGTATATAAAATTGAAAAGTTGAAGTAAAATAAAAAAGCATTGTAATTTAATTTTTCTCATTTTCGTCGAATGTTATATAATATGATAATCCTACAAACATCCAAGCTTGAATCCAACGTATATAAGATATTTTAATAGTTCCCCACTTTTCTTTGTAGTAATAAAAATACCCTCTTTTATGGTCGAACATATTATCAAAACTCCACTTTAATACTTTCTCTACTAATTTAATATTCTCATTAAGTTTACCTAACTTATATAACGTTACAATAAGCTGAGCAGTTGTGTGCATATCAATCGGGTATTTGGAATCGCTATAATACTTAGGCAAACCAGATTCTTCAAAAAAAGTATTCAAATAGTAGTCTAACCCTTTATCAATGAATTCATCAAAAGAGTCATCATTTGACACTGTTTTGTACAAATAAATACATTCAAGATTATAACCAGTATGAAAATTGTCGATCCATTTATGATAAGGCAATGGGCTATATGCCCATGAACCGTTTGGGTTTTGATATTTGCAGACAAATGAAACAACCTTTTTGGATTCAGAAATAAGTATTTCTTCTTGTGTATAATAATATACTCGGCATAGGATACGAGCACCTAACAACGAAGCGTTAAAAACTTGTGTATGGTCTAATGGACAATAGGAGAACGAAAAATCCCCATCATTATCATATGTCCTATTTAAGTCTTTAAGTACAAAATCACAGGCTGATCTCGCCATTTTCAATAGCTCTTCTGATTTAAGAATTTCATAGGCATCTAGCAATCCACAGGCAATATAAGAAGTAACGACAACACTTGGGGTACCTTTAGGTTGAAAAAAAGCCCTAGCCTGCCAATCAAAATTATATCCCCAACAATCTCCAGAATATCCTGGAGAGACTAGTTTTTTAATTTCTCCTATAATATATTCAATCTTATTAAGATATTCCTTTTGCGGGTTAATCTTGTAAATATTACAATAGCCTTGTAGAAAAAGTCCTAATCCTTTTGGGTTGAAGTCTTTTGAAACCCCTGCAATCTTTCTAAGATTTATTGGAGATCTTTTAAAAAATTGAAGCCAAGTAAGTCTTATTAAACTATTGTTTTTTGCAAATGGTACTGATTGGAAAAAAGTACTGTTAAGTCCATCAAATGGATCATAACCTTTAAAATTGTTATCTTCGCAATAATTTTTCAGTTTCTCAAACACTTGTTTATGCTCAATCATACATTTTGAATTTAAATAATATTACCTACTTTTAATACTGTAATTATCTAGTAAAACAAACTATGTAAATCAATGTATCCTAACTTATCTAAAAATCAGTTTGGAGATTACATCTTCCTTGCCCTCTATCATTAAGGCAGCATTTCTATATTTATTATCATTGAATTTCTTTGATGCAACCACAAACAAGCCAAATAATCCTTCGGTATTAATGGGTTTGATTTGATTGTACTCCCATTTCTTTGTCCCAGTTGCAAAAGGAACTAAATAGCTAATCGCTTTAGCTAAGCTCCTTCCATCATTTGAATGATAATGCCACAAATCTACTCCTCTTGTTTGTGCCATGTTGGCCAACAATAGCCATGCTTGCAAGTTGAAGGATGAGTACATGAAACTCAGAGTTCTTTTTAATTCTTCGGGCTGTTTACCCTCGCTATCAATTTGATATGAAATAAGGTCAAAGCTCTTTTGAAATGTACGATCAGCCACGTGAGTATTTCCAGTAAATAACGCACATATTGCTAATTGAGTATTGTAGTATGAACCATGATTATTCTTAGCTTTTGATTCCTTAGCTCCATTTTTACTGTTTTGTAGCCAATCCAAATAATTTTCAAACCAGTTTTTTAATCCAATTTTATCTTGACTTGTCAAGAACTTTGAGCAACTTATTAAACCTATTGATTCGATTATAAATGGTAATCTGTGAAAATCAATAATTCCACTTCCTCTTCCTTCGACTATTCCAGGTATAAACTGTGCATAGTTAAGATTAGGGTTCATTCTTGTAGATGGGTTCAAAAACCAAAATCTCAAGATTTGAGCAACCTTAGATGCATATTTTTCGTTTTCTGTAAAAAAATATGCCCATGACAACTTCCATACCATAGAAATCATAATATTTAGATTACGAGAATCTTCAATTTTTAAGCTTTCAGGATTTCTTTGACCATCTTTTCGTATGTAGGGTAATCCATCCGATTTTGAAGAATCAGGCCACCAATAATAAGCCATGCTTAAATAATCATGGAAATCACCGCTAGGAGGCATTGTTTTTTTACTACTTATCGAATACAAGGGCTTTTCAAATAAATTATCAGCTTCATGAGTGAGTATATCTATATTTTTTCTAATAATATCATCTACTTTTGCTAACTTTTTCGTGTTTGAAATTTCCTTGAAATTTGTAAAAAATAATTGAATAGAATCTCTGGGAATAGGGGAATACAAATTATTAGAATACAATAAACAAAAGGGAAATAACAATATTTTTAACATACCATCTGAATTTAAAACACTATTATCTGTTACACCATCTTACAGTAAGAACACCTTTTTGATACTATAATATTAAATTTTCAGTTCTAAGCCTTAGCTGCTCTTTATACAAAGAAACGGGGACAGACTTCACTTTATTTAGATTCTCTATAAAAACAGATTCATTTGAATAATCATGTTTTCGTCCACCAATGGTTACGTTATTAGGGTTTCGATAACCAATAATAATAGAGTTTTTAAAAATAGTAAAGTGCTTTTCTCTGATTAAACCTGTCTTAATCAAATCTTCTTTTTTCAGACTAAAAGCATAAGCAAAAGTTTTGAAGTCAAACAAGCTTCTTTGAAGACAATATATCGTTGCTCTATACATTGCACTCAGATTCACACGTATTTTACTTTTGAATTTATATTGATCATGTTTAAAAATCTCAGTAGAGCCCTCAAAACCCTCGCTTGATATATTCCACCAAACATTATCTAAAGCACAAGCAGGTTGATTAAATAAAGTACCCGATGCCTTAATTCCTCGAAAACCATGGCAATTGTCAAATAATGTATATGACGGTGGGCTAAAGGGACCTTCAGAAAATCCATGAAAATCAAAGTCAACTGGTTTATTCTCTGAATTCACATAACTTATTTCTGTAAATACATTCCCATAACAATTTCCTTCACCACCAATCATATCAGCATAATGATTAGAAAATGTTATATTTCGCATTAGATTATCACAAGAATGCCCATAAAGTTTGATTCCTTGATGTCCGTCGTGACCACTTACATTTACATTTTCAATTGTTACATTTCTACTATCTTGAACATAGATTGGATTTGTAAAATTTAAAATTTCAACATTTCTCATAAATCCATGTGAAACTCGGCAGAAGTTAACTGCATTCCAACCATAATCCATTATTTGCGACTGTTTTGTAGAAAAATAAATAGGGGCACCGTGGTGTCTAAATACGCCATCCCATTTACAGTCGAATGTAATATCTTGGATACCTACATTTTCAATCATAGGAACACAATAAACTTCAGGCTCAAATTCTGTAATAATGTCTCTCCTTAAAGGTTGTTTTAAGCGTATAGTATTTTGGTCGATAATTTCATCGATTTCAACTAACCATTGAAAAGAAGGAGCTTTTTCTGGGCCAGCTCTATGTGCAGTTTGCCATTCATCAGGTAATACATCTCTATTTAAAAGCAACTTTATCAAATTCCCATCCTCAGTGGTATTATACATACCAATCAAAATACATTTGGTATCAATCAATGTAGATGAATCGGAAACTTTTAAAATTGTGTCTCCTTTATATGAATCGCATGTAATATTTGTTGCAAACTCTGGAGATTGAATTACGCCATCACTACCAGGATCAGTAAGTGAATTACTTCTTGTTTTAACCTGCTTTTTATTTTTAAACTGTAAACCCCAAAATAAATTTGTTTTTTGTAGCCTTGTCCCATAAGTAATTAAGAAAGGGGATAACCAAGGGTTTTTACTGCCAATTAACGTATGATTGTGTGATACAAAAACAGTTTTATTACTGGCATTAATTATTTCACCTTTTAAAATTATATTTGAATAATTAATTTCAAGGAAATTCATTTGATGCTTATCTGCATTCAAGTTATACTTTCCAGCAGGAAAGAATAAGACACCTCCTCCTTTTTGACCAATATCATTAACCAAAGATTGTATATCTCTCGTTGAATCAATATTTAAATTTGGTTTTATTCCGAACTCACTAACATTATACTCTCTTAAGTTTTTTAGATTAGTTAAAGAGACATCACCCTTATAATTAAAACCAGCAAATGAAAAATCTTGCAATCTTGAACCTATGGGATTTTCAATAAAATCTACAAATAGTTTAGAATTGGACTTATCCGATTCTTTTTCAACAGAATTTTCTTTATTTACATAAATTTCAAATTTGGATTTATTCAAGGTAAATAAGACATAATTACTAAGCGATAAAATAAGTAAAAAAATCAAAATCTGGTTGTAAAATAAAGTATCTTCAGTTGGCAAACTACTTTTACTCAGACAGATAATACTTAGTAATACAGAGGCGAAATACTTCCCAACAAATACCTTTTTGTTGACAACAATAAGTAAAAAACAGAAAGCAAATGAGGATAATATTGTTATGGTATATTCAGAGATAATTAAATTAGGTAAAAGCACGATAGTACAGACCAATGTAGCTACTAAAATCAAATAATCCTTAGCTAATATATAATTTATATTTTTTCTATAAGCAGTACTAAAAACTGTGTTTCTAACATTATAGCCAAACCAAATAGTAGCTATTATATTTGAATACAAGAATAGGTCAGAATTGATTTTATAAATTATTAACATGACTATAAATAGAAAAACCATTGATGCCCTCAAACTTCTATAAAGAAATCTATTAATGACCCAGATTAATAAATTACCAATTAAAAGCGTTTGTACCACGAAGACTACAAAATTAATAGCAGGCAATTTGTAATCTGAAGTAGAAAATACATCAATAAAAGCAAATGCTATCAACAAGTATAAAAAAAACAAGTTAGAATAACTATTCAAAGTTGTTTTTCGTATTAAATATTGGCCATTTACTGGCCAAATATTTAGGAAAAAACTTGCTATCAATAGTATCGGAAAATAAATCTCTGAAAGATTAGTAATAACCAAAAATGATGTTAATACAAAACATGATAATAAAGTAAAATATAAATAAGTCTTATTTATTGAATGATAAATAGGCTTATAAATGTCCCCTCCATTTATATTCAAACCCAATGAAAATGACAGAATTGATGCTATGCCAATCTCTATAACTTCAAACAATTGTATGGAATTAAGTTCAAAACTCATTTTTTTGATGTGCTTTTTATGTTATCCTTAAAATAATTCAATGAAATGAATATATAAAAACAAATTTTTGCCAACATGACTGAAAATTCGCTAACGCCTAAATACTTGATATAATAGTACTTATCAGTAATAAATTCTTGTTCTAATCTTTTTCGTTTCTTAAAAAACTTACTTATGGTTTTACCATGCTCATGTACAATACATACATCTGGTACAAAGTAACATTTTTGACTAATACGCAATAACCTTTCTGATAAAATAGCTTCCTCCCCAAATAAAAAAGTACCTTCATCAAACATTCCACACTCAATAAATGATTTTGTCCTCAATACAATAAAACAGCCCATCAAACGATAATAATATCCTTCTTGTGCATTATCAACGACTGCACTATATCTTGAAGTTTTACTAAACAAATTGATAAATGGCGTTAGAATATTTCTAAAAAGATATTTATCAAATATAGATACAAATTTATGAGGACTTTGATTTTCATTTTCCAATCCTATAATTTTAGGTCCTATAGCACCTACATCAAGCTTTTCTTCTAATTTTGATATTAATTTGACAAAAGGATTCTCACCTCTAAAATTTAAATCATTATTGCAAATACACAAAAAATCAACTTCAAAAAAATCAACTAAAAATTTCGCACCTAAGTTATTTCCTTTGGCATATCCTAAATTTTCAGGCGAGAGAATTACATATATATTTTTTTGTAAGTCAATCTGCTTTTGTCCATTTATCACTTCACAATCTAAAGCTGAGGTTATTTGATCAACCTCAGTTTGAAGCACATCATTAAGTACTATAACAATTTTATTCGAAACTGTATTAAGAACAAGCTGTTCATTAATATAGTTAATCGTATGCAAAACTGTGTGATAATCAACAATTATAATTCCTATGGTTATATTCATTTTGTATCTCTTTTAGTGGCAAATTTCACAGCTGATTCAAAACCATTATACATATTAGAAATGTGAGCCTTATTATCGAAGCTCTCAAAACAGTTTGCTGAAAATTGCATATATCTATCGCTATCTTGATTCAAATCTTGGATAAAACTCCAAAAATCTTTCATATTTTTGGCTAAATAACCATTGTAATCATTCACTAAATAATAGATTTCGACCGAGTGTGGAACGTCTAATGCAACAACAGGTTTTCCCCAAAATAGCGCTTGATTCAATGCTAAACCTAAGTCCCCTGGAGTTGTAAAAAATTTACAAGCCTTGAATAAAGCGTTCATTTCATAATCATCGTAGGGAATTGTACCGATATAATAGTAGTTGCTATATGAATTTATCAAGGTAAGCTGCTCTTCATTGATCCCTTTTCCGGCTATTACCACAGCTATGGATTTATCTAAACATGGTTCTTTTAATAAAGCATCTAACTTTTTATCTTCCTTAATAGTAGCTGCAAACAATACTATATTATCTTCTTTAATTCCATACTTATTTTTTACATAAGCAAGATCAGGTACTTTATCTTTATCAAGTCCCTCAAATGATAAAGTATTATACCCAAAAAAAACTTTACTGTGGTTTCGTGGTCTAATGTCTTTTATTTCATTCGGAGTATAAAGAACAATAGCATCAGCAATGTTGTGGAGAAAATAATAGAATTGGTTTTTAATAAAGTTATTTGGAGTCTTGATATTAATACCTTTGTTCCAAAAAATGGAAGGTATGCTTTTCAACTTGCAGTAAATAGAAACTGGATAATTAACAATATCTTTTAAGTGCAAAAAAATGATTACAGCACTGGGTTTTGTTTCTTCAATTACTTGAATGTACTTAGTAATATTTTGTTTTTCAACAATAATCGGATAGTTAATACTAAAATCAACTTTATCCATACCTTCAGTTAAAAGTACAAATTCGTAGCCACATTTTTTGAACTGCTCTGAAAAGTAATTGTAGTTTTTCAAGCGATAATGATGAGCATAATTAGAAATTAGTAATATCTTCTCCATAATATTTCAGTGTGTTAATTATCAAAACTTTTCTTCTAACTGAGCAATGTATTCAACAAATTTTTGCCAAGTATATATATGCTCATAATGCTCGATTTGCGTAATATCAGCATTAAATGTATCATATATTTCAAATATTTCACCAAAATGGCTGTATGTTGCAATAATTTTATCCTCAGCTAACTCTTTAAAGTTTCCAAAATTGGGACCTATAATTTTTTTATGTGAACTTAAACTATATATCAAAGCACCTGAACTCAACACAGATGACTGATTATAGGTGTATAAAATCGACTTAGATTCAGCAATATATTTTGCCAACTCATTATCCTTTAGAAACTCGTTAATAAAAGTAATATTAGGCAAGTCTTTAATCAAAGAGGATATCTGCTGTGCATATTGTTCATTTTTACACTTCCCACAAATTAAAAAAGTGTAATTTTTGTGTTGTGGATTCTCTTTTACAAAGCTCAGAAAACTTATAATATTTTTGTAAGGATCTATTGACCCCCAAATAATAAAATCATACCTAGGTTCTACATCCAGTGGAAATGATAAATTTGGATATACTGGATGTGGAAAATTAAAAATATTATCCTTTTTGTATTTCTTTTTAAAGTAATCTACACCCTCAACCGAATGTGTAAGTACAAATGTGGACAATTTAGCTGTGAAAAACATACACATATTTGACAAAAAGGAACTCTTATTGTGGGCTTCCTTATTGTGCATAACCCATACAAGTTTTGTATTTTTCACTTTGGCTATTAATAAAAAAAACAAATAAAATATAACTTGTATAAAACCGAACCTTCTATCAGCCAAATTCTCAGGCCAATTAATAATAAAAATATTACTATCTAAATGTTGAAAAACATCACTAATTCCTTTTTTTCCATTTTTTGTAAAATTTACAACCTCATAACTCCCGCTCTTAAGCCCCTCTAACAAACAAAGGATATATGGATTTTTTTTTGTTTCCCCTTCAAGTATTGTTGGGTAAACGTAAACTTTCTTTTTGTTCATAAATACTAATCTTTTGTTCATGTAAACTCTTATCAAATAGATAAAAAACTATACAATAAAATGGAATCGCTGAAGGAACTGTAAAAAAATCTGACAACGAAAGTAATATTAGATTAATAATCATAAAGATTCTCAAGTATAGGCCATTTTTACTCATTTTATAAAAAATTATTCTAAAGTGAATAGCTAAAACACAAATCACATAAAATATCCCAAACTTGCTATACGAACCTATCAAGCCAATATCAGCCTGATAAAGGCCTAATTCATTAATTTTCGTTACTCTTTCTCCATAAGAGGAATAATCATGAGCTAACCCATTTCCAAAAATATATCCAATCGTAGAATCTGAAAATTCAAAAAGAAAATAGTTATAAGCAAGATATCTAACATTTGTTTCATTTAATTCCCCTTGCGTTTTTGCAATGGTCTCACCAAAAAGTGCATTCAAGTTATATATTGCAACTACTGCAATAAATACAGATAATATAACTCCATATACTTTACTGCTACCTTTCAAGAAAAAAATAGATAAAAACATTCCCAAAACCGTTGCTGATAAATATTGCCTCGTAGAAAACACGTACATACCTAACAAACAATAAATACTAATCATCAACCAGGATAATTTACGTGTTTTTAAATAGTAAATGAAAAATAGTATAACACATATCATCGCATAATGATGTCTTAATGTCATAAATCTATACATATAATTCCTAATCTCAATTTCTTTACCATTGATACCTAACCCCCTTGTGTAAAAATAAATTGTTGGGTAAGTAAATTGTTGTACAATTAGAAGTGTTACCCAAATAACTGCAATTGTAGCCAAAATTTTCAAAATCACTTTAGAATCAATACTATAGCAATGTAAAACGTAATAGAATAACCAATACCCCATCATTCTCAAAGCCAATAATGAATAAAAAAAAGATTGATTATGAACTAAAAAAGCTGGTACTGTACTAAATAGAATAAAAAAGAGCATCCATAAGATATTTTTGTGTAAAAACATCCCTTTAAATACTAATTTATGTTTCTGAGTTATACTAATAAATACCATATAACTAATACAGACAAGATCTAAAACATCAAAATAACTATCAGGAATTATTTGAAATGACCAAAATCTTATACTGACTAAAATTATAAATACAACGACTCTTATTTTATTTCGCATTTTATGAACTAGTATTTCATTTCCCCTTTTTATTAAGTACTGCTACTAATTGTTCTTGTATCAACTTAATTTTAAGAATTTTAGTAATAAATAAAAAGCATATAAATATTAAAGACCAAAGTGTACTTCGTAATAAAATTGATAATACGATATTTTCAAATTTTATCTTAACTAAATAAATAATCAAAAAAGAAACACCACCTAAAAAGGTTGGGAAGACAAAAGATTTAAATACCTTAAACGAGCTTAATCCTAATACTTTATTATTAAAATAAAAATAATAAAATGACATTTGAATTAATATATATACTGAATAGCCAACAACTGCTGAACCAGCTTCTAAATATTTACACAAAAAAGCATTAATAGCTATAGAAACCATACACGAAATAGCGGAGCAATAAACTAATAGTTTTGTTTTTCCTGTTGACAATACTAAACTTGCTATTGGACTGTTGTGTAAGTAAAACAGAATTGTTATTACCCATAAATTTAGCCATTTTGACAGATAGACGTATTTTTCACCAACATATAAAGTAAGTATTTCATTACTATTAAGCATTATTGGTAAACATAGTACTATACAGATAATAGAAGTGTAAGTCGTAGCTTCATAAGCAAAAGCTTCAACTTTGGATTTATCATTTTCTAATAGCAACTTGGTTGTTTTAGGCAGAAAAATAGATATGAACATTCCTCCAATTGAAATAATAAAAAGAGTAATAGTCTCCATTATTCTATAATCAGATACAGCTCCTATACTTCCTTCAGAAAACATTGCAAGTATAATTGGTCGTAACTTTGTCGCTGAAAAAGAAAAAATCCCTATAGCTAAAATGGCTAAGCTATATTTAAACACTGCTTTGAAGTTAGTCCAATCCAATGCTGGTTTAAACTTTTTAATCAGACCATCCTTATTTGCTTTTAAATAGAATGGTACTAATACTAAACTATTGATTAAAGTAAATAGAAAGAAATAATTAGTTAGACTAAGTTTGAAATATGTTGTTAAAAAAATTAGTATTAAACCTGCAATACTTCTGAAAACATTAAACCTTTGTATGTAGGAAATATTTTCATTTGCCGTTAGTAATTGATTAAATACAGAAGTACTCCAGTTGATTATTGCAAAAACAGCAAGTATCAAAAACAAATCTCGCATCATTAATTGATGCTCACTATCTAATGAGAAAATGTTTATCCCAGAAAAAGCAATTATAATTAGCACTAAGCTATTTATTGAGCCAATAATCATATAGAATGTTATGCTCGTTCTTGCCACAGAATCTACTAAATCAAATTTCTTACTGGCTATCCACTCAGAAAAGTGTTTAATAGCACCTGTATTTATACCCATATCGAGTAAACCCAAATAAGCATTCACAGAGACAGCCAATGAAACTAAACCAAAATTCGACTTTCCAAAGTAAGAAAGAAGTAGAGGCACTGATATAAATTTTATGAAAGCATCCAAAATTTTAGCACCTCCACCCCATAGGAAGGATTTGACTACATAATTATTTTTCTTTTTCATTATGGCTTATTAGTGAGTATGCTATTTAAGTCTGGTATAGACTCTATTAATTGACTCTTTTCTTTTAACCACCACTTTGTTTTTTCTAACTCAAGGATTACTTCTTCAGAGAATCTCATACCAATTTTTTTGGCTGGATTACCAGCTACAATTGAATAAGGTTCAATATTTTTTGTAACAATACTACCAGCACCTATAATTGCTCCATTTCCAATAGTGATAACATTTGGTAAAATCACAGCCCACTCTCCAATCCATACATCGTGTCCAATACTAAGTTTTGGACGAACTAACATATCTTTTTGAACATAACCAGCTACTGGATTGTATAAAAGTGGATGTGAAGTAAAAGTGTCTTTAGGATGATTAGCTCTAAAAATTCTTATATTTTTAGCTGTAGAACAATAGTTTCCGAATTCTACACCTGGAGGAATATTTGTATTTGAAAAGCATCCTCCATAACTACCATATCCAATCGTAATATTGTATTTATTTTTGTATATTTCTCTAATAGTCTTAGAGTACATCTGACCACCTTCTTTTGCAACAATTTTATTAATAATTTTTTTATTAATAAAATTGGGGAGGAAAAAACTAAATTTTAAACATAATCTATACAACATTGAAATACCAATTTACCGGTTAACTAATCTTTTAAAAGTTCCTAAAAACTCATTTGCTAATGTTTTCTTAGGAACAAGCTTCATATTTGAAAATATTCTTAGTTTATCAAAATTCACCATTACTCTAAAGTTGACAAGATAAAAAGCCAATAATCTCGCACCTACTCTTGTTCTTCTGGCATATTGATATGGTTGCATCTGACCAACTTTTTCCAAAGCAAGATTTTCTACAAAAATTTGTTTGTCATTCAAGGCATCATTAATAGCATTGATTCCTTGTTGAGTTCTCACAATTATTAAACTATGACCTTCTTTTTCTGTAAAATCAGGATAACCATCCTTCGTATCCCATGCGTCACCCACTGCAATATCAGCTTGAAGCCCTATTCCATCTGGGCATATTTTACATCTAAAATTCAAGTATCTGTTCAAGGTTTTACCCCAAGAGTCATTATATGTTTTTCTAAAAGCTGTTCCCTTTTTATCAATAAATGAGAAATAACCAGGCCATCCATTTCCTCTATAAATAAGATTTTTTACGGGCAATTCAGCTTTAAATTCATCTATAATTGCCTTAGTACCTGAAAATGAGGGCATACCAGCACATATAATAGAAACTGTGAGTTTAAATCTATTTTTAAATTGAGGGTATTTATTAAGAAAGTTTTTAAGAGCAGATATATCACAAGGTTTTCCGATAAAACAAAACACATCATTTGTGTCTGATAATAAATGCAGTATTTCATTAAAAATAAGTGCCGGAGCATATCTTGACGAAGCACATCTTAGAACATCTTCTTTAGTTTTTGAAATGTTTAAAGTATTTCTTTCGTAATCATTAGCATCCCCTCCAACTTGTAAGACAGAATCTACAATTTTAGTCTCTAATAGATGAATAGCGATGGCACTTACAATTCCTCCTGAAGAACCTTTAGTTCTAACTTCACTATCATAAGAATACCCTGAATATAGTTTTTCAATCTTACCCCAAATAGTTTCGTTTTCTTCAAACTCAAGATCATTGATAACATTTAATCCTGGGCATATCTCTTTAACAACTTTCTCTTTCTCAATATCTATTTTCTTAACTTCTGGATGAAAAAAACCATCAATACCTAACTTCATTTCTACGGATTCTTTTCCACAGATGCTTTCACAGAACCCACACCCCAAACAAAGTTTGTTTTTATCAATTTGATGTATTATTGAATTATTCATCGCCGTTATTATTACTTTATAATTTCAGAAATTATTGTCTTTAATTTATTCAATCGAGGCTTAATAATATTTGATTCTGTTTCCCTTATTTGCTTTTTCAACTCACTTCTATTGATAAAAGCATCTTTTAAACCTTCAAAAACATCTTCATTTGAGGAGTTCACACAGTCGCCCATAATTTTATATTGTAATGTCTCTCCAAATAATCCATTAAATTTTCTACTGTAAGCCATTGGATAAACAGGTACACCAGTTGAGAAAGCAGCAATACAAGCGTGCATTCTTGCACCTGTAAAAAAGTCCATTCCACTAATATAGCCCTTGGCCTCAATTGGAGTTTTAAATCGTGGCGAAACAATAACGTTTGGAAATTGTAACTTTAACTCTTCACTTACACTGTAATCATCTTCAACAGGCTGATCCGTCGGGATAACATGAGGGACTAAGTGAATTTGTACATTTTCTAATGAGTTAAAATAAGACAATACATCCAGAATTAAAGACTTATAATCAGTTTTCATATTAAACTGGTTATTCCTTGTATATCCTCCATTCCACAATAAACCTGACACATTAATCCCGATATTTAGTTTACCGTTATTGAACTGTGTTTTTTCGTAAGGCATATAGAAAGCAACATCAATAGTCTCACTAATTTTATCTTTAGGTAAAAATTTAGCACTATAATCATAGCTTTGTTTATCTCTACTAATTACAAAATCAAGTTGACGCATCGTTTTAAATGCCTCTTCCTCATGGACTTTATCTTTGAAAGGCCCAATTGTTTGTGGCAACAAAACTTGTTTTTTCACAAAGCGTCTAAAGAATCTTTTCGAATTTAAAATCTTCCAAAAACGTTGTGCCCCATAAATGTCGGTAAAACTATCTCCTTCAGCGATATCAAAAACGTAATCAAATTGCTTGATTTTTTGAGACTGAAACTTTTTTGAAAGCAAAAATAGTTTCAATCGAGACTTCCAATTCAGAAAGTCAAGCCCTTTAAAATTCCCAAAAGGTATTTCTTTTGAATTTATGATAACAGAATCATAAGCATTACTTGAGCTTCCAACAAAAGAAAACTCTGCGTCAATATTATTTTCCTTAAATACATCGTTCAAAAAAGCCAATGCAGAGTAAGCTAAAGCTCCAACTCCAAGATTTTTGTTATATGGGTTTGCCCACACAATTGCTACTTTTTTTTTCATTTAATTTATATAAGTATTAGGGATTGTTATTCTTATTAAAATCACCCATCAAATATTTAAGTTATTAAGCGAACAAAATCTTATAATCAGGTTTTAAAATATAGTAGAAAGTTTGATGAAAAAGCGATTTAAATGATATTACTAATTAATCTCTATGGACAAATTTTAAATCAAGCACTTTGCAACAAACTTAAAATGTTAAAAAAACCAGAAAACTTTAAAAGTATGTCGAAAGCAATTTAAAGAATTGATTGGGACAAAACAGGATAAAGTAAACATTTGTAAAAAGAATGTCTTACTTTATAAAATCAACCTTTTTAATAGAATTAAAAATTGTTGAGATTTATGTTGCAATAGTGTTAAAAAACGGAATAGCAATAAATTCATGAAAATATGCTACTATATCTTTGCTAATAATCATACTGATATTTTCATATCTTGGAGTAATTCTTTAGATTACGATTCTATTTAAAAAATTACTCTAATCATTAAATTAAAACCTATAGCTAAAAATCACGGTTTTGCAATTAAAACACACAACTAAAATAAGTTTTTTAGTTTTTCCCAAAAACTAACATTTTCTTTATCCCCATGATAACCGTATCCGTAGCCGTAGCCGTAGCCGTAGCCGTAGCCGTAGCCATAACCATATTCTTTAGAATTTTTATAATCAACACCATTAAATATAATATTTAAGGAGTTAAATTTCTTTTTGTCCTTTAAATCTTTTACCACTTTTAAATAAGATTTAGGCGTATGTTCATAACGCATTAAATAGAATACAGCATCTACATATTGCCCTAAAATGGTAGAATCTGTAACCAAACCGACTGGAGGAGTATCCAAAACCACATAATCAAATTGTTTTCTTAACTCTTCAATTAAAATACCCATTTTACCATTCGACAATAATTCTGATGGATTAGGAGGAATAGGACCAGAAGGCAACACATACATATTAGGATTTAAGGAACTTTGCTTAATAATTTCATTCAGTTTCACCTGACCTACTAAATAATTAGAAATACCTACTTCTCTGGAAACACCTAAATATTCAGATACTTTGGGTTTACGCAAATCTAACTCTAAAACAACTACTTTTTTATCTAACAAAGCAATACTCGCAGTTAAATTAATACTGACAAAAGACTTCCCTTCGCCACCTATTGATGAGGTTAATAAAATCGCCTTACCTCTTCCATCTATATGAATACCACCTGCAGCATACTGTAAATTAGTTCGTATAGTTCTAAATTGTTCCGCCAAGAAAGATGTACTCTTCATATCTACAATATTATCCTTCATTTCTTTAGGCTTTTTACCAATCTCTCCAAAAACAGAAATACCAGTAACATCCTCAATTTCCTTTCTAGTTTGAATCTTATCATTAAAAGATTCTCTTAGATTGATGGCACCTGCAGGGATAACAATTCCTAAAACTAAGGCTATCAAAAAAACTATACTTCTTTTAGGTTTTATGGGTTTGGGAGTGCTATAAGGTTCATCTACTAAACGGCTATCGGTAACAGTAGAGGCATAAGAAATAGCTGTTTCCTCCTTCTTTTGCAATAACATTAAAAAAAGACTTTCTTTAATACCTTGTTGTCTTTTAATATTAACAAATTCTCTTTCTTTTCTAGGAATGGTACGAATAGAAGATTCAAAACGGCTATTTAAACCCTTCAAACTAGCTTTTGTTACTTGTAAACCTTGTTTTTGATTGGCAATACTTTCCTTTATAGCCAATTTAGTATTAGCAATTTGTGTATTAATAGTCCCTAAGATAGGGTTATCAGGCTGAACTGTTCTTACATATTTTTCTCTTTGTATTTCTAGCTCATTTAACTTACTTAATAAGCCAATTAATACAGGATCATTCACCATCAGTGTAGCAGGAGCTATCCCACTCTGACTACTCCTTAAGTAGTTTTCAACACCATCTAAGATTTTTAATTGTATATCAACCTCATTGAGTTTAGTATCGTTCTCTTTAACTTTCTCCAAAAACAAATTACCTTCAACACTCAAATCTGTGATACCCTCTGAACTTTTATAGGTTTCAACATCTTTCTCCACGTCTCCAAGCTCTCCTGTAATTAATCGCAAACGCTGATCGATAAATTGAAGAGTAGCAGTGGCCTCCATATTTTTATCTGCTAAAGCAGAAAAAGTATAAGATTCAATTAATTTGGATAAAATAGACTTTCCTTTTAATGGTAAAGAACTTTCTAAAGAAAGTTTAAGAACAGTACTTTTTAGGTTTAGTAACTCCACTTTAATTTGATTTTGAAGATTTTCTATCAAATTATTCTTATTAATAAATATAATTTTTATTAAATCATTATCATGACGGTATAATGAATCATTAATAAAAACCCTAAAAGCTCCATATTTACTTCTAATATTCTGCCCATAGCCAAAAGTTCCTAATAAAGTTCCGTTTACATTTTGCAATTCAAATTTTTGCTGATTAATGATATGAATTAATAAAGGTTCATTGTAAGCAATAGGATTTAATTCTCCGTGTTGTACCCATATTGGTGATGACTTATAAATTTCATCGTAAGCCCTTATTTCTCCTTTTTGGAAGTATGCTACAGTAAGATTCAAATCATCAACAACCTTTGTAATAAGGCTACGAGATTTTAAAACCTCCATCTCATTTTCCACAAGCTTATTACCAGAAAACATCTCAAGCTCTTTGAGCATATCGTTGCCCCCCATTCCCTTTTTCTCATCTTTAATTAAAAGGACTGCACTAACATTATAGATAGGTGTTGTATAGCGCAAATAAAAATAAGCCCCAGTAACAGCCATACCAATAGCGATAACAAACCAATACCAATAGCGAAAATACATTAAAAAGACTTTTCTAATATCAAAATTGTCTTCATTATTTTCAGCAAAATCCAGAGAATTCTCAGTCATAGCTAATTGAAATTATTTTATTAAAATTTTATTAAAGTTTACTTAAATAGTAGATTGAGTAATAATACTAAAGAGGTGGTGATACCAGTGGCAATTGGAATTAATTGTAAAGTCCTGTCGGAAGAGGTTATCTTTCCTTTGGTGGGTTCCACATAAATCATATCTCCGCTTCTAATATAATAAAAAGGGGTTTCTAAGACTTCTTTTGAATTGAGGTTTAACTTGACAATTTCCCTTTTTCCATCAGTGGTGCGCATTAACATGACATTATCTCTTCTACCAAAAATGGTTAAGTCTCCAGCAACACCTAATACCTCTGGTAATGAAGTATGATTATCCAATAAATTGTAAATCCCTGGTCTATTAACCTCTCCTAACACTGTAAATTTCTGATTCAGAAATCTTACATTGGCAGTAGGCTCTTTTAGATATTTTTCTAATTCCTCTTTTACTTTCACTCCTGCTTCTTCTAATGCTAAGCCTGCCACGTGAACCTTTCCTATTAGAGGCATCTCAATATTTCCAGCAGGGTCAACTAAATAGCCCAATGGTTGGTTTCTAGTTATACCACTACTTGTACCGCCTGGGAAATTAGAGGTAATTAAAGGTGTTATATTTTGGAAGTTAAATACTTCATTAGATTCTGCACTTAATGAACTAACTGTAACTGCTAAAATATCATCTGGTTGAATTTTAGGTATGAGTGGTGTTATCGTTTTTAAGGTTGAATAGCGTACTGTATCTAAAGGGTCTGAACCCTGAAAATAAGTGACATTTTTTGTAGATACACAAGAGCTAAGAAATAATGAAAACATCACTACTGATAGTAGTAATTTGATATTCTGAATGTTCTTCATATTGAAAAATAATTTCATCATAAAATTGTTATTGAAGATGTTAATGGGTGATTGATAAATAATGATTGGTGATAAGCACTTCAATCCTTTATTTATCAGTCATTTAAAAAACAAGAGCATTGCTTAAATCGTATTTATTAGTCTAAAGAATGAATTGAAAACATAAACATATTTCTAAAAACTATAATTTACCGACATCGAAAAACTTTTACTATTGGTATTACTTATCGTATTCGTATTATTGCCACTCAAAAAATTAAGTTTAAAAAATAAGTCATGAACAAACTCGTATTGAACCTGTGCTTGTACAAAATCATATTTTCTTTGTGTACCCCATAAAAATGGATAATTCGTTTTAAAATCAGTCTGCTGTTGACCGGAACCTATAGCTCCTTTTCTGATATAATTATACATTAGTTTTATATCCAAACCTCGCAACACCCTGTAATGAAATTGTGCAAAAAGCTGATCAGAATTTGCACCAGTCCAATAACCTAAATTATTATTACTGTTTTGGTAAGTTTGAGCTTCTATAAAATGTACATAAGTAAAAGGTTGCACTTTGGTATATTCTAAGGTTAAATTTAGATTATTCACAGGAAAATCTGAGATACTGGCTCCTACTTGGTAAGCAGTATGATTTCTATTATTCCTTTCAATAGCATTTCCTCCTGTTAAGGATAACTCTATTTCATCCACAAAAAAACTACCATATAAATGCGTTTTAGGAATATGATTTCTTGAACTTAACTGTAGAAAAATTTGAGAGTTTGAAATGGTATTGGTAGCATTCTTACCGCTACTGGCTTCGCCTAAATAATGATTCATTCCTGAGAAAAGCGCAATCGGTATCAAATAAGCCAATTTAATGTTGTCATTATAAATCGTTGATTCTCCTATTGAAAAACTCAAACCTTTCAATGGCTTCAGCGTTAGTGCATGAAAAGCTAAATATTTCCCTCTATATTCAAACTGGCTTCTACCTGGTACAGACGTGGCATAAATAGAACTAGAATCTACTAAATTTGAATTTAACCATCCATGAGCATAAGTGAATGATAACCATTTCACTGGATTAATGTCCAATCTTATCTGCGGATAAGTTGGTGCTTTTTCAGACAAAATAAGCTTTCCAGCCGTACCATATCCAAAGGTTAATGGTGTTTTACCAAAAGTAGCGTGACCCCATTTCCATTGTGCGGTTATGGATGCATTGATGGTGCTAAAATCAAAACGACTACCATTTACTAACAAATCCCCAATTCTACCTTGATCAGGACTAAAGTTTTTCTTGTAGTCGTAAGTTGATGTCAAATTATTCAATTGGCTATTTCTAAAATCAACACTATATCCAATACTCTTTCCTAAATATCCATAAATCCATGCCCCAATCCAACGTTGACTGATACTGGCATTATCAATACTTTCTACTTGATAACCTATAATAGGTTGTATGTTAAAGGCAAATTGCTTGTCTTGGTAAGCCGCAAACCTAATTCTATCGTTATTTTTTGCTTGTAAAATACTTTGAAAAGGTTTTTCTGCTGTTAAACCCTCGCTTAGATTTTTCTCAATGGTATATTCTTTTAAATAAAATACCAATTCTTCTTTTTCAAGAGAAGTCAATAATTGAGTGTGATTATTTAAAGTATCTAATTTTGATAAGATATAATTTCTAGATAAGGGTAATGTTACATCATTTAAATCAATGACTCCTTTTTGTGCTAATCTCGATAGAAAAGGATAAACTGTCTTATAGCTAGGCTCATACACTACTTGTGCTTTTGCTTGAAAAGCGAGTAAGTATAAAAAGGGAAGCGTTAAAATGGTTAACAGTTTAGTAAATTTTCTCATCAAATTAATTATATTTTAATATTTATTCAGCACTCAAAACTCCTCACTCAAAGGTTTTTACTTACAATAATCTTTATTCTCAATATAAAATCTATAGTTTCTATCTTTAATCAAAGTATCTCTTTTATAAAATAACCACCCTTGAGCTGGATTAGGAGAAGCTCTAATAGAATAAGTACTTCCAACTTTTAATTTATAAGTACTCCCAGAGCGCTGAGTTCTTGTTAATTGCATCAAATCTCTCCAATCATTTGCAGCAGCACCCTTAGGTTGAAATTGAATATCAACTTTGGCTGGTACGGCTTCTTCATTAACAATCTGTCCTTTAGCACACTCAATGATTAATTCAACATTAACAGGCTGCGGAGAAGGTGCTACTATATTAATTGGTATGTTTTTCTCATCACACAAGTCAAACGCTTCAGTTTGAAAAATTGGCTTTGATAAATCTCCACCGTACTGATTATTGTAATTAAACACTTGTAAATAAACTGTATTTTTTCTTCTACCTGCTAAAGAATACCTTGCTCCATTATTCAAACTCAAATACAAATCTCCAACACTTTTCCCTGATGATTTTTCAATTAATCGACTGTAGTGATAAATATCCAGTCCTTTGTTTACACTATTTACAACTATCGTTGGACCTTTCTCACAAACAGGGAACATTTCACCTAAAGCATAATAACTAAGTGATGAAATACTTGTTGTAATTGATAATTTACCATTTGTATTTCTTTTTAAAACAGGATTAGCTAACATCTTCCAAGTATTGTTTGCATATACCCAAAATGGAATACTATCTCCTTCTTTTAATTTTGTGCCATTCGTATGGTAACTATCTTCATTAATTTCAATACTTACGGAACATGGTTTAGAAAGGTTGCTAGCCTCTTCAAATTTCTCATCTATTATTTTAAATGAAAAAAAGCCATAAGATTGAAACTCAAAGGGTGGTAAAACTTTATTGTCTAATCCAATTGCCTGATATACTGTATAATTTGAAGGAACGAATTCTCTTGCTTTATTTTCAAAATGACTTAAAAGTAATTCAAATTTTCCTGACAATACAGTACCTGCTTTACCTATAACATTTGTATTATTATTTATAACTAGGTTTGCTTTTTCTTTCTGACCGTTTGTCGTTAGACTTACTGTTTGCTCTACTATATCTTTAGCATTGAGTTGCTTTAAATCAACACTCATACCAGACGGTAGATTATTGATTTTAAACATTCTTATTGTTCTATTAATATTAGATTTAGCTTGTACAGTCACTAAATTAATATCTGTCAAATACCCATCTAACTGTGCTACTACTTTAATATTAGCCGGTCTTTTTATGTAATCTGGTGCAATTGCTATTCCAAGTAATCCTTCTCTGCTAATATTAATCTTATTATTACCAACCGAACTTACTATTCCTTCTGCATCTTCCCCTAAAAAAGTAAATTTAATATTTTTGGGTCTTAGTGTTGTATCACTTGATACGGCATTTTTATAAGTTAGATTAATTGCCGATTCAGTAAGAGCATCCTTTATTTTGATGGAAACATTTTCTAAAGGATTGTTACAAGCATCAAATAAGCTTACAAAAAAAATCAATAATATGGAGTAACCAAGGTATTTCATTTTTCTGAATAGACTTTAAGATTTCAGACAAAAGATTCAAGACATTAGACCCATGTATAAAACCAATTAATCACTAAATAATAACACTAATCTCAAATGCTGTATCTAACTTTAAAATTAATAAAAGGTAAATAAGAGTAATCTTTGATATTTCTTTCAATTATTGGAATTAATTCGTCTGCATTCGTAGTATCTAAAATACCAAAGTATTCACTTATAATTTTAGGACTACCCATGTAATAGCAACCAATCTCTCCATTAAAACTTAGTCTTCTTTTAGGGATAACTCTACCAAATCCAAATCCAACAAAAGGAACAAATTTATTCCAATCAACTTTCACACTAATTTCTCCAAAATCTTCAGCGTTTACTTCTACTCCTTCAAAGCTTATTCCTGTGTTTGTGTCAACAAATGCGGAAACATTGAAATTATATAAATAACTAATTCCACCTATTAAGTGAAAAGTTACTT
The DNA here is from genome assembly GCF_034931025.1 of Arcicella gelida. Classification (NCBI taxonomy): domain Bacteria; kingdom Pseudomonadati; phylum Bacteroidota; class Cytophagia; order Cytophagales; family Flectobacillaceae; genus Arcicella; species Arcicella gelida. Next base: position 21,450 of record NZ_JAYGIL010000022.1, on the reverse strand, counting down.
TATTGAAAGGGTAAAATTGAGTCGCTAAAAAAATCTGGTTGAATTTTAAATCAGATTCAATATTGATTTTTGACTTAGTATTTAGATTGACATCAAACAATCTATGATACTGAAGGTAGGTTGTTCCTACTCGCCAAAATATTTTTTTGTAAGGGGATGTTTTAGCTAATTCTAAACCTAAGCCATTTGTTCCCAATGAGACACCGATTGATACATTATGTTTATGAACGTTTGTTGAGTCGGCTATCGCACAAACATCACTATTAGGGCATAGATAAAATGCCATAATAAATAGTATGAAAGTTAGATAGCGTTTAGACTGCATAAAGAATTAAAATTTCAAGTACTATGATAAAACTTAGAATTTTTGCATTCTTCTAAGTCAAAAGTAAGAACAATTTTCGATTTTCAAATAAAAAAATTATTAAACGGTATATTTTATCTGAAATTTGTTATTCTTTATCAAAATAGTAATATTGCTTCATCCTTAAAATAGCCAAAAATTAATATTCGAAATAATATTTGCTAATTATAGGATAAAACAAAATTTATAATCCATCATTAAACATAAAACATCAATTTTAACTACCCATAAGTCTTCAAACAATTCTTTTAATTCTGTACACAATTAAACTTTTCTAAGTATCATAGAGATTGATTTAACGATTATTCCCATTCGTAATAACTCATGAAAAGCAAATACTAAAGCTAGACTATTTTAAAATTGTATTTATTAAAGAATGATAAAGAAATTAAAAATTATTGAAATAATGGATTAATTGAAGAATTGAAAGTTAACATTTCATTAAATGTCATCTTAAACCAACCAAAATAATACAGAGAATATATAATTTCCCAAAGGTTAAGTAGGGTTCAAAGGAGGTTAAAAGGAGTCTCAAAGGGGTGTGTTAGGAGGTTAATAGCGGTGTTACTCATATTAGTAGCAAAAAAAAACAGGGATTAAAAAGGCTTTATCTTTTTAATCCCTGTTTACTTAAATCTTATCCCCATTCCGCCACTGTTCTACTGTTGGAAACCAAATGGATTGATATTCTGCATAACGCTGCAATTCATAATGGTCATCTGCAAATTGATTAGCTCTTCTGGTAAAAGTAAAGTTTACTTCTGAATATTGACTATTTCGGGTATATGTCCATACTTCTTTGTCTTTCGTTCTGGTAATTCTCGTCGGGTCGCCCATAACGATGTAAACCATCCCTTTGTCAGTCTTCCAGCCTTCTTTATACGTTGTAAACAATCTGTTTGCCTGCTCCACTCTTTGATAATATGATTTAATCGTCCTCTTAGCTGTACCTTGATTTCCTTGCATGATATTCAACCAATAATTATCTAAGGAGCGCTTCGGATCTCTTGAATTATACAAATCGCTTGTTTCTGCATTAGTACTTACATAAATTAATGGTCTTACTAATTTTTCAGGACGAGTCATTTTAGGAAATCGCTTATCAGCAACTACCATTCCTATTCCATACGATTCTGTTGTATCTCTTGTGAAATAATACAGTGCATCACTTTTTAATACAAAAGGCTTATTACTTGTAACAGTAAAGGAAGAATCCACAAACAGACTTTTTGAAGCTGCTCTTGGTGTAGTTGACATTGGCGAAATTGCCGCCTCAAAATCATAACGATATTTGAAGACTTTAAACGTTTGTTGTTTATCAGAAAGGCTTTTAAGAACAACAGTATCTTGAACAGTAAAATAATTTCTAGCCAATGGCGTTTTTCCTGTTTTATCATAAAACATAAAGTAATCGCCTACTTTTCCAGATTGAAATCTTAGAAAACAATCATTAAAAATTTTATTCCCTGTTCTTAAATCTTTTATTTCAGTAAGTGCCAAACCTGTTAACAAATCTTTGGGTTTGGAAATATCAAACCAAACGGTTAATAATCCTCCTTCTTGACTAGCATTGTCAGCTGTAATAGAAACATTACCTGAATTTAAACTGTTTTGTTTTGCACTGTAATCAGGATAAAGATTGTATGAAATCACAAAATCTTTACTTGCCTCGGCTAAAGTAAAAGTTCTATCAATATCAATACTTAAAAAAATTCTTACGGAAGAGCCATTATCTAGGAATCGACTTTTACTCAGAAATCTTTGTAAAAGCACTTTACTTTCGCCTTGTTCTTTGGCTTTTTTAGGTGAAGTTGAGCTACAACTTGCCAAGAACAAAATGATTGGAACGAATAGAAGTATTTTTTTCATCAGTTGAAAGAATAGCTGTAAGCCTCAAGCTCAAAGCGTTTATATTAGAAAATTAACAAATATAAATATGTCAATTATTACAAATTCGACAAGATAATTTGAGTTGATAACGAATTCAATTTAATAAGTATTTTCCTGATGTCAAGCAAATGCCCTAAATTTGGGATAAAATTAAAAATTATTTCCTTTTTTACCTGATATCATGTACAAAACAACCGAGATTGCTTCCTCAGAAATCATTTCAGATAATCCTGTTCATCAAAGATTACTATTCCCATATATTGAAGCTGCTAAAATCGTTTCTGGAAACTTGCTTGAAATTGGCTGTGGTACCGGGCGTGGCGTAGCTGTTTTAGCTCCTTCGGTTGCTAATTATACTGGTGTCGATAAAAATGAGCCTTTAATGACGCAACTTAGCGCACAATATCCTTCCTTCAAATTCATTGATATGTTTTTGCCTCCTTTGAAAGGTTTGGCAGATAATACTTTTGATTATATCGTTACTTTCCAAGTAATAGAGCATATTGAAGACGATAATGAGTTTATTAAAGAAGCCTACAGAGTATTAAAACCTGGAGGGAAACTAATTTTAACAACGGTAAATAAAAAATATTCTCTTTCAAGAAACCCTTGGCATGTAAGAGAATATTTAGCAACAGAACTTAAAAATCTCATCTTAAAGCACTTTTCTTCAATCCAAACGCAAGGAGTTCATGGCAACGAAAAGGTGATGAATTACTATGAAGAAAATAAACGTTCGGTTGAAAAAATCACTCGTTTTGATATTTTCAATTTACAATACCGTCTGCCAAGATGGATGTTACAAATCCCTTATGACATCGCAAACAGAATGAGTAGAAACATTATTCAACGTTCAGATAACAAATTGGTCACTGGAATTACTTATCAAGACTACTTCCTCTCAGACGATGCTGAAGAATGTTTTGATTTTTTTTATATTGCAACGAAGTAATATTTGTAAAAAAAATTATATATTGCAATGTGCTTAATCTATAAAAATTAAGCACATTCTTTTTTGTTAAGATTAACAAGAGGTTTCATCTTATCCGCCGCTGAGTTAAAATCAAAATCTAACAAAACATCACTAATGATAAAAACAGTATTTAACAACCAAGTAATAAGTATCTTATTGCTGGGTTTGATTTTTTTTGCATTTTCATCACAAAAATTTAACCGCTTTACTTTTAATGTTGAATATGTCGCTAAAGCCCAAGTAGGCGATGAAGTAAAATTCGTCTTTCACGTTGGTGATAATGTTCATAGAGTAAAAGTTTATTCTGATAATAGAAGCTTAGGTACTGCTTTCGTAGCATCTAACAAAGCTATTTTCCCTTTTCTGTTTAGCTATTCTGGCGTAAAACAATTAAAATTTATTGGTATTTCTTCCAACAACGATACTGTTAATGTATCTTATGGAGAAATAGTGATTACTGGGAAAATATTTCAGAATGATGTCATCACTTATGAACGTAAAAATGCTCAAAGTGATAACAATGTAGTTGCATCTAATGACGTAAACTTACCCAAAGATGCTGTTAGTGAATATTTATTTCCTAACAGAGTCAATACTTCGCTCAGATTCCCTCCTACTCCCAACGAAGATCCTTTTGGTAAAAACCAAAATGTCTATGCTACAGCAATTGGTCATCCTACCGCCGATGAAGCTCGTAATTTCATTGCTGATATTAGCACAGATGCTCAGTTTTTGTCAAGAAAATATCAAATCCCAGCCAGTATTGTTATTGCGATGGCAGCCTTAGAAAGTGGCTATGGTTTTAGCAGAAATGCAGTTTATGCGAACAATTTTCTAGGTATTAAGCAATGGAAAGGCAACAATTCTAATGCTTATCAATTAAAAGGTCAGCCAGACGAACATGAAGGCAAAGTACAAATTCTGAAAATTACAGACGAAGGTCAATATATTTATGATGAAGAAAATCGTCCTGATAATTGGTATAAGCGTTTTAATTCTCGTGCAGATTGTATGACCTTTTTGGTTGAGGAAATCTTTTTACACAAAACAGGTTTGTGGAAACGTGATTACAGCGATATTACAAGATTTTATCAAGGGCAAATTGCTGAGGGTGTAGATAAATACTCAGCCGCTTACACATTTGTATATTCAATTGGACAAAAAGGCTATTCACACAAAGGTGGAAAATATTATGCAGATAGAATTATGAAATTAGTAGATAAGTATAATCTGATTCAATATGATTAGGAGTAACATACAAAATCAGATTAAACTTACAAATCAGCAATGTAAGCTTTGCCACCTAGTCCTCTCATTTGTCGCATGATGAAATTTGTTCTTTTTTGAACATATTTAGAAGGATTAGCAATTGAAAATCTATTGGGACTTGGTAAAACGGCTGCAATTCTAGCTGCTTCTGCTCGATTAATTAATTTCGCACTGTGTCCATAATAACGCAAAGCAGCAGCTTCTACTCCAAAAGTCATTTTTCCAGTTTCAGCCACATTCAGATATACTTCTAGGATTCTTTCTTTACCCCAAATTACTTCAATTAAAAAAGTAAAATACACTTCTAATACTTTTCTAACATAGCTTCTTCCTTGCCAAAGAAATACATTTTTGGCTACTTGTTGAGAAATAGTACTTGCTCCTTTTATTTTTTTCCCTTTTAAATTATGACGAAAAGCTCCCCACATGGCATTAAAATCAAAGCCTAAATGTTGAGGAAAAAGTTGGTCTTCTGAAGCAACAACTGCCAAAGCTGCTTCTTTTGAAATATTTTCGTAAGGTTCCCAATCAGAATGAATTTCAGAATCTCTACCTTCAAAAATGGCTGTAACTTTTCGGTCAATCATGGTTGGAGTAACCCAAATCGGTACAAACTTCAAAACTAATACCCAAACCAATGAAATGGAAAAGAAGTAAATCAAAAACTTAATACAATAAGAAATAACAAGTTGAACAATTGGATGACGTTTGTTGGTGGATACGTCAATATCATCATTCAATGAAGATTGAACTGTACGCTTCTTGTTAGTTTTCTCTTCTTGCGGAGGAGTTCTAAATGTATTTTTAGCCATGTATAAAATGGTTTTCGGTTAAATGAAATCCTTTCTGAAATATAATAGTTCCCCAAATAGTAGAGAAATTGTTAACCATTAACAGATAACGGTTAACAATTAACAGAAATACAAAAAAACGAAGAATTCACTGAAAAGAAAAGCTCCTTTGAAATTCACAAACTCATTTTAGAGCTAAAAAAACAAATCTGAGGCTATTCTATCTACAAATAATTTCCCTTTTTCTGTAATTAATAAAGTACCATTCTCAATCTGTAAAAAACCTTCTGAAAGCTGATTTTTTAAAATATCTTGATTGAATTCCAGAAAATCATTTTCTGATAATTGATTTAATTTTTTCAGCTCGCAGCCCCATTTAGTTCTTAGTCCAGTCAATAAGTACTCGTTGATTCTATCTTCTTTCGTCAGAATTTCTATCGTTGCTGGAATTTGATTCGTAGCCAAAGCTTTTAGATACTGAGTATTATTAGCAATATTATATTGGCGACTTAAATGATTGAAACTATGTGCAGAAGGACCAATTCCTAAATATTCTTCTTGTTTCCAATAACTTGTGTTATGCCTTGCATATTGATTATTGCTGGCAAAATTAGAAATTTCATATTGTTCAAAACCATTTGAAGCTAAATGACTCACCAACATTTCAAATTGTTGACTGGCAAATTTATCATTAATTACTTCGATTTTCCCTTGTTTAAGCCATTTTCCAAAAACAGTTTTGGGTTCAATCGTTAAACAATAAGCAGATATATGATTCAAGTTTAACGTTGTAGCTTTTGCCAAATCATTTTCAAAAATAGCATGATTATCAGCAGGAATGGCATAAATTAAATCAATTGTAATATTATGAATTCCTACATCTTGAGATAGCTTTACACAAGTTTCAGCTTCCTGAGCAGTATGAATTCTATTGATTTTTTTTAAATGACTTTCGTTAAAAGATTGAATACCGATACTTAAACGATTAATACCAAAGCGTTTAAAAGAACGTAGTTTTTCTGCATTCAAATCATCTGGATTGGCTTCCAGAGTAATTTCAGCACCATCAATTACTTGATAATGTCGATGAATTGTTTCAAAAATCAGAGCTAAATCCTTTTCTTCTAATAAAGATGGTGTTCCTCCACCAAAGTAAATCGTACTTAAATTTTTATCTTGAAGATAATTTGTTTGAAGTATAATTTCTTGACAAATAGCATTTACCATTTCATCTTTTACCTTCAGAGAAGTACTAAAATGAAAATCGCAATAATGACAAGCCTGTCGGCAAAAGGGAATATGGATGTATAAATGCAAGTGAAAATAATTTGAAAATTTGAAAATAAGCAAATTTGAAAATGATATTAATTATTCTCAAGCTTTCATTTTCAAATTTTCAAATCGGTTTAAATTTTCAAATTAAAATTACTCTGGTAGGAAAGTTAAATAACTTAAATCCTCTTCTTGAAACATTTCGTTGGCTAAATCTTGTAATTGAATCGCTGAAACAAGCTTGATTTGCTCGAATAATTCATCCAAAGTATCTATTCTATCAATATCTAAAAGGCTTTTCGCCATCATCAACATAAAGCTCATGTTGCCTTCTTCAGACATCGCCATTTGTCCCATCAATTGCTCTTTGGTATTAATCAATTGCGTTTTTGTGAGCGAAATATCTCTAAGCTTTTTCAGTTCTTTTAAAATCAGCGTATTTACTTTATTCAATCGCTTTACTTCTGTGGCAAAATAAATACCCCAATATCCAGTATCAATAAAAGGAGTATAACCTGCATCAATGGCATAAACCAAGCCATTGCGTTCACGCACAGCAAGGTTTAATCTGGAATTCATCCCAAAACCGCCTAATAAATTAACCAACATAAAAAAAGGCAAACGCTTTTCATCAGCCAAAGCATAAGCATTTCTTCCGATGGCAACGTGGGCTTGCGTAATACTTCTGGTAATACTAATATTTTGCGGTTTATAATCTACAGGAGCTACACGTACCAAATTGGAAGATTTTGCAGGAATATCTTTCAAAAATTTTTCTACATAATGAATTACTTTTTTGAAAGGAATATTACCAATGGATGAAAAAATCACTCTTCCAGTATCTAAATTTTCAGCGATAAAATCTAATAAATCTTGTCTGCTAAACTTTGAAACACTTTCTTGATTACCCAGCGTATTTTTTCCTAATTGATGATTTGCAAAGACGATTTCATCAAAATCATCTTGAATAGCATCTTCAGGCGAATCATAGTACATCGCCATTTCTTCCAAAATCACTCCTCTTTCACGCTCAACTTGTTTGTCAGGAAAATTAGAATTGAAAGTAATATCAGCCAACAATTCTAACGCCCGTTCGTAATGTGGCGTAAGAACTGAAGCGTGAAAACAGATTTTTTCTTTGGTAGTGTAGGCATTTAATTCTCCTCCAACAATTTCTAAACGATTGATAATCTGTAATGAAGTACGTTTTTTAGTACCTTTAAAAGCCATGTGTTCCCAAAAGTGTGCTAAACCTTGTTGGTGTTCTTTTTCATCACGACTACCCATATCCAACATGATTCCGATATGTGAAATAGCAGTATGTGTTACTTGACGATGCACTACTCTGATTCCATTCGGCAATCTATATTCTTGTATATCTAACATGCGTATTAATTTGTATTCAATGCTAAATTTATGAATTGAATACTTTATAAAAATTTAATCTAAATACAAAGTTATTAATTTAAGGCTAGTATGCCATAAACAAAAAGAGTAATCGTCTTGAATCGACTGCAAAAACAGAAAATCATTTTCTGAATTACAGGAAAGAAACCTTACTCGTTTTTATTTAACCCAAATCAGGGTAATTTTGTGCTGTAATCCATGAAAATAATTTTCTAATTACACCAATTGCCCATTATTTTCACTCATTAATTAATAAAAATGAAAATCGGTTTTGATGCCAAAAGAGCTTTTAATAACAATACAGGCTTGGGAAATTATAGTCGGTTTATCATTGACGCATTACTAAAGTACGCTCCCGAAAACAATTATTTTGCTTACACACCCAAAATCAATAAAGCTCCTTTTACTGAAAAATACACAAACGAAGCCTTAGCCAACTTCCAGATTAAATTGCCTAAATCGAAAAAGTTAAAATCTTTTTGGAGAAGTTTTTTAATCAGTAAAGATTTAAAAAAAGATGAAATTCAAATTTTTCATGGATTAAGTAATGAATTGCCCATTGGATTGAAAAGAAAGAAAATCAAATCAATCGTTACCATCCACGATTTGATTTTTGAACGTTATCCCAATTTATATCCAGCTTTCGACCGCTTCATTTATCAAATTAAATTTAAAAAAGCTTGTCAACATGCCGATGTAATTGTAGCCATTAGTGAGCAAACTAAAAGAGACATCGTAAATTTCTATCAGATAAATCCCGATAAAATTGAAGTTATTTATCAAGATTCAGACGATAGTTTTAAGATAGAACTTGAGGAAGAGCAAATAGAAACCATAAAAGCAAAGTACGATATTCATAAAAAATACTTGCTTTGTGTAGCCACTATCGCCGAACGAAAAAACCAATTAATGTTGGTAAAAGCCTTTCATAAATTACATTTAGCAGACTATGAATTAGTGCTGGTTGGTGGAAAATCTGACTATCAAAAACAAATAGAAAGCTATATTCAAGAACACTCACTGACCAATATCAAAATATTCAATAAAGTGCCTTTTGCAGATTTACCCGCTTTGTATCAAGGTAGTTCTTTATTTGTGTATCCTTCAGTTTTTGAAGGTTTTGGTATTCCTATTTTAGAAGCTTTGCATTCAGGCACTCCAGTGATTGCGGCTACAGGTTCATGTTTGGAAGAAGCTGGAGGAAAAGGAGCATTATACGCTAATCCTGACGATTTGAATGATTTATCAAGTAAAATCCTACAAGTTTTGTCGAATAAATCTTTGCGAAAAAAAATGGTTTTAGATGGGAAACAACACATTGCTCAATTTTCAGCCGAAAACATTGCCAAACAATTAGTCAATATTTATCAAAATACTTTAGCATAATTTTATCAAAATCTCAATCTCAAAAATGGACTTTTTACCCCAACATATCAACGATTATTCTGAAAACCATACTTCTCCAGAAAGTGAATTATTAGCAAAACTCAACAGAGAAACGCATGCTAAGATTTTACAATCAAGAATGCTTTCTGGACATTTGCAAGGAAGAGTATTGGCGATGTTCTCGCACATGATGCAAGCCAAAAGTATTTTGGAAATTGGTACTTATACTGGTTATTCGGCTTTATGTTTGGCAGAAGGATTGGTAGAAGGAGGAAAAATTATCACGATTGATGTCAATGAAGAGTTAGAAAGTTTTACTAAACAATTCTTTAATGATTCTGAATATGCCGATAAGATTGATTATAGAATTGGAGATGCTGCTGAAATTATTCCAAACTTGGATGAAGTATTCGACATCGTTTTTATTGATGCTGATAAAATGAGTTATGCAAAATACTATGAGTTAGTTTTTGATAAAGTAAGAAAAGGAGGATATATTATTTCTGACAATGTACTTTGGAGTGGAAAAGTAGCGAATATTGAGGAAGGCAAAAAAATCGACAAAGACACTCAAAACCTTTTGAATTTCAACAAGATGTGTCACGACGACCCAAGAACCGAAAATATTTTGATGCCTTTGAGAGACGGTTTGATGATTAGTAGGAAACTTTAGGGGTCAAGACACAAGAGAAAAGAAGCAAGATGCAAGACGGGAGACGCAAGAAAAAAACAGTAAAATTCTTTCATCTTGTATCTCACGTCTTACCTTTCTCATCTCGATTCTTGTATCTTGAGTCTCACGTCTTGCTTCTTGACTCTCACTTCTTAATCAACAACTTCTGTCCAACACTTACTGAGAAATTCTTCAGATTATTCCATTTCACCACTTGGTCAACGGTAACTCCATGAATCTTGGATACTCTGAAAACAGTTTCTCCAGTTTTGACAACATGATATACATTATTATCAATTGTTTGAATAGTTTCTTTAATTACTTTCGGAGCAACTTTTTCTGAATCTGGCTCTTCCACTAATTTTACTGAAGGCGTAATTGTACTGTTAGATACCAATAATTCTTGATCAATTTCTACAATATTACTATTCAGTTTGTTCCATTTTTTGATTTCAGCTACTGTAATTCCATACATTCTTGAAATACTAAAAAGCGTTTCTTTGGCTTTAACAGTATGCGTATTCTTTAAACTAGATTTCGCTGTTTCTTCTTTGGCAATTACTTTAGAAGCGTCTGGTTTAGGAATATCTTTCTCGTCTTTTGTAAATATTTTACTTGTACTAGGGTTTCCAGCAGGCGATTTTTCAACTGCATCTTTTATTTCTTTTGTCGAAACATTGGTTTTTGTATTCGGCTTTACTTCTGGAATTATTTTTACAACCTGCTCAGGTTTAGTGGTAATATTTTTATCTTTCGTTTTATTTTCAACAATCTTTACTTCTGGTGTCTTTTCGCTTTCTCTCGCTCCCGAAACTAGTGAAGTTGCTGGTTTATAGACCTTAATTACTTGCCCGATTTGCAATTTTTCATCAAGTTTAATATTATTCAAACTCAATACTTCGCCTACTTTCATATCGTAAAGTTGGGCAATGCCAAAATAAGTATCTTTAGCAGAAACAACATGAGCTTTTATTTCTCTGGTTAATACTTTATCCTCCACTTTAGGAATATTAGAAGACTCTGGAGCAACCACTGTTGTTTTTACTTTATCAGTTGTAGGAATTGGTTCTTTGGCAATTACTTTTTCTTTTGTCTCCACTACAATAGGATTCGCAGGCTTTAATTCCTTAGTTTCAATTTCAGCTTTCTTTTCCTCTTTTGGCTTTTCTGTGATGACAACAGGTTTATCTTCTGTTTCTTTTGGCACATTAGTAACAACCACAGTTTTTTCAGTAGTGTTACTTGTTTTAGGAGTATCTTTCTTTGAATCTACATATTGAATCGGTGTATCTGGTCTGGTTTCAATTAACCATAAAAGTCTTCCTTTCTGTAAGCGTTGCATTTGGGGAATTCTATTTTTAGCCATTAAATCCTCTAAATGAATGCCATACATTTGAGCGATTGACCAAAGTGTTTCATTGCTTTCTACGGTATGATAAGCCACCATCGCACGATGGTCTTTTTTCCTTAAATAATAAACTTCATTAGGAATAATTCTACTATCTGCATCTAAATCATTAAATTTCAAGAATTTACTCAGACTAATATCACCACGATTGGCAATACTTGCAGGAGTATCACCATCAATTGAAAGGATTCCTCTTTTTCCGTTTATCTCATAAAAAATTGGCTCAGTTTTACTGTTTCCTTGTGTAAGCCTCACAAGTACTGGAAATCCTATATCTTGTACTTGAGCACTTTGATTAACTATTGGCTTTGAACTTAAATTATTTTGGCTAAGTTCTCTATACTTTTGGTTGCTCATCGGTACATAAACTACATAATCTTTATCTTTAGGAACAGTAGTTCCTTTCAGCCAAGCATTATTTTGTACAATAAATGCTGGACTAACCGCTAATTCATTGGCAATTTCATTAACACTTTTGCCTTTGCTGTTGCTGTATTCATACAAGAAATCATTAGTCGAACTATTTTTAGCTTTGTTGTATTCACTTTCTAAAAAAAATCTGTGTGCCAAAAAACGAAGTAAATACCAATCTGTAGTATTGGTAACGGTAATTTCCTTTTTACCAACCCAATCTGTAGCAGGATGATTTTTAATAGCACCTTGCCCGATACGATAGGAAAGCAGGGTTGTCATCCAATTTTTTAAAAGTTGATTATTCCTATTTAAATATATTGCAGCGGCTTTGGTAGATGCCGCTAAGTGTTTTCTTTCATCAACAAAACTATCAACTCTCAAACCTACTTCTCTGGCTGTTTCAGTTTTAAATTGCCAATAACCAACCGCCCCTGAAATAGAAATAGCATCTGGATCAAATACACTTTCTTGTACACACAAATACTTTATTTCGTCTGGAATACCCGCATCGGCTAAAATTTGTTCAATCACTGGAAAGTGAATAACCATTTTGTCCACAAGAACATCCAAGTATTTACGATTATTATTTAAACTTTGTATTTCTTTTTCAATGATGTTTCGTGCATAGCTATCATATTTTACATTAACAGAACCCACCTTTATACTACGAGGTAAAGACTGTGCCTGAGAGGAAATAAAAGGAGAAAATACAATAATTAATAACAAAATGTACTTGTTCATAATTTAAAAACTCTTAAGAATTAATATGAAAAGATATTCTCTTCATCGAAAAACAGTTTATCAGTACACTCAAATAAATACCTAAAGTACAATTAAAGCTTCAATAGTTAAATATCTTTATTGCGTAATTACCAAAAACCTTGCCTGAAATTTCAAAAAGACCAAAGTCAAATTATTATGTTTGCAGGTATTCGATAAAATTTTAAGTAATTTTGCTTCCTCTTCTTGCTAAAAAAGCATGCCAAGATGTACATAAAATAAAAATTGAATATGATTTTGATAGAAGACACCGTCATCAGCGACGATATTATTGAGAAATTCTTCGTTTGTGACCTCATCAAATGCAAAGGTGCTTGTTGTGTGGAAGGCGATTTGGGCGCTCCATTGAACGATGACGAGCTTCCTATTATGGAACAAATCTATCAAGATGTAAAACCATATCTTTCACAAGAAGGTATCAAAGCAATTGAAGAAGAAGGCATTTACGTAAAAGATTGGGAAGGCGATTTTTCTACGCCAGTCATCAAAGGTAGAGAATGTGCTTATGCTATTTATGATGATAGAAATATTCTGAAATGTGGAATTGAACAAGCTTTCTTTGATGGTAAAATATCTTGGAGAAAACCGATTTCTTGCCACCTCTATCCTATCCGAATTACCAAGTACGAACATTATGAAGCCCTCAACTATGACCGCTGGCATATTTGTTCAGATGCTTGCACGCATGGAGAACAATTGGGTGTTGAACTGTATAAATTTTTGAAAGAACCTTTGATTAGAAAATACGGAGAAGCTTGGTATCAAGAATTATTGAACGAAGCCAGAGACCGAGAACAATTATAAAATGAAAAATGCCTTTGATGATATTTACGAAGTAGTTCGATTAATTCCACATGGAAGAGTAAGTTCTTATGGAGCAATTGCTGAGTATTTGGGCGGAAAAGGCGGTGCTAGAATGGTCGGCTGGGCAATGAATGCCTCACACAATGATGATACGATTCCTGCACACAGAGTGGTGAATCGTAATGGAGTACTCACTGGCAAAGCCTTTTTTGGCGAGAACAGGATGCAAGAATTACTTGAAAACGAAGGGATTATTGTTAAAAACGACAAGATTCAAAACTTTAAAGAGCTTTTCTGGTCACCAACAAAGGAATTACTATAAAATCAAAAAGCCATTTGCCTCAACAACAAATGGCTTTTAATTTAAGTAGTCTATGTAAAACAAACGATGTTACTGAGTGAATTAAATAACTATAAAAATATTTTAAATTCACAACTCATCATTCATAATTCATAACTCTTATTTAGCTTCTTGGCATCATTCGATACGTCACATTTACTTTCTGAGTATCTTCATCTACAATTCCTGCATAAAAACCAGCAAAAACTACCGCAGTCGGTATATCAATATGATTCAAATCATGAATATCCCATTTTACTTTTTTAGCATCAATAGTAAGGTGTAAGTCTAAATGGTTTTTATCGGTATTAATAATATCCCATGTTATTTCTTGACCATCCTCAAAATTCATTAGTAATTTAGTATTATCATCTTTCAAAGTCCATGAACCATGATGGTTTTTTCCTGCACCATCAGTGTAATCAACACGCTCCTCAGTTGTCAGTCTAAAAGACTCCTTCGAATAATCATGCAAGTTGGCTGCTACGCCACGTTCGTACAAAACATTTTTACGAGTATCAGCTTGATAATTCACTACATTAATCACCCAATTTTTGGCTAACATTTCAGTAATCAAAGCATCACTTTTGTTGGGTAGTATAGCTTGTTTAATCTCGGAAGAAAGGCTAGGTTGCTGTTGCTTAACCTTACAAGCATAAACTACAGAACCAAGTATAAGCATGGTTGCTGTCAATTTAATCAATTTTTTCATATCCTTGATTTGGGATTTAGGTAAACCTCTTTTGGTTTACGTGAACAATAATTAAAGAATCACTCGATAAGCAAGACGAAACCTTAACAGAAAAAAATAATGTTTGAAAATTTAGTAATTAGGATTATTCTGTGGAATTTGTTTCCTGAGATTGTTCAGGAGAATGAAATAATAAAAAGTAAGCTACTGAAAAACAGTAATTAAAGAAAGGATTATATTAATGTGAATTCAAAGAACGATTTGTACATTTCCACAGAGTACGATGCAAAGATAAAACATTTTTTTTGTAAAACACAACCGTTTAATAAATAAGCGATGCTTCGCCATCGCTCAAATCAGTTGCCTATACCCTTTTCTTCTTAGATAAAACTTGAAAAAACAGCCTAAAAAACCTTCATATTTACGTAAAAAAGACACTCTTATTGCCTTTCTTCATCAAAAATTAAAAATAGAGTAAAAAGTTTCCGAACTTTGCATAAATATTGCTTTGTCAATATCTTGAAGACGAATAAAATAATCAATTAAATACAACAACAATGGAAAACCATTCTGAGGGACCAAAGAAGCCTTTCAAATATTTTAACCAAGCAAAACCAGAAAATAAAGATATAGTATTTGGTATTCAATCAGTTTTAGAAACACTTCGCTCTGGCAAAGAAATCGACAAATTACTTGTTCAAAGAGAACTTGGAAGTTTAGAAGTTTTAGAATTTGCTAGATTGAAAGGAGTACCAGTTCAAAAAGTACCTGTTGAAAAGTTAGATAGAATTACTCGTAAAAATCACCAAGGTGTTATTGCGTTTGTTTCGGCAATTAATTACGCCAAACTTGAGAACGTTGTAGCTGATGTGTATGAAAAAGGTGAAGTACCACTAATTTTAGTATTAGATAGAATTACAGATGTGCGTAATTTTGGTGCGATAGCTCGTACTGCTGAATGTACTGGCGTTCATGCTATCGTTATTCCTACGAAAGGTGCTGCTCAAATCAATGCAGATGCCATGAAAACCTCTTCTGGAGCATTAAACTTTTTACCAGTTTGTCGTGAAGAAAATTTATTCCACACAATTAGGTTTTTACAAAATTCTGGCATTCAAGTGGTAGCTTGTTCTGAAAAGGTTTCTAAAAATATTTACGATGTTGATTTTTCAATTCCTACAGCCATCATCATGGGTTCTGAAGAAGACGGAATTTCGGATGATTTAATGCGTTCGGTTGATGAATTAGCTACAATTCCTTTAGTTGGTCGTGTTGGTTCATTAAACGTATCAGTAGCGACTGGAGTAATCCTTTATGAAGTAGTTCGTAAACGATTAGTTTAAAATCAAATCATCGTTTGAAAGCCCTTCGTAATGGATACGGAGGGCTTTTTGTTTTTATCACACACAAAAAAAAGGACATACCCAATGGCTATGTCCTTTATTATCTTACCTCTAAACCTATTTAACTATGAAAAATAACTGCACCTTTTCAATTCAAAAATTAGAAGAATAAACTCAATTCTTTAACACATCCTGATTCTCTAATTGTTTTTAAAAAGAGGCGTCTCTAAAAGAAACGCCCTTTCCCGTCTTACCTCTAAACCTATTTAACTATGAAAAATAACTATTCAATTCAAGAAACTAAGTTTTTTCAACGCAATTCCAAATTCACAAAACTTAGCTTTAATTTTTAAAAAGTGGCGTCTCCAAAAGAAACGCCCTTTCCATCTTACCTCTAAACCTATTTAACTATGAAAATTCTTAAATTATATAAACAAATCGTCGCTGGTGGATGAATCTATTCAGACCTCATAAACGATGTATAATTTTCTACTTTATTAAACGACTATCAATTAACTCTTTCATCGCCTCTTTATAACAATACTACAATTTTTATTTGAAAAAAGTTTATTTTTTTAGTTATTTTTTAAAATTAATAAAAAAATAATTCGTGGTTTTGTACAAAGATTCATTTACATGATTAACGATGCAAAGTTGTGCAATATTATATAAATATGCAAATGATTTGTGTTAAGTCTTTCCAATTTTATAGTAGTAACTACCTAAAAATCAACAGAAAAACACTTAATTAGGAAACAAAAACAATTACAATCGAAATATTATTCTGCTTGCATAACAAAAACATTGCAAATATTTTGTTATAAATTATTTTTAATAATTTTAAAATTCTTCGAATAATCCAATTATTGATTAAAAGCATTCATTGTCTTATCTACACCTTGTAAACAAAAACTCAAAATAATGTCTATGGCACGATCAAGATGTTCTGGTAGTTCATCTAATTGAGCTCCTTCAAAGTTTCCTAAAACGTATTCTACTTGTCTTCCTTTACCAAAATCATCACCTACTCCAAACCTCAAACGAGGATAAGCTGAAGAACCTAATATTTCCTCAATATTTCGTAAACCATTATGGCCCCCATGCGAACCTTTTACTTTGGTTCTAAGCTTGCCAAAAGGGAGTGCAATATCATCAGTAATGACTAAAGTATTCTCTTTTTCGATTTTCAGTTCTTTCATCCAATAATTCACCGCCTTTCCACTTAAGTTCATGTAAGTGGTTGGTTTAATTAAATGAATTTGCTTCCCTTTATGTTTAATTTCTACATGATAAGCTAAACGACCCATTGAGAACTTCACTTCGAAATTACTCGCCAGACGATCCAACACCATAAAACCAACATTATGTCTAGTAAGCAAGTATTCTGGACCTATATTTCCAAGACCAACAATTAGGTATTTCATTTTGTAATAAATATTTGAAATTAACTTTGTATTCTCTTTTTCGTGAATGAATCGTCAAAATTAAGTAATTTTGTATAGTATTTATCCACCCATGAAAAACAAAGCTACTATTAAAATCAGCCCAGCCCTACTCGCATTAACGTTGTGCTTGATGAAGGAATCAGCCTTTTCAAAAAATCAAAGCACAACAGAAACCCAATTTAATTGGGGTAATCTTACTGACCTCAACACTGTAGAGTTCAATTCAAAAAATGATTTACTTGCTTCAATAAACTATAAAAATCGTGCCGAGTCTTTTGCATCAGTGCCTTTTTCAGAAAAAAACATTCTTGATTCCCTAAAAAACACTTCAACAAAAACTAATAATACAATTGCTTCAACGACAAAAACTGGTGTCCAAAACAAGACAGTAACTGTCAATTTCACTGCAATAAATAAAGCTAATAATGAAAGTGTTTTAGCAGACTTTATAATTACGTCAGAAAGAACTGGAGAGATTTTCAAAGGAAGTACTTCTTCAAAAAATACTTTTTTTTCTATTCAATTATCACAACAAGATAATCTGAAAGTATTGGTCAAAGCGGATGGTTTTGCGGATGGTAACTCAATGATTTCCATCAAAGATTTTGTCAATACCAATCACCATGATTTTGCAATTCCATTGGTTTTTGAACGCTATCCATTATCAATTAAGGTATTAGATGCCGACACGAAAGAATCTATCAAAAATGCACAAGTAAAAGTGGTTGATTTGAATGCTTCCGAAATTAAAAATGCGTCAAAAAAACCGAATTCTGATGAGTATAGTGCGAATTTGAAACTTTCAAGTAAATATGAATTCATCATCAATGCTGAAGATTATATAGAACTCAAAGAAAAAGTACTGAAAGCACCTCAAGGAAATTCAGTCAATTTTATGCTCTATAAAAACAGCCTTCCTGTGCATTTTGAAGTAATTGATGCAGAAACAGAAAAGCCAATTAAAGCTTTCATTAATGTTAAATTGGAGCATCTGAAGAGAAATATCGTTTTCAAAAATGAAGTAAAAGCTAGCGTAAGAGTAAGCAGTCAAGAGATTTTCACGGTTGAAACAGCTGCGGAACATTATATTACCAAGCAAAGTACTTTTAATATGGCAGATTTTAATCCTACCAAAAAGTATGTTTATACCATCCGTCTTGAAAGAAATCTACATCATTTAACGATAAAAACAAAAAATAAACTCAATGGGGAAACCATCATTGCAGATAAAATTGAGCTTGTCAATCTTAGTAATAAAGCCAATCAACCCAAAATTGAAAAACTAAAAAATGGGGATGTTTTGATAAGTTTAATTCCTGAAGATAAGTATCATCTCGAAATCAACACTAATGGTTTTGAAAAGTATCAGCAGGAATTGGTAAAACTAAAACAAGCCGAATTAGATTGTTTTTTGACTCCAAAACAAAAAATAAAAGGCTTAGTATTATCTGCGATTGATTCAACAAGTGGTAAAATTTTACCTGCTACTTTTAAAATAACTGGAAATAAAACCAAGAAAGCCTTTACGGTAAATACTTCTAATGATGTAACCGAATATCACTTGGCTTTGACAGAAAAAGATAATTATCAGATAGAATCTTTTGCAAAAGATTACGAACTAAAAGTAGAACAAGTACCATATTCTTCTTCTAAAAAAGCAGTTTTTTACACAGTTTTACTGAAAAGAAAACCGTCTTCAAATAGTAGCAAAAGTGTAACAATTGTAGATGTTCCTAAAACAAAAGCACCCATCGAGAGTTCTAAAATAAAAGATTTTGTTCAGATTGAACATGGACAATCTATTACGCTTGATAATGTTTATTTTGAACAAAGTAGTTTTATATTGCAATCGGTTTCATACGAAGAACTAGATAAAATGGTGGAGTTGCTAAAAAATGCCCCACAGGTCAAGATTGAAATTAGTGGACATACAGATAATATTGGAGACACAAGACTGAATTTTGCCCTTTCGGAGAATAGAGCAAGAGTTGTTTTTAATTATTTCGTCAGCAAAGGAATCAATGAAAATAGATTGCATTACAAAGGCTACGGAAGTAATAAACCACTTTTGCCAAATAATTCGGAAGAGAACAAAAAGAAAAACAGAAGAGTAGAATTGACTGTTTTATAAGTTTTGAATAAGTATTTCAAATAACAAAACAATTATTTTCACTGATTCAAAATCAATCATTTCCAAAAACCATGAAAAACCAAATCGTTGTCTTTCTTTTATGTTTATTGACAAGCTTTTCGATGCAAGCCAAAGCTGATGATGCCAATAGCCGTATATATGAATTAAGAGTTTATTATGCTAGTGATGGCAAATTTGATGTATTGATGAACCGTTTCAAAGAACATACTCTTCATTATTTCAAGAAACATAAAATGCGTTTAGAAGGATTTTGGTTGCCTTTAGATAACAAAGACAATAAAATGGTTTATGTGTTATCCTATCCTTCTCGTGAAGCTCGTGAAAAATCTTGGAAGTCATTTTCGGAAGATAAAGGTTGGATTAAAGTAGCCAAAGAAACTACAGCGAATGGTGAAATTGTAGCCAAAGTAGAAAGTACTTTCTTGAAAACAACTGATTTTTCGCCTAATAATTTGAAAAGTATTGGCGACAGAGTTTTTGAATTAAGAACTTATATTGCTACGCCAAATAATCTTTCAGGATTGTTAGACCGTTTCAGAAATCATACTTTGAAATTGTTTGAAAGACATGGCATGAGTAATATCATTTACTGGACACCAACTGATAAAGAACAAGGTGCTGAAAACACTTTAATTTATCTGTTAGCTCATAAAAGTCAAGAAGCTGGTACAGCATCATTTAAGACTTTCAGAGATGACCCTGAGTGGATATCAGTAAGAAAAGCATCTGAAGAAAAAGGAGGAGGTTCATTAACAGTAAAAGTAACATCAGAATATATGTACCCAGTTGAATTTTCACCTTTGAAATAATTCAACGCCTTAATCTATTAAAATAGAAACAATGTCCAAATTAGCTCTTATTACTGGTGCAAGCTCTGGAATCGGAAAAGCTACCGCTGAAGCCTTTGCAGATTTAGGAATCAATTTAATTTTGTGCGGAAGACGAATTGAAAAACTTGATGCTTTAAAAGAAAATCTTTCTAAGAAAGTAAATGTACAAATACTAACTTTTGATGTAAGAGATAAAGAACAAGTAGAAAAAGCACTGAATTCGCTTTCTGAAAAGGATATAGACATCTTAGTCAACAATGCAGGAAATGCACATGGAATGGGTCCCATTCAAGATGGCTCAACCGACGATTGGGATGCTATGATTGATGGCAATGTAAAGGGTTTGCTCTATGTTTCAAGAGTAATTATGCCTTGGATGAAAGCTAGAAAGCAAGGACACATTGTTAATATAAGTTCAATTGCTGGCAAAAGTACCTATCCAAATGGAAATGTATATTGTGCATCGAAAGCAGCAGTTGAAGCGATTTCAGAAGGAATGCGTTTAGACTTAAATCCATTCGGCATTAAAGTAACCAACGTAGCTCCCGGAGCAGTTGAAACTGAGTTTTCATTAGTGCGTTTCAAAGGAGATGAAGAAAAGGCGGATGCTATTTATAAAGGGTTTGAACCCTTGAAGGCAGAAGACATTGCAGAAATTATCGCTTTTGCCGTTAGTCGTCCTGCTCATGTTGTCATGGCTGACATTACCCTATTTCCAGTGGCACAAGCATCGGCAACTGTCATCAATCGTGGGGCTTGAAAACAGAATTATCATTTTGATACATTAATAAATTGTTTACTAAATTTATTAAATGTCTGTATGTACATCTATTTTCAAGTCTTATCACTTAAAATGCCATTTCGTCAAAAAATAGTAAAAATTCATGGGACATTTAATGTTTAAATAACCAGAATTTAGCTTATATTTGTATTAATTTTCATAGTTAAATAGGTTTAGAGGTTAAACAGATAAGGGCGGGGGTTTCTCCTGTCCTTATTTCATTTATAAGTATTTCTTAAATTTATTTAGATTTTAGTAGAATTTGATTGAGTATATTTCTCTACGGTTTTGCTATACTAGAACGAACTTCAAAAAATAGGCTTCCCTTGAAAATTGTTTTTCGATATTGCTTTACGATAAAATCCACTCATGTTCTGGGTGGATTTTTGCTTTCATCTGAGGTGCTTTATTTAAAAAATACAATTTTGTTTGATTTT
>NZ_JAYGIL010000021.1:0-122146 GCF_034931025.1 Arcicella gelida | reverse complement strand
TCTCAGTATTTCCTCTTTAAAATCAGGCTCGTAATGTGCGTGTGATTTCTTGGGTTTCTTTAATTCCATTTTCCGCATTTTTTATGCAAAAAAGTGTGCCGTTTTTTTGAACCACCTCAGTTATGTGTTTCTAAATAACAGTTGCGTCTTTCTTAACTGCAATTATCTATTTCTTAATTGTAGTTGCCTTTTTCTCAATTGTCATTACTTGTTTCTCAACTGTCAGCTACTGTTTCTTGGTTGTAATTCTCTGTTTCTCAACTGTCAGCTACTGTTTCTTGATTGTAATTCTCTGTTTCTCAACTGTCAGCTACTGTTTCTTGATTGTAATTCTCTGTTTCTCAACTGTCAGCTACTGTTTCTTGATTGTAATTCTCTGTTTCTTGACTGTCAGCTACTGTTTCTTGATTGTAATTCTCTGTTTCTTGACTGTCAGCTACTGTTTCTTGATTGTAATTCTCTGTTTCTCGACTGTCAGCTACTGTTTCTTGTTTATAATTGAATTTTTATGACTATTGGTACTTGTTAGTCGATTGTAATTTGTGGAGTTTAAGGTGCCACCTATTGTTTAAAATTATCTTATTTGTTTTAGTAAATATCAGTAAATGAATAAGATAATTCGTTTGTTGATTGTTGAGTCAAACTTAGTTAATAGGATTATAATTGCCAAATAAAAAGTTAAAAAACTTATTATACGGTAAGGTTTTTACAAAAAACCTTATTTTTGTTCAAAATATCATAGGATAATAATCTTTTGAAGGAGTTGATGACTAATAAAAATATGTGTCATTCCAATTTTTTCTTAGAATAGCAAGGCTTAGTACAATTTGAAAAGTTTTTATATTTATTATTGTACAGTCCTTACTTTTCTTGTCTTGAAACAAGAAAAGTAACAAAAGAAATTCAAGAATTCCTAAACTCGCTTCGCTCAAACAGTAGGAATTCATTACCTATCAATCATTAAAAAGCTGTCAAAAAAACTAGTTTTGACAGCTTTTTAATGATTTTGAAATTCTGGATGACTCATGCTACAATTTTTTATTTAATTTTTACCCTAATTATTGGAAACTTCAATGCAAAAAACCTTTCGACTAACTTTATTATGATTTTATGATACTAAAACACAAAATACTTAGGATCCCAACCATCCCATCAATCCACCTCCACCACTTGCTCATCTTTTGCTTTTTCTTCTAAATACACCAAAATACCTTCTACTTTGGCGTGACCCATCTCTCTGTAAATATTCATGTATTGTCGCACTTGTGTTTTGTGCGAATCTGATTTTGAACCTGTTTTATAATCCAAAATCACGATTTTATCTTTGAGTCTGACTACTCTATCCGGACGTAGTGGTTTTCCTTTGGGCATCAGAATTTCTCTTTCGTTTTTAATGGCTTCTTCTGCTACTTCAAAAAGTGGTTTAATGGCCGGCAAGCTCATAATATTTTCTAAAGTATGCTTTAATCCTGCTACTTCTGTGGCTGTTATCAAACCTTCTCTTAAAATCTCTTGTAAAGCATAATCTGTATCCTCATAAGTCTTAATCTTGGCAAAAGCTGCATGGACTTTATTACCATAATCTTTACTTTTCTCAAAGGTTTTTAAATCAAAAAGGCGTTCAGCACTTTGTCTGAGTTTTACTTTATTGCTTCTTTCAAAACTGGTAATAGCACTGATTTCTATTAAATCCTTTACTTTTTCTTTTTTATCCTTTTGTTTTTTGGCTTCGCCTTGATAAATGATTTCAAAATGGTTTTCGTCTTCTTCAATCGGCGGACAATTGATAAATTGATACAATTGATTACCAACGGTTTTGTTAAAATCTTTGATATTTTTCTTTACAATTAAATACAATCTATCTGTCGGGCGAGTAAGCCCCACATAAAGCATATTCAAACTTTCTAAAAAAGTCTTTTCTTTTTCCTCTTTGTATTGTTTTACTACGGCAGTTTGTTCTAAGGCTTTTGCTACTTTTAAAGGAGCATTTTGTAAAATTTTATCTGCTTTTTCTGAGGATTGACTGGCAATGATTAGCTCGTCTTCTATCGGTAAATTTGCCCAAATTTCTGTTCTTAATCCTGTATCTGTCGTCCAGTGACAATAAGGAATTATTACCACAGGAAATTCCAAACCTTTTGATTTGTGAATACTCATTACGTTTACGGCTTCTTGTCCTTCGGGCGTAGAGATTGAAAGTGTTTCTTTTTTAGCTTCCCAAAATTGTAAGAAATCGGTAAGATGTGTACTCTTTTTGGTCTGAAACTCAAGAATAACATCCAAAAATCGAAAGAGAAAATCTAATTCTTTGTGATGTTCAAAAAGAAAGAAAGTATTAATAATCTTTTCGGCAATTTCATACAAAGCCATTTGCTGTAAATCAAAAGATGCTAAAGCATAGCCTTCGTCTTCTATCAATTCATAAAACAAAGCAATATCGCCAGACTCGATGGCTTCTTTGATAAAATGATTATCTTGTGTATCGGGGATTCTATGTAAAACTACTCTGTAAAATAAATAAATAGCTTCGTACTTCGACAAAGTATTTTCTGGATTTTGCACGACTTTCATTAAAGAAATCACCAAATTAACCGCATCCGAAGCACTTAAATTTAGAGAATCCGAAGAAACAACGTCGATATTTTTTTCTTTTAAAGCATTCGCAATGATGCGTCCATGCTTATTTTTTCTACATAAAATGGCAATGTCTGCATAATGATAACCTGCTTCACGTACTTCTTCAATAATTGCCAAGATACGCTCGAACATGATTTCATCTTCTACTTCTCCTTGTAAAAAATCTATTTCTACATGACCGCCTTCTTTGGGTTTTTCTGGTAATTCTTGAGCAAAGAATTCATCATAAACAAAAGGTAGGGTAGGAGCAATGCTTTCGTTCTCAGGCGATGCTTTGATAAAGCCAAATAAATTGTTATTAAAATTGATTACTTCTTTCGTACTTCTGTAATTGGTACTTAGGTTTTCAGGCTTTAAGTATGGACGAATGCTAGCGTATCTTTCTTCTAAGAAATCATTTTCTTCGTTACCTTCAACCAATCTTTCCAAATTGTTTTTATGCAAATGCACAATCAATTCCATTTCGCCACCTCTGAAACGATAAATAGATTGTTTGGCATCGCCCACTGCCAAATTGAAATGTCCGTTTGCTAAAGCGTTTTCTACCAAAGGCAAGAAATTATGCCATTGTAGCGTAGAAGTATCTTGAAATTCGTCAATCAGAATGTGATTATATTTTTCGCCCAAACGCTCATACACAAATGGAATGGGTTCTTTCATTACAATCTCAAAAATTTTACGGTTAAATTCTGAAATATGAATTTGTCCCGTTTCATTTTGAATGGCGGCAATTTCCTTTTTTAACTGACTAAGCAAAGCTAATTTCTTGGTCTGTTTAAGAATCTCTTTGAAGAGTATATATTTTGATTTTTCAGTTTCTTGAATTGAAAAAATATTAGTCAAATAAATACTTAACTCATCCGCAATACTATCAATTGCTGCCTTAATTCCTCCTTTTTGTGTTTTAGAATACCATTGATTTTCTTCTACGGCTTTCATCACATAAGAATTTGGCGAGGAAAATACATCATTTTGTAATTTATGGAAATAAGCTCCTACACCCGAACGACTTTGGAAGAAATCGCCAATCGTTACTCCAGCCGAATCTATACTTTCTAAAGCGACTTGTGAGATAGTTTTAATTTTAGTTTCTAAATACTCGCAATAAGCCTTTGTTTGTTTTTCTATTTGTAGGAAATCCTCCGCTTCTAAATTCGCAATATTGTCAATCGCCTTTTGATGTTGGTCATACAAAAGGTTTTTTCCGAAACCAGCTAGTTCTCCAGCCAAACCATTCCATGATTTTCCTTCATCTGCCTTTTCCATCGCAAAACTTTTGATGGCTAAAGTAATTTGCTCGAAATGTTCTGTATTTACTTTTTGCAATAATTGCTCAACAGCCGCATCTAAGAGTACTTCCGCATCAAGATTTACTTCAAAATTGAAAGGAAAGTCTAAATCTTCCGTAAAAGCCGACACGATTTTCTGAACAAATGAATCTATTGTAGAAACAGAGAAATTGGCATACTCATGAATGATATGTTTAAAAGTCTTAGACGCTCTTGTACGCAATTCTTCTTCATCTATTTCAATGCCTTCTTCTTGTAATTCTTTTAAAATTTGTGCTAAAAGTCCTTCCGATTCTTTGCGGTCTTGTAAATCATCAGAAGCAAATTGATGCAAGTATTTCAAGATTCTCTCTTTCATTTCACCAGCGGCTTTATTGGTAAAAGTCACTGCCAAAATATGATTGAAATAATAAGGCGAAGTAGTTTTAAGGGCTAATTTGATGTACTCTTTTGCCAAAGTATAGGTTTTTCCAGAACCAGCAGAAGAAGAATATATTTTAAATTTCGGGCTTTGCATTTTTTTGATTTCGGATTTCAGATGTCTGATTTCGGATTTTTATTTTTGTAATAGTAAGAAAAAATATAGGTCAATATTATGTTATTTCTCTGATTTAATGAAAGTTATTAGTGTTTCTATTTTTATTATGTTTTTAATAAAATCTTCTTTTACAGAAATTTTTTATTACACAGAGTTTAACAGAGTTATAATGAGTTTCACAGAGTGTGCAACTATTTTTTCTCTGCGTAACTCTGTGTATTCTTCGTTTTCTCTGTGTCTTTTATAAGATTGTTCAATAGATTTCATTGAATCTTTAATCCAAAAGTCCTTTTTCCTAAAGTCATCATCAAAAAATCCTTAATCTTAAAGTCTTTTGTCCTAAAGTCTCCCTAACACTCTTGCAAATTACAAAAAGCCCGTAAATTTGTTTATCATAATCCCTCATCATGCAACAAACATTTATTACAAACGACGCCGTTATCTTCGGAATACTGCTTGGTATTATTTATTTTACCTTTTATACTTCTTCATTAGAGCATCGTTTTTGGAAACGTTTCTATACTTTTTTCCCGAGTATTCTGGTTTGTTATTTCGTTCCCGGTTTATTAAATGCCTTTCATATTGTAGATGGCGAAAATTCTAAATTATATGATGTAGCCTCAAAATACTTGTTGCCAGCTTGTCTTTTGTACTTTACCATTAATATCGATTTTCAGGCGTTGAAACAATTAGGTGGAAAAGCTATCATTGTTTTTTTAGCAGGAACCTTGGGTGTAATGGTTGGCGGGCCAGCATCCCTTTGGATAGTTAAAATGATTAGTCCAGCAACAGTTTCGGGAGAAACTTGGCGAGGTTTGGCAACTATCGCAGGAAGTTGGATTGGAGGAAGTGCCAATCAGACGGCTTTACGAGAAGTTTTTAATCCCTCAGCAGAGATTTTTTCTCAGGCAATAGCCGTTGACGTACTTACGGCAGAACTTTGGTTGGCTTTATTACTGTATGGCGTTGGACACGCCACAAAAATTGATAAATTCTTTCGAGCAGATAGTAGTGCTGTAGATGAAGTACTATTGAAAATTGAAAAAAGAGCCAAAGAAAATGCACGAAATCCAAGCGTAGAAGACATTTCAAAGATTCTATTTATTGGTTTTGGAGCAACAGCTATCGCTCATGCTTGTTCAGATATACTTGTGCCATTTATCGAAAACAATTTTCCGAATCTCAAGAAATTTAGTCTTACATCATCTTCTTTTTGGGTGATTTCTCTAGTGACAATCTTTGGATTAATCTTATCTCAGACAAAAGCAAAGCAAATTGAAGATGTTGGAGCATCAAAATTTGGGACAATATTCCTATTTATTCTTATCGCAACCATTGGGATGAAAATGGACATTTTTGCCGCTTTAGAAAAGCCTCAGCTTTTTTTAGTGGGCATTATTTGGATGTTATTTCATGCTTCTTTTACCTTGATAGCGGCATATCTTACTAAAGCTCCCTACTTTTTTACAGCAGTAGGCTCGCAAGCAAATGTTGGTGGAGCAGCTTCTGCCTCGGTAGTAGCAGCAGCTTTTAACCCATCTTTGGCTTCAGTAGGAGTATTATTAGCTATTATGGGCTACGCACTCGGTACTTATTGTGGTTACTTGACGGGACTGATGATGCAATGGATAATTTCGTAATTATGAGTTTTGAATTATGAATTAGTACAGGAAAGAGCTTTAAAATCGTCAAATTTTAATTGAGTGACAAGCAATTAAATAGTTTTATACAATTGTTTTACCCTTTGTAAAGTACTCATTCATAATTCATCATTCATAACTCATAATTCTAAAGTCCTT
Source organism: Arcicella gelida (assembly GCF_034931025.1). Classification (NCBI taxonomy): domain Bacteria; kingdom Pseudomonadati; phylum Bacteroidota; class Cytophagia; order Cytophagales; family Flectobacillaceae; genus Arcicella; species Arcicella gelida. The sequence continues at coordinate 115,883 of NZ_JAYGIL010000021.1, read as the reverse complement.
TCTTTAATCTACTCAACGATTGTGGCGTAATGTTGAGGTAGGAAGCAATAATATGTTGAGGAATCTTCTTTTCAACTGCAGGAAATTCAATCAGTAATTTCTGGTAGCGCAATGTGGCGTCATCGAGCATAAAAGAACGTACTCTATTTCTTTCTTCACAAAAATAAAATTGATTAATAAGTCTCCCTGCTCTTTCCCAACCGTGAAATTTGTCGAAAAGCCATTGTAAACGCTCGTGTGTGATGTACAATAACTTACAATCTTCAAGAGCATCTAAATAATCAGTAGAAGGTTGTTGAGAAGCAAAACTTACTTGTTCAGTGAAGATAGTTCCATCAAAGGCGAAATTGAAGGTTCTGTTTTGTTCTCCATCTACTTTGGTATAAGCTCTCAGCGTTCCTTGTAAAATAAAATAAATTTCATTACAAACATCACCTTCTTTTAGCAGAATATCTCCTTTCTTGCAGGTTTTGTATTGTAACTTACTAACGAATGATTTTACCTCCCTTTCAGAAAGTACCACGAATTTGCTCAGGTACTCAACGATGGGGTAAACTTCAGGGGTTAATTTCATGGCGGTAATGAAGTTTAAATGAATTTTGTTTAGTTTAGATAAAAATATAGTCATATCGACCTTTATTCTTATCTCTTTTCTAATTACTTATTATCTTTTTCAAAGTTAAGGACGTAATTTTGTAAGAAGTATAAGTAAATCCTGTATTAGAGCTGGTAAGTTATACAGCAACTTGAAATAAATCAATACCGTAAAATAAATAACGTGAAAAACATACGTAACTTTTGTATTATTGCCCACATTGACCACGGAAAGAGTACGCTCGCAGACCGATTAATTGAATTTACAAATACTGTTCAAAAACGGGATATGCAAGCTCAATTATTGGACGACATGGACTTGGAGCGTGAACGTGGTATCACTATCAAATCGCATGCAATACAGATGAATTTCCCTTACAAAGGAGAAGAATATGTATTCAATTTGATTGATACGCCAGGTCACGTGGATTTTTCTTATGAAGTTTCACGCTCAATTGCTGCTTGTGAAGGTGCTTTGTTGATTGTAGATGCAGCTCAAGGAATTGAAGCACAAACTATCTCAAACCTTTTCTTGGCTTTGGGGCATGACTTAGAAATTATTCCTGTATTAAATAAAATTGACCTTCCGGGTGCAATGCCTGAGGAAGTAAAAGACCAAATTGTAGATTTATTAGGTTGTGAACGTGATTCTATCATTCATGCTTCTGGTAAAGAAGGAATCGGTATCGAAGATATTTTGATTGCCGTTGTTGAAAGAATCCCTGCTCCGAAAGGCGACCCTACCGCTGAATTACAAGCTTTAATTTTTGACTCTGAATTTAATTCATACCGTGGTATCGAAGTAATGTTTAGAGTATTCAATGGAGAAATCAAAAAAGGAGATAAAGTAAAATTCATTGCCACAGGCAAAGAATACTTTGCCGATGAAATTGGTACTTTGCGTTTGGAAAAAGAACCGAAGCAATCTATCAAAGCAGGCGACGTTGGTTATTTGATTTCGGGTATCAAAGAAGCAAAAGAAGTAAAAGTAGGTGATACGATTACTCACCGTGACCGTCCTTGTAAAGAATCTATTCATGGTTTTGAAGAAGTAAAACCAATGGTTTTTGCAGGGATTTATCCAGTTGAAACGACTGAATTTGAAGACTTGCGTGATGCAATGGGTAAGCTTCAATTAAATGATGCTTCACTTGTTTGGGAACCTGAAACGTCAATGGCATTAGGTTTTGGTTTTCGTTGTGGTTTCTTAGGAATGCTACACATGGAAATCGTTCAAGAGCGTTTGGAACGTGAATTTAACATGACGGTAATTACAACAGTTCCTTCTGTGAAATTCAATGTTAAATTAACAAATGGTGATGAACTTTGGGTTTCTGCTCCTTCAGAATTACCAGAACCCAACTTGATTGACCACGTTGAAGAACCAATTATCAAAGCACAAATCATTACGAAATCTGATTATGTAGGTGGTATCATGAAATTGTGTTTAGATAAACGTGGTGTACTTTCAAACCAAATTTATCTTACTTCCGACCGTGTTGAATTACAATTTGATTTACCACTTTCAGAAGTTGTATTCGACTTCTTCGATAAATTAAAAACGATTTCTCGTGGATATGCGTCTTTAGATTACGAGTACAAAGGCTACGAAGAAGGCGAAATGGTGAAATTGGATGTGATGTTGAATGGTGAAAAAGTAGATGCACTTTCGGCAATCGTTCACCGTGACAAAGCTTATGAATGGGGAAAACGTCTTTGCGAAAAATTACGTGAATTGTTACCAAGACAACAATTTGACATCGCCATTCAAGCGGCAATCGGACAAAAAATCATTGCTCGTGAAACTGTAAAAGCTTTGAGAAAAGACGTAACCGCAAAATGTTATGGTGGTGATATTTCTCGTAAAAGAAAATTATTAGAGAAACAGAAAAAAGGGAAGAAAAGAATGCGTCAAGTTGGAAACGTAGAAATTCCTCAAGAAGCATTTATGGCTGTTTTGAAACTAGATTAGGTATATTATTTTAAAATCCGTTATCTGTTAATTGTTATCCGGTCGGACTTGCAATTAGTTGATAACGGATTTTTTATTAAATCTAATACTAGAAATTTAATTTCTTTACTTTATTCACTCAATCACAATTCCACCATCATCGTCATCAATTTTTCTAGTTCTTTTGTCGCTGAACCGAAATCTGAATTGTATTTGTTCAGCATGAATGAGAAACACATCAATTCTCCATTTTTAGCGGTAAAGTATCCAGCATAAGCTCTAACGCCTTCAATAGAACCACTTTTTGCTCTGACATTCCCAACCGCTTTTGATTTCTTTCCCAAATGTGCCACCGTGCCAGATTCACCGACTACAGGTATTGATTCATAAAATGCTTTGAATGACTTTTCGGAGTACATTGTTCTTAAAATATCCGTCATATTATCCGCCGTAATACTATTCGAAGGTGAAAGTCCGCTACCATCTTTGATGTTAAACCCCGTTAGATTAACCCCTTTACTTTGCCAAATTTGTTTCAAGCCTTTAATAGCATCTTTAGTAGAATTTCCAAAAGATGAAATCACCGAAAATGTTTTCAGAAAAGCTTCAGCATAAAGGTTTATACTGTGGTAATTACAAGCTTTTGCAAGTTCTGCAAGCGGAGGTGAAGTATATACAGCAATATTCATGGTTTGTAAAGGTGTTTGATAAACCACTTTCTTTTTACTTATTTCCAAAGACGACAGCGGACTATGTTGTACTTTGATGCCAATTTCTTCTAATTTCTTTTGCAAAGAAGAAGCCGCAAATAAAGCAGGATCTGGAATAGAACCTTTCACCGAAAAAGTTTCTCCCGCAGGCACAAAACCTTGCATCAGCAAAATATCTTGATAAGGAGTACTGTAAATATTTACTTGGTCGCCTGTTCTAGGTTTGTCAGTTAATACTTTATTGATTTTTTGATAATAGGGGAGGTCTGGAATGGTTTTTACCAAAGTAGCTTCACCCAAATATTGTAAAGGTTTGAAAACTGCATAATACAAATTCTCATGAATATTTAAACCATAAGCACCAGCACCGTAATAGTTTCCCATGTCTGTCCAAATCCAAGTATCAGGTAAAACATTTTCTTCGAAAAGACTAGCATCCGCAAATACTCTTCCTTTAATTTCCTTGATACCCAAAGCCCTAATTCTTTGCGTCCAAGTTTCAAATAAAGTTTTATAATCCATTTGGTTTTGGATACGCCAAGAACCTAGCGAAGGGTCGCCTGAACCTTTGATGATAATATCTCCAGTCAATACCGAATCAGCAATTTGCCCGCTATAATTTAATTGAGTTGTATAAGTATAATTTTCTCCTAAAGTTGATAATGCCGTTGCAGAAGAAATCAATTTTAACGTTGAAGCAGGAGCTAGGCTTTTTTGTGCATTATAACTGACCAAAACTTTATTCGTTGTTACCGATTTAATACTTACTCCCACCATCCCATTAGCCATAAAAGTAGTATTGGCTAAGCCTTCAACATATTTTTGAAATTGTACTTGTTTAGCTTTATTGTCAAGAGAATCGGGTGTTTTTGATAAAGTAAGGACATGGAAAATACTTAACAAGAATAGTTTCATATAAATAAGAAGGATTATTGATGAATGTTGATACTTAACAAAGATAGCCAAAATGAGTACATAAGCTAATAATTACTACCCTGATTGTAGTGTTTTAAAGATAGAACTTCCCCTTGCTATCTTACCATATAATAAGTTTCAAACAAATATTTTGCCATTCTAAAATCATTTTGTTATGTTTGAAATAACAAAATATCATATTCATTTTTTACACTTAACAACTACTCTTCAATGACTTTATTAGACATCTCTGAAACAAAAGCCTATTCCTGTAAATTTTTGATTCTTACTTTTAATGTTTTTTTCTCGAAGACTCCCCGATTTTTCAAAGAATTATAATTGTTAATTAAACTTTAATACTATATTACCATTACCTCATTTGCTTTTTTAACTATGGAGACCAGAAACCAGTATAAAATGGGGCGTAATCGAAAAGCCTAACGAGTAGAGAAAAAAATAAAACTCATACAAATGAATTACTTTTTACAAGTTTTACAAAACTATGCTACATTTAGCGGAAGAGCCAGACGAAGTGAATACTGGTATTTTCAACTTTATAATTTTATTATTTCAGTTATAGTGGCCTTGTTTGCTTTGGCTGTCGGTTTCTCAGGTGGAGGAGTTATTTTTATCGTAATCTATCTAATTTACCTAATCTACCAGCTAGCAATACTTATACCTACTTTAGCTGTTTTAGTCAGACGATTACATGATGTTGGAAAAAGTGGTTGGTTCTTCTTTGTTTCTTTTATACCCTTTGTAGGAGTAATTTGGTTAATCGTACTTTTGGTTACAGAAGGAGAGCCTTTTGAGAATAAATATGGATTGAATCCCAAAGCGGTAGATGTAGATCCAGAACTTGAATACTAATCAGTTTTGTAAACTTTACTATTGGAAAATAAAAAATGCTTTTGGTTCAACCAAAAGCATTTTTTATGTAATCTCGAAATTTGTGTTCTTTAACCAACCGAGCCTTCTAGCGATACAGCAAGCAATTTTTGAGCTTCTACTGCAAATTCCATTGGTAATTGATTTAATACTTCTTTGGCATAACCGTTTACGATTAAGGCTACAGCTGCTTCAGTAGAAATACCACGTTGGTTACAATAGAACAATTGATCTTCACCAATTTTAGAAGTTGTCGCTTCGTGTTCTACAGTAGCCGTTTTATTTTTTACTTCAATGTATGGAAAAGTATGCGCTCCACAACGGTCGCCCATTAATAAAGAATCACATTGCGAGAAGTTACGAGCATTATCAGCACGTTTCATTACTTCTACTAGTCCACGGTATGAATTATGAGATTTACCAGCTGAAATACCTTTAGAAACAATTCTTGATTTAGTATTTTTACCGATATGAATCATTTTAGTACCAGTATCGGCTTGTTGCATATTATTAGTAACAGCTACTGAATAGAATTCACCGATAGAATTATCTCCTTTTAAAATTACTGAAGGATATTTCCACGTAATCGCCGAACCTGTTTCTACTTGTGTCCACGATATTTTAGAATTTGCACCCTCGCAAATACCACGTTTTGTAACGAAGTTATAAATTCCACCTTTTCCTTCTTTATCGCCCGGATACCAGTTTTGTACAGTTGAATATTTCACTTCTGCATTTTCATGAGCAACAATTTCAACTACTGCGGCGTGTAATTGATTTTCATCACGCTGAGGAGCTGTACAACCTTCTAAATAACTAACATAAGAACCCTCATCGGCAACAATTAAAGTACGTTCGAACTGTCCAGTTCCAGCGGCATTGATGCGGAAGTATGTTGAAAGTTCCATTGGGCAACGAACACCTTTTGGAATATAACAGAAAGAACCATCAGTAAATACAGCAGCATTTAATGCAGAAAAGAAATTATCTTTTACTGGTACAACTGAACCTAAATATTTTTTGATTAATTCAGGATGATCTTGAATTGCTTCCGACATCGAACAGAAGATGATTCCTCTTTTCGCTAAATCTGCCTTAAAAGTAGTTGCTACCGAAACAGAGTCGATAACGGCATCAACGGCAACATTTGATAAACGTTTTTGCTCATTTAATGAAATACCTAATTTCTCAAAAGTAGCACGTAATTCTGGATCAATATCATCTAATGATTCCAAAACCTTTGCTTGTTTTGGAGCAGAATAATATTTAACTGATTGATAGTCAACTGGCTTGTAATGAACGTTAGACCATTTTGGTTCTTCCATTGTTAACCAAGTACGGTAAGCACTTAGTCTTAAATCAAGCATCCATTCTGGTTCGTTTTTCTTTGTTGAAATCAATCTGATTACGTCTTCACTCAAACCTGCAGGCACTTCGTCAGTTTCGAAGTGACTTTGAAAACCATATTTGTACTCCGAGGAGGTAACTTCCTCTAATATATCAATTTCTTCTTTTGCCATTGCTTTAGGTAGTAATTATCCTACAAAAATAAGCCAAAAAAACGAAGAATAGTTCGCCTGTTTAGATTTTTTCTAAAAAGGCTACCCAGAAAGGGCTAAAAATATTACCCTTTATAGCCAAAAGGCACAGAACGATTGATACTTTCTTCTAAAGAAATAAATGTTTCCGTTCTTTGAATGCCCTGTACTTTTTGAATTTTATCGTGAAGTACTTCTCTTAAATGAACAGTATCACGACAAACAATTTTAGCAAAAATTGAATAAATACCTGTCGTATAATTGATACTTACAACTTCTGGAATCTTGATAAGTTGTTCAGCAACTTCGGCATAGAGTGAACTTTTATCTAAATAGATACCCAAAAAAGCTGCAATATCCCAACCTAATTTAGTGTGGTCTATTACCAATTGTGAACCTTTAACAATGCCAGCCTGCTCCATTTTACCCATTCTTACATGAACGGTTCCGCCCGAAACATTGATTTTTTTACCAATTTCTGTGTAAGGCATGGTGGCATCTTGCATCAAAAGTCCTAAAATTTTCAAATCAGTTTCGTCGATTTCGACATTCTTTTCCATAATATAAGTATTTAAACTCAAATAAAATTTAAAATTTTACAAAAAACAATACTTTTGAAAAGAAATTATTAGCAAATTTTAAATAAATCTGCTTCACAATTGAATATAATGTAAATTTTAAGTTTTTTTTATGTAAAATTTGCAAAATAATAAAAGGTGCACTAACTTTGCATTGTCAAGTTAAAAGAAACGAAGACAACCACACTGTAGGGTGATGAAATTTGGCAGACGTACCCTCCTGTCTCGGGGGTGGTGAACATGAAATAAAGTAAGTGTAATGCCCATCGCAAGATGGACTGGGGTTGACCACCAGACTTTGTACTTTACCTAATCACACCGTGGAGGTTCGAATCCTTCTCCTACAGCCAATTATTTGATATATTTTGAGGATAAATTTTTGTCAAAGCACAATTTTATTATTACCTTTATTCTCAAATTATCAGATTGACTACAAGATATCAAGTAGTTTTATTTGGTTTTTAGTTTGTTGATGAAGTGTAATTCAAAAAAGCAGTCTTTGTAAGTCTGCTTTTTTTGTTTCTAGCCCTTATCAATAAAAAGTCGTAGTATTTCAGGAATACTACGGCTTTTTACTTTAAGTGTTTATACTTATGTCAATTTTTAAAAATTACTCTAAAATTCCCACTTTTAAATAACTTGCTGCTGATTTTTGATGGAAAACTTTCTGAGTAGCTTTTTGATAATCCTTTTCTTCAGCTTTAAAAATATCCATAAATTTTTGCGGATTTCTATCAGCAAATGGAAAGCAAGAACTTTGAATTTGCACCATAATTTTATGACCTTTTTTAAAGGTGTGCAAAACATCTTGTAATTCTACATTGACACTTGTTACTTGATTAGGCACAAACGGTTTGGGCTTTGAAATATCTTCACGATATTTTCCTCTAAAAATTTCGGAACGTACTAATTGCTGATAATTTCCATAAACTACTTCAGGTCTTTTAGGATGTTCTGGAGCATCAGCTGGATAAACATCGATTACTTTCACAATCCAATCGGCATCGGTTCCAGAAGTAGCCACTTTCAACATCGCTTTTATTTCTCCAGAAAGTGTGATGTCTTTCTCTAAAACATCCGTTGAAAATGACAGAACATCAGGGCGAGCATAAGCAAAACGCTGGTCTTCTACCATATAATCCGCCGAAAACCCATCATTGATTTTAGAAGAAAAAGGAACAGGTCGATTTGGGTCTGAAACATAATCAGAGAATGATTTTTCGTTTGTTGGTGCAGTAAACGATAATTTGCCATTTGAATGAAAATATAAATTTTTCTCTTGAGTGCCTTTTGCTGGATAAGTATCAAACGAACGCCATTTATTTGTTCCTGTTTCAAAAAGTGTTGCTTCGGGTAAATCAAGCGGTTTAGAATCATCAATCAAGTAATGATGAAAAAATTTAGCCTCAATATTTTCTTGATAATATGGTGATACTTTTGAACCAAAATCTACATCAGCAAGCATTTGTCCAGAAGAACCAGCCCAACCTCCATGAACCCAAGGACCAACTACAAAAATATTTTTGATGTTTGGATTCTGTTTTTCAATGGCTTTATAAGTATTGAACGTTCCGTATAAATCTTGTTCGTCGTACCAGCCTCCAACTACCATTACTGCATGTTTAATACCTTTTAAGTGTGGCAGAATATTTCTTTTCTTCCAATGTTCATCATAACTTGGATGATCAAAATTGTCATGATAATAAACGTTTCTACCTTTATAAAAACCGTCTTCTGAATTTTTGGTTGTTTTTACTTCATTCAAGTAAAAATCATAACCATCAGGATTGTTATTTTGAAAATATGCAGGTGGACGAGTAATTGTTGGTTTTGTTTGCTCCTGAAAGAAATTATAAAAACCAAAATTGGCTGCAATCATAAATGCTCCATTATGAAAAGCATCATCTCTCCAAAGGTCAGCCATCGGTGCTTGTGGTGAAGAAGCCTTCAAAGCTGGATGTTCTGAAACAGCTCCAGCAGAGGTAAAAAAGCCGGGATACGAAATTCCCCATTGACCAACTTTACCATTATTGTTACTAATGTTTTTTGTCAGCCAATCAATGGTGTCATAAGTATCTGTAGATTCGTCAATATCCGTTTTGGCTTTCTTTATATCAAGATGAGGCGTCATTTCTACAAATTTTCCTTCTGAAGCCCATCTTCCTCTTACATCTTGGTAAACTACGATGTAATTACTTCTCAACATAAAAGGATTTGGACCAATTCGCTTTTTATACTTATCCGTTCCGTACGGCGAGCAAGTATATGGCGTTCTTTGCATCAAAATAGGATACTTTTTACTTTGGTCTTTTGGAGCGTAAACTTGCGTAAAAAGCTTGATTCCGTCACGCATTTGAACCATAAATTCCATTTTCTGATAATTTTCACGGATGTAAGCGCTGTCTTGAGCGACTGAAAATGGATAAGGAGATTCAGTTTTTTGGGCATAACTACAAACAGGTATTAGAAGTAGCCACAAGAAAAGTTTTTTCATATTTGAATTTGTTGATTAAGAAATATCAATGATTTCTTGACAATTTACACAAAAGCCGTCAAAACCTAAATTGGATTGCGTAATTTTGCAGTCCGCTAGCTTTTACCTAAATAGACAAAAACAATCGTAATTAATCATTTTTAGGAAATGTTAGTATTGTGGACTAATAAATAACTGACAAGTGACTCAAAATTTAAGAATTGCCGTTCAGAAATCTGGACGCTTAAGTGAAGATTCCCTCAATCTTTTTAAGGAATGCGGAATCAAGTTTGATAATGGAGCAGGAAAGTTAAAAGCAACTTCTTCAAACTTCCCAGCAGAATTTTTGTTTCTTAGAGACGATGATATCCCAGGCTATGTAGAAGATGGCGTTGCGGATATTGGTATTGTCGGACAAAATGTTCATGTGGAAAGTAACAAAAACGTTTCAGAAGTGAAATTGTTAGGCTTCTCAAAATGCCGTTTATCAATTGCTATTCCTAGAAGCGAGGTTTACAATGGCATTGAAGATTTAGAAGGAAAAGACATTGCTACTTCATATCCAATTATTTTAGGAAATTATCTAAAAGATAATGGCGTTACTTCTCATATTCATGAAATTTCTGGTTCAGTAGAAATTGCACCAAGTATTGGTTTGGCTCATGCTGTTTGCGATATTGTTTCTTCTGGCGGTACTTTATTGAGCAATGGTCTGAAAGAAGTAGAAGTAATTTTCCGTTCGGAAGCGATTATGATTGGTTGCCCGACTATGTCTGCTGAAAAACAAGATATTCTTAATCAGATTTTGTTTAGAATTGATGCTGTTCAAAGAGCAAAAAATAACAAGTATGTTGTGTTGAATACCAAAAATGAAAATATACAAGCCATCAGTAAATTATTGCCAGGTATGCAATCACCATCTGTGATTCCTTTGGCACAAGAAGGCTGGTCGGCGATGAGTTCAGTAATTAACGAAAATGACTTTTGGCAAAATATCGAAAAACTACGTGAAGCAGGTGCTGAAGGTATTTTAGTAATGCCGATTGAAAAAATGATTTATTAGTTTCCATGAAAATTATAAAATATCCCAAACAATCCGATTATAAAGCCTTATTAACACGCCCTACACAGGATATTGCTGTGATTGAACAACGTGTAGCACCCATCTTGTACAGAGTAAAAACAGAAGGCGATATCGCCCTTCGTGATTTTGCTTTGAGCTTCGATAAAGTACATTTAGAATCAATAGAGATGCCTTCTACAGAAATTGAAAAGGCAGCATCATTGCTTTCTGAAGATTTGAAGCAAGCGATTCATCAAGCTTACAGGAACATTCATAAATTTCATGAGGCTCAAAAGAGTACTCCTGAAAAAATTGAAACGATGTCGGGTGTTACTTGCTGGCGCAAGACTGTCGGAATTGATAAAGTTGGGGTATATATTCCGGGTGGCACAGCACCATTATTTTCAACGGTACTGATGTTAGGAATTCCTGCACAAATTGCAGGTTGTAGAGAAATTGTTTTGTGTACACCATCAAACCATCCAGCAATTCTGTATGCAGCTTCGCTTTGTGGAATCACCAAAATTTACAGAATTGGCGGAGCTCAAGCTATCGCAGCGATGGCTTATGGTACAGAAACGGTGCCACAAGTATATAAAATTTTTGGCCCTGGCAATCAGTACGTTACTGCTGCCAAAATGTTGGTAAATAAAGAAGGAATAGCGATTGATATGCCTGCGGGTCCTTCGGAAGTAGCCGTTTATGCAGATGATTCTGCTAATCCAGCTTTTGTGGCGGCAGATTTATTATCACAAGCAGAACATGGTGTTGATTCACAAGTATTATTGGTTTCAACTTCTGAAAAAATAATTGAAGCAGTAAACGAAGAGCTTACAAAACAATTAGCCGTTTTGCCAAGAGCAGATTTTGCTTCAAAAGCACTTGAAAATAGTCAGGCAATTTTGGTAGAAAATCAGGAAATAGCTTTAGCACTTTTGAATGATTATGCAGCTGAACACTTGATTTTATCAATTGAAAATGCGGAAGAAGTATCAGAAAAAATTTATCAAGCAGGTTCAATTTTCTTGGGTAATTATACGCCTGAATCTGCTGGAGATTATGCTTCTGGTACAAACCATACTTTGCCCACAAATGGTTATGCAAGGGCTTATTCTGGCGTAAGCTTAGATAGCTTTGTGAAGAAAATAACAGTTCAGCATATTACCAAAGAAGGCATTCAAAACCTCGGAAAAACAATTATTGAAATGGCAGAAGCGGAGTCTTTAGATGCTCATGCTAATGCAGTGAAAATTAGAATGTAAATTATTAAAATTATGACTTTCAACTTACAAAGTATCGTTCGTAAACATATCCTTAGTCTTGCTCCTTACTCTTCTGCTCGTGATGAATATACTGGTAAAGAAGGTGTTTTTTTAGATGCTAACGAAAACCCAATTGGTTCGGCTACGCCAGAAAATTGGAACAGATACCCAGACCCATATCAAGCTGCAATCAAAGAGAAAATTGCACCCATAAAAGGTTGTCGCCCAACGCAAATTTTCTTAGGAAATGGTTCTGATGAACCAATTGATTTGATTATCAGATTGACTTGTGAGCCTAAAGAAGATAATATTATTATCCTTCCGCCAACTTACGGAATGTATGAAGTAAGTGCTTCGGTGAATAATGTTCAAGTTCAAAAAATTGATTTGACTGAAGATTATCAATTGGATGTTGATGCCATTATTGAAGCCATCAACCCAAAAACAAAATTGATTTTTATCTGTTCACCGAACAATCCAACAGGAAATATTATCAATCGTGAAGCAATTTTAACCATTATCGACAATTTTGAGCATGGTTTGGTAATTATTGATGAAGCTTACAATGATTTTTCTGATGAACCATCTTTCATTCCTGAATTAGATAATTTTCCAAACGTAATGGTACTTCAAACGTTCTCAAAAGCTTGGGGTTTAGCCGCTTTAAGATTAGGAATGGCGTTTGCAAATGAGGAATTAATCAAACTTTTGAATAAGATTAAATATCCATACAACATTAACGGATTGACACAAAAACTGTTAATTGAAAACATTTCGAATACTGATTTCGTAGTAAATTCCGTTAATACGCTAAATAATAACCGTAAGCTATTAGCAGAAGAGTTATCTGAATTATCTATCGTCGAAAATATTTTTCCATCGGATGCCAATTTCTTATTAGTGAAATTTCAAGATGCTAAAGCAGTTTTCGATTACTTAATTGAGCAAAAAACTATCGTGCGTGACCGCTCAAAAGTAAAACTTTGTGATAATTCGTTAAGAATTTCGATTGGTACGACAGAAGAAAACACTCATTTGATGAATCTACTGAAAGCTTACAAATCATAATCTTATTTCTTATGAAAAAAATTGCTTTTATATGTTCTCTAGTATTGTTAAGTTTTTCAGGTTTTTCACAATACAAAACTTGGGCTGTTGGTGCAAAACTTGGTGACCCTTCTGGCTTAACAATTCGCCATTATCTCAATAATGACAAAAACGCATTAGAACTTAATGTAGGCGTTTACGGAGCATTATGGGGATTAAGAAGCCCTTATAGAGATGGCAATTTTGATGGAGCAGGGATTTCTTTTAGTGGAATTTATCTTTGGCATCAGCAATTGGGCAATTCTCCTCTAAGATGTTATTATGGTTTTGGTGGGCAGATTACTTCTCGTTCATATATTTTAGATAGTAAACAAACACCCAACACTGGAATTGGTGGCATTGGACAAGCTGGACTAGAGTATGGAGTACCAGATTCACCTTTATCAGTTTTTGGGGAATTAGGACTTTACATTGAACTCGTACCTGCTTTTTTTTACACACATCCTCAAGGTGGTTTGGGAGTAAGATATAATTTTTAAGAAATTAGTACCTCAATTTTGCATACTAATTCATATTGGATACTTTTGTGAGTATTCTTGGGGGCTTAGCTCAGTTGGCTAGAGCGCTACGCTGGCAGCGTAGAGGTCATGGGTTCGAATCCCATAGTCTCCACCCTGTTACAATTACTTTTTAATAAAACGCCCTGTACGCAACGTATTGGGCGTTTTTGATTTCTGAAAAATGTCTGTAAATCTTTAAAATGTATGTTACATACAATTTGACAAAATGGCAAAAGTGACTTTTACTCCTGAGTTGAACCCACGAGCGGACAAAAACGGCTTATTCACTATTTATATCAGGATTTACGCCAACGGAAAATATAAGCGTGTGTGTTTGGGTGTTTCGGTGAAAAAAGAGGACTGGAACGCTGATAAACGGGAAGTAAGAAAGAGTAATAAGGATGCTGAAATGATTAATACCTTGATTAGAAAAAAGGTATCAGAGGGATTTTCTCAGGATATTATTTCTAAGGTTTCAAACAATAAGCAATCAATTGTTACGATTCAAAAAAATCTGAAGAATGAAGTAACGGGTGGTAATTTTTTTGAGTTTGCGGAAAAGATTGTGAAAGAGATGCAAAATTCTGGTTCTCAACGTGTTTATTATTCTGTGTTGGCAAAATTGAAAGAATACCAAAACGACCTTGATTTTTTGGATATTAGCCGTTCTTTTTTGATTAATTATGAAAGATGGCTTTTTGAAGAAAAAGGAAATAATAAGAATACAATTCATAAGAACCTTACTACGATTAGAACGATTTACTATGAAGCTGCACGAAGAGAGGTTTTTGAACCATCAAAAAATCCTTGGTTGGCTATGAAAATTAATAAAGTAAAGTCTAATCGTTCTCAGCTAACCATCGAAGAAATTAAGGTACTGGAGGGATTGGAACTTGAGAAAGATTCTCAGCTTTTTCACGCTCGTAATATTTTCTTGCTTCAATTTTATGCTTATGGGACTAGGATTGCGGATATGTTGTTGATGAAATGGGTACATTTGAAAGATAATCGACTTGAATTTTTGGCTAACAAAACAGGCAAAAAGCACGCTGTTAAGCTGCCAATTGAAGCAATTTTGATACTTGAATACTATAAGGAAAGAAGAAAAAGTATTACAGATTATATTTTTCCATACCTGAAATTGAAACAATGGGATAGCCATCTTTTATTTAGAAAAGATATTGAATCAAAAACCTCTCAGGTTAATAATAATCTCAAAAAATTGGCTGTTTTGGCTAACATTAATAAGCGTATTTCTACGCACGTGGCTAGGCATTCATTTGCAGAAATAGCACGCCAAAAAACGAAGAATGATATTTGGGCAATTTCAAAAGCGTTAGGACATTCAAATATTTCAATCACAGAAAATTATTTCGGGCAGAACTCTGAACGTGAAAATGATTCTTTAAGTGACATTGTTTTTAAATCTTGAAAAATGGTTGTCATGCTGTCATGTTGTCAAAAAACCGCTTAAAATGTGTATTTAAGCGGTTTTTTTGTGACAAATGTTTTTATGAAAGTTGTCACAAACAAAAAAAGCCCGTAATGATTACGGGATTTTTTGTTTGGTGTGAATAGTTGCCGTTGTGTGTACCTGGTACATTCACATATTTTTTTTACGCCGGACATTCACATATTTAATCAAAAATTAATGTTTTATTGCTCAGCACGTTCACATATTTACTGACAAATTAGCGGGTTTTTAGTCCAGGCGTTTCACATATTGGTATGTTGTGAAAGTTGCTAGGGCTGAACTTGTGATGAGGAATATCCATTTTAGCCGTTTTTGTCTTCTAAGTATGAAGTCTTGATTTTGGTTTGTCTTTAGTATAAAATCAAACTTTTGGTTTGTCCTTTGAAGTTCATCTTCGTTTGCTTTTACAATTATTTCAAAGATTTGTACTCGTGTTTT
The DNA here is from genome assembly GCF_034931025.1 of Arcicella gelida. Classification (NCBI taxonomy): domain Bacteria; kingdom Pseudomonadati; phylum Bacteroidota; class Cytophagia; order Cytophagales; family Flectobacillaceae; genus Arcicella; species Arcicella gelida. Next base: position 100,392 of record NZ_JAYGIL010000021.1, on the reverse strand, counting down.
GAGTAACAAGTTTTCTTGTGATAGAGAATCTTTCTCAGCAATATCTTTTAACCACATTTTGTAGGTTAAATTATTGAGTGTTGGTAAAGGCTTCGGGGCGTTTTGAGCGTAACAATTCGATTTGTTCGTTAATTGGCATATTGTCAATATTGCGAAAAGTAGCGTCAATGTTTTTTTGAAGCTGGTTAAGTTGGATAGTGTTTTTTTGAAGGGAATCATATAAAATTTTCTTTTGGGTTTGAATGTTTGAAATTTCTAAATCTTTTTGTTTGAGTACTTGATTGATAATGGTTAATTCTCCTTTTCGCTGTTGTTCATCTTTTATTCTCTGATACTCGAGGAATGCAATACTTGATAAAGATGATATTAAAAAGAGTAAAAGCCACATGGGTACAGATACTTTTTTTGTTGAAAAATCCTTCAAAAAAGTTAGTTTACTAATTATGAAATCCATTTTTTGTAATTTTTTATGGTGAAAAATATCGCTGAAGCAACGGATAAAAATATGATAGCTGTTTTTAAGTACTCGAGCATCGTATTTTTTTGCGTTGGTGGATCCAAAACATTGACTGTAAAAGGAGGGTTTTTTATTAGGAACTCTTTTGTTCCGATTATTTCGGCTAATTGTCTGGCTGTTTCTGTTTCGCCAAAAGGGTTTAAATGAAGTTTGTCTTCAATTCTTAATGAATCAGGGAATTTGTAAATCTCTGCGCCTTGGGTGGTGTATGGTATGGTTTTGAGTGCTAATAATGCACCATCAACCAATCCTTGCCATGCGGGTAAATTGGTGGCTGAAAGTGATAGTACAAAAGGGAGGTTTGCAATGCCTGAATCTGTACGGAATTTTGAGATTATTTTTTGATAATAATTTGCGATTAAGTCTTTGTCTGGATGTGCGTTGTCGTTGTCTCCGTGGATGCAAATTACTGCACGAATACCTGTTTTTGGAACAATGGTATTCAAGATGTTCTTTGCCTTGGAATATGGCATTCCTTTTGAATACTGGATGAAAGGATGTTCAAAAGGGATGCTGTACATTGCTTTGTACCAATGTTCAAGGTTTGAGCCGCCAAAACCTGCATTTAGAAAACAGATTGGTACATCAAACTTTTTGATAAGTTCGTTTCCTAATTTGCCCCAAATACCTTGTTTGATGGTAGAAAGTACCTGATATTCATGTTCAAAAGTTTTCACATTTTGAAGCGAAAAATCTTTCATCGAAATGAATCCTGAATTTTCATACGGTGCTTTTTCCCACATCGGGTGAAAAAGAGAATCAGGCATTATGATACGTTCGTCATCGCTTGCAATTGTTCCGTAATCTTCCGTAAAAGAATGACCAATTATCATAAAAACCTCACCTACTGCACAAAAAACGCCTTTTTTCTCGCTGTTTGCTTCCGTTTCTAAATAGTAATAACCTGCTTGGAGGGTAATTTTTTGGGCGAAAGTTCCTTCTACTATTTGCGTTTCTAGTTGCAAAAATGTGCCGCCTTTGGTTGGATTGGCGGTAATTTTAAGCGTTCCTGTATTGTCTGTTTTGCCTGTTACTTCGATAGTAGCAAGGTTATTATTATTACGCTGGAAGGGCTGTTTGTTGGTGGGCGTTAAGATTTGTATCATGATTTTTAGTATCGAGTATTCACATTGTTCAAATTAAAATGGTGGCTCTTCTGTAATAGAACCGAAAATATCAATTACTTCTTGACTGTAAGAGGTTGGTGCGTATTTGGCGTATTTCTCTGCGTTGTCTATTGGTTTATGCTTACGGATAAGCATTTTTTCGAGTTCAATAGTTTGTTTTTCAGTTGCTAATATTACTCTGATTGTGTAGCCTTTAAAATTGTTTCTTCGGGCTTCTTGGTAAGTAATTCTGTTGTACCTGCGGGCGTGTTGGTTTTTGGTTTCTCGTGATTCTTCACGGAAATCATTCCATACTTGAAAATGTCTGTATAAGGTTTTATAAACGTTGGTTTTTGACATACCCACGTAAATTATTTGACCTTGAAAACGAATAACGTACACCCCTGACCGTTGTGTACGTTCTGAAAATGATGTATTTCCTTTTGAATCATAAGGACTAACGTATTTTGATTTTCTCATGCGATTGTGTGGGCTATTCCGTTTCTACCTCCTACCGCTTTTATATAAGCGATATTTTCTGTTTTGGAAGCGGATGACCAATTTTGTTTTTGAATCCAAGCAATTACTTCTGTGGCTGTTGTTCCGCTTGGGTTTGAATAGTAGCGTAAATAGCCTGTTATTACTTTTTCAAGCCTTAATACTCCGTTTTCGGTGTACTTATCAACCAACTGAGACAAGTACAAGCAAGCAAGATAAAGGTTTAGTTCAGGGTCTTTTAATTGATTTGTTGTAAACAAAATCGGTGTGCCTAATTGCTTTCTTTTTAAGATTGCGTTTAGTTTTGTTGCTCCTAATTTTTCCGTTAGAAATACTCTTTCTTCGGCTGTGATTCTGTTTTTCTGATTCTCTCGAATAAGTGCATCACTGGCGGTGTCTGGCGTTATTTGCATGATTCCCGTTGCTCCTGTGGATTTTACGAAATTGGCGTTTCCATCTGCATTCTCACGGTACATGATTGAGTAAATCAACCAAGTGTAGTCAGATAAGCCCGTTAGTTTGGCACATTTCAAAACGATTGTGTTGAAACGTGTTTTAAGGGAATTTACTCTTTCTAGGATTTTATCTGATTCGGTTTTGGTATAAACCGTTTCGTTGATGATAGGAAGTTTTGTTATTGTTGCCATCGGTTCTACTCTTTTATTACTATTCCTTTACGGTTTAACTTTTGCTGTTGTGGTTTGTAAAAGTTAAAGAAATAGTAGGATATTGTTGAAAATAATAATGAAAGTGCTGCTATTGAAATGAGTACCTTTTTCATTTTTTGAGTGATTTTATAGCGGTTAAAACCGTTTGAGGGTCTGGCGAAAATGTACCTGATATGATGGTAGTGATACCGTATATCATTAGTTCGTCATTTGATTTTACGAACCCTAAAATCAGAAGAGCTAAACCAATTATCCAAGCTAAAACCGTAGTTTTCCAATTTTTTTTGAGGAATGTTAATAGTTTTTTCATGCTTTTCGTTTGTCGTACCAATTACGAATATTGGTATAATTTGAAAAAATACCCGAAAGTATTAATATGATTGAAAGGACTGCTATGATGCCTTTTAGGGTGCGATTTTTTGACATTAAATCATTCATCTTTTTTTGTGGTTTTAGCAGCTTTGATTTTGTAATAAATACAAACCCAAAGCCAAATGATGCCACTGATGGCGGAAATGGTAGATAAAATTTGATTCATTGAGGTTAGGGATATAATAAAAGGCGTTAAGGATAAAAGAAAACCCCTAAGCCCTGAAATGTCAGAATCTGTGAAGTATTCTAACACACTCTCTAAGTGTGTTAAGATTGTTGTTTTGGTTTCGTGGTTCATCTATTTAATAATTTTAATTTTCAATGTTCCAGCAGATAAATCTATAGTAGAAACAGTTAGATTTATAAATGTAACTGTTACGGTATTGGCGGATGAAACATAAGATTGAAGTATTAGCCCTGCAATGTTTAATGAGAAAGAAGTTAATACAAAATCGCCTAAACTAGCACCTGATACAGTGACCGTACTTGAAACTGTTGCATTACTAGCTACACTAGCAGGGTCGAATGATGAAGTGCTTACTTCTATTTCATTTTTCCAGAAGGATGGAATCCAATAGGTACCATCGTTCCAGAGTAGGCACTCTTGTTGAGGCCTAATTGTAATTGAATTGCTTGTGACTCCTTTTAGTCTAAACTGTTCACCTCCCCTTGTATTCAGTGTTATAATACACTGACTTGATACATTTGAAAGAAGAATTAGGGTTTCTCTTGCTTTTGAATTAGTAGAGTATCTTGATGGAAGAGTCCATGTTGATGCCGTTTGACTAGTTCCAAACATTGAATAAATCCCACTTTCCCTAATTGAAACTTCGGATTGGTCAATTAAAGTGTATCTCTTCATAATCCTGTAGCTTTTTTTATTGTTTCTTTTATTACACCCTTCAAAATATCGTTTCCTGTATCGTTCGGGTGAATCCCGTCGTCGGTACTTCCTATTAACATTTGAACCTGATTATCTATAGTTGTACCGCTCAAAGCTGTTGCAGTATCGGCTATAAATACATAGTTGCTATTTGCAGCTAATGTTGTTAGCTGTAAATTATCAGCAACTCTTAATGCGTCAGAACTTCCAAAATTTTTCTGTGAGTTGTTGACTGGTAACATTGTCCACATTACAGGGATAACTCCTTTTTTTGTGCATTCCGCAATTAGTGCATTTCTAAGCCCTGCACTTGTGTTGATTATAGTCTCATTCATAATTTCGCCAATATTTGGGCTATTTGAGGGAAAAACTAGTACGTCTGGTTTTATTTCACTTTGAAGAATATCGAATCCTCTATTATAGAATTCCTGTGGAGATTGCCCACTCCATCCACAGTTAGCATACTCTACGGCTATTTCAGGTGTTGTGAGTTCTTGACAAGCGGAATAAATAAAGCCTTGACCGAGGTATGTGCCTCGGCTATCTGTGATTGAATCGCCATTCCCCATGACAGTGATTACTTTTCCACGACTTGCATATTGCACACCTACAATAGCACTTTGATTCAAGTTTGTTGTGGAACTAAAACCTGTTGGAGAACTAACAAAATCCCCTTGCTGTCTTCTAGAAATAAAAATTCTACCTGATGGGTTTGTTGCCCAGTTGCTAAAGACATCTGAACCATCCCCAACGCAAGGAATGCCAAGCGTATTTCCTTTGATAACACTTCTTACAACCAATAAAGGCAAAGTACCTCCGTCGGTTCGAGGGATGCTTTTGATTGGTATCCATTCAGATAAATTATACTCAATCCGTGAATCTGCTGGTGACATTGCCCAACAAAAACCACGGTTAGAGTCATCTATTACGCTATACCAAGTCCCTCCAGAATTATTTGCATCTGTTAATGAAGATATTACAGAAGCCCCAACAGTAGTTGTTACGAAGCTACCATTTTTGAATGTGTTTGCATGAATTATTCTAACAGCATCGAAATGTTGTTCTACTGTTAATGTTATTTGATGTGTGTATGTAGCACTTTGAGAATAAGTACCCATACGACCGCCAAAAATTCGTGTGCCGACATTTTGCCATTTGTTTATAGCAAGTGTTCTATCGTTGCTATCTTTTTGTCTAAATTTTGTGGTTAAATCACTCATAGTAATAAGATTTCTTTTGGTTCTATCCCGTTATGTAAGTACAATCCTGTTCCTCCAGAATTGTTGATTTCATCTGCTGTAACGATAATAAATCTTTTATGGGTAGAGGATGAGATTAAAGCATAATTATTTGGCATTTCTACACGAATAAAAGCAGGTATCCAATTTTCGTTTAAAATTCCTCCTTCTAATTGATAGATTATACCTGTATCTTTTACATAGCAAGTCATTTCCTCACGCCTAATTTCAGCATCAATCAAGTCTCTTTCTTCAATTGTATCAACAATCTGATGCCCTCCCTCTACTTTTTTTGCGTCAACATGAGGCGTTTTATCCGCTGGGTTTGGGCTTGTTAGCTTTGAATATATAATTGTCCCTCCTGTCATTATTGTATCGTTATTGCGATTGATGATGAATTTTGAATTGTGTTCATTACACAGATATAAAATGCTTCTGTGAAACTGTCGCTGTTGGTTACGTTTTGTTCGGTAATTGTCCAATCCGTGTTTTCTAATCCTGCCATTATGAAGGTTGGTAAACCTAAACTCTTAGGATAGGCAATTACGGGGTGTTCTGCGTTTCCTGCTAGGGTTACGGTTCTTTGTCTTGCATTAACCAATACTGAATTTTGTAAGTCTAAAATTTCGCTATTGGTTAACGTAGTATTTGGGCTTGAACCGAAGAACATTCTGTTATCGAAACGGATGGATGTTGTACGGGTGGCGGTGTTTTGTCCATCGTTTGCCGAAATCGTAAATGTTGTATTGGCTGTGATATTTACGGTTGCTGTTTTCGATGTTTCCGAAGTTGGCGTAATTGAGCCTATTCCGTTATTTATCGAAATGGAAACGGGTGTTTTGTTGAAAGTAAAACCGAAAGTGATACTTGAAACGGTGCTTCCTTTTTGTACAACGTTTACGTTATTCGTGAATGTAAGTACCTGAATTAAGATGTACTCTAGTGCTTCGATACGGCTTAATAATGAGTTGTTGATTGCTACGTATTCAGTACCATCGAAAAAATATTTTGTTACTTTCCCGCTGTTGTTTTCATCCTGAATTACGATGATGTCTTTCATTACTCCGTCGTATGCTGACATTTGAGCGACTGCACTTGCATAAGTAGCGTAATAATCGTAGCGTTGATGTTCAACTTTTGTTCTTGTATCGAATGTTGTTCCGTTCCAAGTTTTCATGGTTGAATCATCGGTATCGAAATATATTACACCAAATTGCCCGCTTGATGGTGGGGCTGTGGCTTTGATTACTTTGTAGAGGTTTGTATAAAGTGGTGCGTCTGGCGTATGTGGGAATATTACGATATTTTGATAATTCAAACGCATATAAAGCGAAGGTTCGCTTAAAAAGTTTGAATCTGATTCTATGATGATTAGTCCCTCAAATTGTTCTGGTATGGTTGCAAGCCCTGCTTCGGTTGCAAAACGTTTGGGGCGTTCATCCCACAAGTAACCCGCCAATGATAATAATAAACGTTCGATATTGTTGTTTAAGGCAAGAATACCGATTTCGTTGATATTTTCGGGCGTTGGTCGTTGACCTGTTTCAATGAATGCTATTATCCTTTGAATATTATTATCATTTATAATAGCCATTTTCTATGCGTTTTATAAGCGAAATATGAAATTGTCGCTATGATGATTATGGTTAAAATTGTGCTTGGTTGTGTGGCGTAATATTTTACGCCTTCAATAAGCCTTTTTTTTTGATTTGTTTGTCAAACCAAAGTTTTACTTCGCCTTTGGTAATTTGTTTATTGCCGTTTGCGTCAAGCCCTGCATTTGAGTTATAGCCTTTTAGGCTTTTTGCTGCATCTAGAATGATATAACTGTCTGGTTTGCCAACGGCTGCGGGATGAAAAACAACTAAATATAATTCGTACTTATCAGCCAATTTTGTTTGTTTTAACCGCTTCATATTTACTAAGAAGTAGGTTTCAACATAATCTAATTGTTTGATGGCTGGCAAAGCTCCGATTGATTTTGCGGTTACTTTGAAAATATCTAAAGCTGTTGAGTTTAGCCATTGAATTAATCCGTATGCACCTGATGCGGTGTTTACGGCTGCGGGATTCCAAGCACATTCGGCAAAAATCACGGTGTCAAGTTCATCCGTGGTACATCCGATTTTTAAAGCTATTTGTGCCAATTTTTGAATTACAAGGGCTTTATCTGAACCTTTGTAATATTTTTCTGCGAATAATGCCATCTTATTTAAAAGCTTTTTGACCTGCTGCGAATGCAAAGCCTGTGATTAATCCTGCTAACATGAATCCGCCTACTAAAATGATAAGTTGAGCGGGGTCGAACTTGAATGTGTTTTCGGTTTTGATGCCGTTTTCGAGCAATTTGTTTATATCAATCATGTGAATATGTGAATGTCCGGGTGAAAAATTATAAGAGTCCTAACGACTTTAATTTGATTAAAATCTCTTTGTTGTTGCCTAAATAGGTGTCTTCAATTTCGGTCGTTAATGTCTTTGAGCGACTGGTTCCGTAACGGGCATTGTACTTGTTATAGACTGCGGTTACCATGTCGTTTGTGTATGACATTAGTACAGTGTACAGGGCTTCTCGGTATGAGCCTAAACTTGATGCGCTGAAAGGGTCGAAAACCCACGATGTGAATGACTTGTACAAATCATCGACTAACTGATTAGCGATGTTGTCAAAACCTTCGGGAATTCCTGAGCCGTTAGAAGGCAATTTTTTAGCATCGTATTTGGCTAGTGCGTCTTTACCGTCGGATTTTCCTTTGAAATAAATTACCGCTGTAATGATTGATACTACGATAATTACTTGTAAGGTTCGGCTATTTGCGATGGCTGAACCTACCCGACCCGCTCCTGATTTTAAGCCTAATAATACCTTGTTCATAATGTTGATATTTTACTATTTGAATTTCTTTTTTAGCCAAAAAAATAAACCTCCTAAAACTGCAATGATGGCGGTATAGGTTATTAAATCGGTATTATTCACGGGAATTTTAGCCCCTAAAACGTTTAGCTTCTTATCGCCTAAATCATCAACCATGATTGAAACTGCACCTGAAGTATCAGTATTTTGTACGGTACTCGAGGCGGAATCAGCGGGGATTTTGCTTTTATCGGTGGTTAGATACAATGCTGAAACATAGATGATTCCTGCTCCTTTTGCGGGGAAAAGTTTGATAAATCCGTTGATTTTTTCCCCTGAACTGTAACCGATTAGTTCGGCTTTTTTTGCGGTTCTTACTATGTTTGCATCTGTTGAGGTTGATGGTGTATTACGTACATTTACGTCGTTTGCTGTTACATAATACGGTTTTGTTAGGCTGTTGGTTGAATCGGTTACTAGGCTGGCATTGACAAAACCTTTATCTTCAATCCAGTTTGTTAGGCTTCTTTCATCATAAACAAGCTCTACAAAAAGGATTTGACCGAAAATCTTGTGATTGCCTGTCAATCTGCCAACGACTGCACCTGTATCAACTTTTCTAACGACTGAACTTATATCGTTAGGGTCTGTCATGATGTTGACAAAGCCTGTTTGGGGGCTGTCAGCTAATACAATACTGTCTTTTTTGATGTTTGTTATCATGACTTTCGGAATGCTAAAATGACTAATGAAACAACTGATACGAGTAAACCTGACATGATGATGATTTTTGATGAATCATCACTTTTTGTTTCTAAAGGGTCGGTGGTTTCGTCAGTTTGGATGTTTGCGGTTTGGGTTTCTTCGGGTTCGCCTGTACTTGCGTAAAGGCTTGCTACGTAACGGACTGGCGGATAAAAGAACGGGTCGGATTCAATTTCTATCCATTCGATGGGCGTTCCGTCGTTTGGGTAGCGTTCGGCAATTACCTTTTTGCCTGTAGCGATACCGATTTCATCACCAAAGTTCTTTTTGAAAAGAACCTTTGCGTTTAGGCTTGGTTTTTCACGAATGTTGACATCGTTACCAGTTGAGTATATTTTATCGCCTGTATTCATTTGAGTAAAAAAAAGCCTATCTAGTAGGCTTTTTTATTTATTTTTTCTTTTTGAAAGCGTACCAAAGCAAGCCTAAAAAGGCTAGGATTCCCGCACCGAGTCCGATTTTTCCATTTGTTGTTTTGTACCATTCTGTTACTACTGTGTTGGTAGTACCTGTGTTGGTCAACGAGATTGGATTTGTTGTTAGGGTGCTTCCTGAGGTTGTGGCGGTGTTAAAAAGGGCTTGTTCTGCTAAGGTTGGTCTTTGAGCCGTTTTAGAGTAGAATAAGCCCTGATTGAAAGTAACTCCGTCGGTATCATCCATGATTTGGTTGGTTACTTCGGCTTTGTAGCCTAAGTTTTTTAGCCAAGTTCTCCCTTTGATGGCTAGGTCGGGGTTGGCGGATGTACCGTCGTTTACTAGGACTACAGTTCCTTCGGGTCTTGAAATGGCTACTATGGCTGAACCGTTGTGTTCCCATGTGCCAATCTTTTGCCCGCTTGTGAAGCCCAATCGCTGTTGTTTTAGTAGCTCGTCTTTAAAAGCGTTGTTCATTTTTTGTATTGTTTAGGCTATTTCTTTTTGAAAAGATATAGCAATATTCCGATAAATGTTAAGCCGCCAAAACCTGCGATTAGAAGCGTTTGTTGCGATTTTTGGTCTGCTAATCGTTGGGCTTCGTCGGCTTGGGCTTGGATTTTTGCCTTTTCTAAGTCTGTTAGATTGGCGTTTTGTTGGGCTTGGGCGGCTGCTAATTGAGCTTGGGCATTGGCTTGGGCTGCACTGGCTTGGTTGCCACTTGACCAAACCATTCCAATATTATTTAAAAGTCCAAGTCCTATATCAGCTAAATAATTACCTGTCGTACCTGTCGAGTTTGCTGGCATTGGCTTACTTTTTTAATGCTTTCGCCGCTTCTTTTACGAAAGAGGTGTACTTGCGTGATGAGCCTTTTTTCTTTGCTGCTTTGTACATCTTTGAAGCTTCTTTACCAATTTTGGCAATGATGGATGTACCTTTTGATTTACGTTTAGTTGCCATTTTTTGTATTTGCTTTATCGTATTGTTGTGCTAAGATGAGGAGTCTTACCGCTCGCTCTCGGTGCGATTCAAATAAACTAAGGTTTAAAATATCGCTTATACAGTTGATTAGGGCTTTGAGTGAATAACCTCGTTTGGCATATTCCTGAAAGGCGTAATAATCTGCTAGTTCTTCGATTTTTGTATCTGCTATTACGTGAAAATATTCGTGTAGCAAAATGAAAAATCGGTATTCGGGCGGCATATTTTCAAAATGCTTTGCTGAAATTTCCATGATGCCCGTGGCGGGATATACGCAGGCGGGTGTATCAGGAATATCGTCAATAACTACTATTTGTTTTATGCCTTTCATTTAGCGTTTCTTTATCCAGACTAAGACCGCAATAACCGCTAGGATGATAGAACCACCGATTAGATACGGTTTGTAATCGGTGGTTTCTGTGGTTGGGGTTGTTGGGGTGTCTGTATTGGTCGGCACTTTTACTGGATTTTGTCCATTTTTGATTAACTCTTCATTTGCTTTGCCAATTACGGCTTCCAATACTGTTCTTAGGGCTTTGCGTGCATTTTCTTTTAATGCGGGTGAAAGGCTAAGATTTTGCTGTAATGAAAGATTTTCTGTAAGATAGTCTAGAAACAAGCCCCCTTTTTGGCTGTATGCCTGTGCGATGGTTTCGGTCGATACGGGTTTTTCTAAACCTACTGACTTTAACGAATCTGACACGACTTTGATTAGTTGGGGACTTGAGACTAGCGTTTCTTCTGAAATAATTGGTAAGCTTGAAGGAATTATGTTAACGGAATAGTATTCAAGCCCTGCCAATGGATTTTGGTACATTATCCTAAAAGATGTTGACCAATGTTTGCACCTCCATTGAATGCCGCTCTGGCTGCTGCTGCTTGAATGTTGGTTTCGCCTACGATAGCAACAGAATCACCGATTGCTTTCATGAATTCAGCAAATGCAACCGAAGTGTTTAAGCTTGGTCCAAAGAAGAATTCAAGGTTTACAGTTTGACCTGCTCTGATTGAGTAACTTACTACTGTACGAGCGTCAATCATTTCGTTTACTGGCAAAGCTGCAACGGTGTCGTTGGTTTGGTATGCAGATTTAAGAGATGATGGTTTCAACTGGCGAGTTGTATCATCTGAAAAGGCAAACATACGCTTCACGTTGAATGGCGTGTTTACTTGGATTGGGTCGGTTGAGTTGATGAGGATTTTTGTTAATAACGTTGGATTGTCATTAATCAACGCCATTAAATGAGCAACCTTTTTATTTGGCGTTAAAACGGTTGTTGTGATGTTGGTTACAGCATCTAAAATGCTATTTGGTGCGTCGGATGTGCCACGGAATGCTCCTGCAAACAATGATACGGTAATGGCTGCCGAGTGTGCGTTGGCGATTTCGAGCTGAAAAGAGTTTTCACCCGATTTGGTTACTAAAAAATTTGCAATTCCTTTTCTTTTTTCGTCTTCTGAAAGGAATGGGACTTGTGAGATATTCCCTAATGTAATTGCTGCTGATTCGTTTGTCATTGTTGTAAAATTTTGGCGGGGTTCCCCACCTGTGAAGTATGAAAGATTTTGTGATGCGTAGCCTTTGAAGGCTTGGGGGTTGTGGGCTAATTCTTCAAGCTCTTCAATACTAAGATTTCCCCCTGATTTGCTTGTGATTTTGCGAATTGGCTTCATGATTATTCGGTTGTGGTGGTGCTGTCTTTTGGCATTTTCTTATAGAAATAAGACATGATTGTGCCTGCGAGAATGATGGCAATTGCGGTTGTGACAATTGAGCCAAAATTGATTTGTCCTTTTTCGAACATGACTGATTGGGGGTTTTGTGTGGATGTTTTGCGTATTTGATGAACCAAATTTGGGGTGTGCGATTGGCGGGCTTACGGGATGGGGATTGTAAGGAGAAATAAGCCTTGAAATTGATGAAAATTGAGGTTTTTTGAGGTAAAAATGAATTATTTTTTGTAGGGAAAATTAATAATCCGTTTTTGATTTTACTGACATGATAAAAACCTTTTTACTTTTGTGCGAAAAAGGTTGTCACGGTTGTCACGTTGTCACTTTTTGATAAAAAAGTGCTTTTATGGAAAAATTAAGCGGTTTTTTGAGTGACAACCTATTTGAAATTATCGTTTGAAGTTGTCACTAAAATTAAGAATAGGTTGTCACTAATTATAAAAATCATAAACATAGGGGGTTTTGGGCTTTGGTTTGTCTTGTAGATGTGAGTGGTTTTGTGATTTTGAAATGTTGTTTTTCCTGCTAAAATTTGCAGTGAGAATTAAAATAACGTGTTATGAAACTATTCAAAGAAATTGCCCAATTGAGGTACGGTGAAAGTCCGTATTTGCCGTATTTGTTTCTACTCTTCTGGAGGAAACACTTATTTTGGTTCTCGCCACAATTGGGTAACCTTTTAATCCAAAAATGGCATGAGAACCAATGGAGTAAACCAAAATTTTACTAAGGAATTAGTAAGCGTTGTATTAGAAGAAATGCAACTAGAACAAAGAGAGATTGGAGTACTAAAGAGTACTTTGATGAAAGGTTTTTTTTGCTACCTGAAAAGCGATGTTTCGGATTATCAGGATGAGCGAATAAAAGTTTGTAATGCTTATGAAAGCATTAATAGACTTTTGGATAAGTTAGAATGAAATAAGTTGGTTAAAAAGCTGATAAATGTTATGTTTTTGCGAAGGAAAAGGGTTAATTTTTGGAGTTTTAAAACCCCCAAAAAAATAAACTTACATGCAAAACGGACAATTCGCCAGTGATGAAAACAATTTTACGGATGAAGTAAAAAAAGAAGTGTTGAATGCAATGATGATTGAAAAGTCTGAAATTGGATTTATTAAAAAAAAGCTTGATAAAATGTTTGTTAGCTATTTGCTTAGTGCAAATGCTGATGATACAGAAGAAAGGCGGGAAATAGTGAACAGCTATGAAGCCATCAATATTTTGCTTGAATTTTTGTAATAAAAAAGCCTGTTTGATGTTTTGAACAGGCTTTTTTAATAGTTTTACGTAAACAATTAAAACAAACATACAATGAAACAATTCGCTTTATTTTTGGTAGTTCTATTTACGTTGTCGGGCTGTAAAAAGGATGAAATAGTTACGCCTGACTATACTGCTACGTTTGTAGGGACTTGGAGGGCTACAAACGTTACTCAAAATGGACAAACAATTAACTTAGTTGGAAATACTGATATTGCTATGTATTTAAAAGCAAAAGCGATTGGCACTAACAAACTTAGTTGTATGTTTAGCACAGTAATTCAGGCGGCGGTTACTGATTCGGAAAGCTTCGAAATAGATATAAGCAAATCAGGTGATAATTATACTTTTACGCAAGTCGGGAATACTGGTGGTGCATCATATTTCAGATATACGACTGCTACAGGAGAATTAAAACTTGGAGGTGTGGATGATAAAGGTACTACATTTGAAATGGTATTAAAGAAATAGTGTGAATGATATGGTTCTAGTGAACGGCGACGATTCACACGAATGAAAAGCGAATGAAATTATTCATTCGCTTTTTTTATTGCTGCTATTACTGCTGTTAGCCCTAATAAACCTGCAAAGCCCACGGCAATTTGTTTGGTAGTGTATGGCTGTGGTAATTTTGCTTTTCTTTCTTCTTCTTGGGTTATTAGGTTGGCTTTGTAGTTTAGGATTTCGGGCTGTAAAAGGTTGTTGAATGCTGTGTTTTGATTTACGGGATTTACGGTACTGGCTGGGTTGGCGTTGTTGGTGATGGGTTGTTGTGCTATGGTGGCAATGTCGGGCAAATATGGCTTTACGTCAAACGCTGGATTTTGGGTTTTGTAGGCTTCCAAAAAATCATAAAATAGGTTGATACATTTGTCAAGGAGTTTGAATAAATCTACAACGGCTTGGTTTACGTTGTTTTGATTTGAGCCTTGAAGTAATGAACCAATTGAGTACACCAATGCACCGCCCGGGATGGCGTTTACAATTACACCGTTTACCATTGAACCGATATTGATAGAAGAATTTGAAGTTTCTTGAACTGGCAAAGGCTTTTTTTGAATGTATGCTAAAAAGACTTGATATTCTTTTGACTTCAGATAATTTTCTTCGTTTTGCCCTAAAAATAGGTTTGATAGTTTTTTTGGTACTGCCAAACAGCCATCGTAAACGGCTTGTATAACATAGCGTTGTTGAGCTGTGATATAACCTTTAGGAAGGAATGTTTGTGTACGGAATTCTAAGCCGTATTCTTCTGTAATGTGGTTATGAATTGCTATTATCTTGTTTTTTAGTATTTCGCTCATTTTGTGTGTGGGTTTTAATGTATGAAATGATGACTGTTAAAACGTAAATCGGGTAAAATATGCCGTAAATGGCTACTTCAAAGCAAACAATTAGTTTGTCCATTGCTTTGAAGTTTGGATAATCGGTGTTTTTGATTATCGGGATGTAATAGGCTATGAAAATTATGTAGCCTATTGCGTAAATGATGGCTGTTGTCATGGTTTTTTTAGGAAAAAGTAAAAGAATGGATAGAATAAAAACACAAAAAGGAAGGCAATTATTCTAATGATTTTTTGAGGTACTGATAGGTACTTTATTTGATTTAATAACGGACGTACAGTATCAAACGTTAGGAATAAATAGCCTAAAATGTATATGGCTAAAAGGATTTTTAATGTGATTTCCATTTTGTTTTTTTGTGGGTTTTAGCGTGGGTATGGGTCGCCAATTAGTTGGCGTAATAATTCCCGTTCTTTTGGGGTTAATTGTTTTCTGCGGGGGTTATAGCCGATTTTATCAAAAGCTTCTTTGTGTTCTCTTATCAGATTTTGAAGTGTTTTCAGTGATATTTCGTACATTTCGGCTATTTGAGATTTACCAACGGGAATGTAAATCAGGTTATTTTGAGGGTTACTGAGTGGTAATTGTCCTTGTGGTTCTGTACTGTTTGCCATGCTCTGAAAATTTCATCTGGTTTCGTAAATTTTTCTAAATCTTGTGGGCGTTTGAAAGAATCGTTTGTTTTGCGGATAATTAGGTAATTACACATTTCGCAAAAAAAAGGCGGTACTTGCTTAATTGCCCAATAGTTTGCCAAAAATGTTATTCCCCATTGTCTGGATGCTCCGAAAACGGCAATGATGGGCTTTGCTGTTTGTGGATTGATGTAACCGTGTGCATCTTCGAGAACAAAGAAGAAATTTCTTAATTTGCCTTTACGTTCTAAGATGATTTTGAAAACATCAACGATGGAAAAATTATCATCCGAAAGCATTGATACTTTATACTCGCCTTTACCGTTCCATTTTTTGAGTGCTGAAAGTGGCATATTTGGCACGGATTCATAAGCCTTTTCGTTCTTTATATCGTAAATCAATACCCCAAAGCCATTATTGAGGTATTGTTTACGGATTTGCTCGGTAATGGTAGATTTTCCTGTCCCTGCGTTACCTGTTTGAATGATTTTCTTTGCATCCATGTTATGCTTTGATTTCGGTAAATGCTTCTAAACCACGTGGTACATAAGCCATGCAAACCGCAAAAACTAGGGCGGTACTTGGTGAAATGTCTGTCATTTTATGTTTGATTACAGATGATAGCGGTTTTGAAATAGATTTGATTTCGTCACGTGTGAGTTTTGCACGGTCGATTTTTTGGCGGTATGCTCTGTATTGAGAATATTCCGTTTCAATTTCAGAATCTGGGCGTTGGAAAGTGGTTATTTTACCCCGTTTATAGTCTTCTTCTAAATTAAAAAGGCGTTCGCATTCTACTAAAATGTTGGGCTTTATGTCTTTGCAATATTTAGAAAAATATACTTTTGAATCTATGATATTTACGAAAATAGAATCTACAGTCTTTACGATGTCTGTAGAAAGAGATTGAAATTCAGCGGATGACATTTGCTGAACTGGTTCTTCTTCTTCTTGTAATTGTTCCTCTTCTTCAGTTTCAAAATGTTCTTCGGTTTCTATAAACTCAACCTCTTCGGGTGCTTCGGCTGGCTTTACGTTGTTTAATTCTTCGATGATGTTAATACCTTCCATATTTTTGAGCGATTTTTTTAATGTTTGATAAATGATATGATGATTTGAGTATGATATTTAGTGCTTTGAAAAGTTCGGATAGTGATGATTGATTTTTGAGGATGAAAAAAATAGTTTCTTTGGGGTTTTTCTGTGTTTTTAGGGCTTCCAGTAGCGTTTTCCCTTCGGTTGTGGCGTTTTCAATGGTATGATATAAGCCTAAAATGTAGGTTAAATCTTGGCGTTGGTCGTTGGATTCTTTCACTTTTTCGATAAGGTGAAAAAGTGCAGCTTTATCTACCTGTACGAGTTCGCCTGTTTGCTTTTGTATTGAAGCAATTAAAGCCTGTTCGATTGTTGGAACAGGCTTTTTGAATTTTGAGCGTATTTTTAAAAGTATTTTTTTAAAAAGGTTGTACACCCAAAAGATTGATTTTTTGATTTTTGAAAAGATATTACGCATTTGGCGTTTGCTCAAAGATGAAAGATTTTTCTAACTGTGTTTCTGGCTGTTGTTCTAAATTAGATACTTGGATGGTTTTAAATGAATCTGCCAAAGCAGTAACCATCAGTTCAGATAGTTTGATACCTGTTTGTTCTGACTTTTCTTTGAATTTATCCAGTAATTCAAAAGGGATTTGCAAAGGATAGTTTTGTGTTGTTTTTACTTTTTTTTCTGACATGGCTATGATTGGTTATTGGATTTGTGAAAGTTCTTTTAGAAGCGAAGCTCTGTTTACGCCTGCTTTTACGGCTTTGTTTGTAGCATGATTTAAGCGTTTTTGGAGCAATTCAGTTTCTTGAGCAAAATTGATTTCTGGTAAAGTTGCTTGAATTGTTGTTTGTTTATGGCGGTTATTTACGATGTATTCTACGTAATGTTTAACCGTTTGAAATGGATTCTTAGTTACTGGGTCTATCAGTGTTGGAAACTCTTCTTTTAATTCTGATTCGTTTACCTTATTTATTGTTATTGCCATTTTTGAAGGTTTTTTTGTTGGAATAATTTATAAACAAATGTAAGTAATTATAAGAATAAATGTCTATAATTATCATAATTACTTACATTCTGGAGCAAAAAATTTTACTCTTCCTTCTTTTCTACGATTTTGATAAATTTTTTTGATTTTGTTAAATTGTTCATTCTTGATTTCCAAATTTTGTTTTGCTCTTCCTTTGTGATTTTGGCTTTTTCAGCTTCTAACTGTTTTTGATATTCTTCTCTCATTGGTTTAATTTTTGTTTTATGGTTTCTAATTCTTCTCTTAATGCGATTAAATCGTTTTCAAGTACTCCCTGATAGACTAACAACGATTTTGTAAGGTTGAGAAAACGTACAAAGGTTGGTCGTAAATATGAAATTGGGGTTAATTCATCAACTAGCTTTTTTGTTGTTCCTGTTTTGTCTTGATGCTCACGTTCTAATTTTTTCAACGATTTTGAAATACAATTCAATTGAGCATTTGTTAAGCAAAATTGTCTGTTTGTCATTATCGTATTGATTCTCTTAATTGTGATACAGTTGTTCCGTCGTATTCTTTGGGTAAAAGAGATAGGAGGAATTTTATTTGCAAGCGGTCGTTAAAATCGAACATTTTTGATAGATGTTCTTTTAACTTTTGTGCATCGGTTAGGATGACTTTTTCGGGGGTTAATGCGGTTTGATTTTCCATGTTTATACGAATAATCGTGTTTTGAATTCCTTACAAAATTGCTTGAAAAGTGGGCTTAATTGCACGATTTCGGCTTTTGTTGGGTAAACTATTGGTAAATACTTGGACTGTGCCAATAGTTTGTTTTCGATGTTTTGTAATTGGAGTTCATGAGACACCCAAGCTTCAAACCAACGGGCGAAAATTTCATTTCTACGTATCCAATATTCACCTAACGTTTCATCGTCACTTACTACTTTTGTTAATCTGACATAATAAGGTGAAAGTACTTTGTTTGGCGTTTTCCAAATGATTTTTTCGAGTATATCATCTGTGATGTTTCTTAATTTGCTGCCTACGTTGATTCTATCTTTTTGTATAGAAATACCACCTGTTAGGGCAAAAACGGAATTGTCTTTATCAAGATATTCACCTGCGAAATAATCTAGGAAATGTCCGTATTCGTGGGCGAAACTGCCCATCCCTCCCGTTGTGATTAATCTTACTATTTTGGGGCTGTCGTCTCGTTTATAGCGAGTTAGATTTATGATTTTGAATGTTGGTTCGTAGTGGGCGAGTGCTTTTGATTTCCCTCTAGCTCCAAAAGCAACGGATAACTGATTGAAGCCTAAAAACTGATTAAAATGAAGGACTTTGTTTAAATCGTAAAGTGATATGACTAAAAGATTTACGTAATTGAAACGGTCTTCTTGTGTTACCCAATTTCCAAAATTTAAGTCTTTGATTCCAAATTGTTTTTGAAGTGTTTTAATTGCGTTGTTTTCCTTCAAAATTGATGGTGGAAATGTGAAATTAGGGCGTACAAAGGGAGTATAGTCTTGATAGTCTGTACCTTGCCAATATTCGGCTAATCTTGAACCTTTTGATACTTCATAGGATGTATCGGTTATTTTGTGCGTTTTTGCCATTGTTTTAGTATTTGAGTTTTGTATGATTTATTGAATAATTTTGGGTTTGCATCATCACCAATGGTTTGTTCACGTTTTGGGAGTTTTGCGGTTGTGGGTTTAAGCTGCTTTAGTTTCATTGTTTTTGTGTTTTAAAAGTGAAATTTTCTTTCTACAATTATCGGTGGCGGTTTGCCTTTTGGGTAGTTTGTCTCTGCCACACCCGCACACACATAGTTTTTGGTCTGTGTAGTGCAGCAAATTATCGTAATTACAAATTTGTTGGGCAATCGCTCTGCTTACTGATAGATGTACGGAATTGCCTACTACTTTGTAATTTCCTCGTTTTGTGAGGTCGGGTAAATAAAAATCTGGTGGTAAACCTTGTAATTGGCAAAAAGTACTAAAACTTCTGCGATTTGTCTTTGTGCCTTCGGTGGCTGTTAGGGTTCGTTCTAATTTGCCAATTGGTTGTTTACGGTTGAATTGTAAAATTTTGCCTTGCTTTGAGCCAAATTGAAAGTGCCGTAATCTACGTACTGGTTCTCCAAAATGGCTTGGGCAAAGGTCAAAACGTTGTACATGGTAGCCATCGACCTCAATATCTGGCACGGTTGGCACGTTTTCGAGCAAAAACCATTCGGGACTAGCTTCTAACACTACTCTTTTGTATTCAGCTAACATTTTGAGTCCGTAACCTGTTGGTTCGGAACGATTTGCCATACTGAAATCCTGACAAGGTGAACCGCCAATTATGCCAAAGAAGGCGTTTTTAGTTACGTTTGTAAAGTTTTGAATGTCTTTGTATAAAATAACGTCACCCGCTGAAACTACGCAAAAATGATTATCTTGAAAGCCCTGCCCTAATAGGTCTATGCCTGAAAATAGGCTAAGGATTAGTTGGTTTTTCATAAGATAGTATAAATTTTGTAAGTTCATATTCTGAAACGTTGGAAGTATAACCTTCTCCAATGCAATAATTAGCAAAATCAATCAAGGCTTTAGTAGTTAAATTTACTTTTGGTGAATCAGCTTTGAATGATAAATTTATGTCTCCTTCAATAAGTTGTTTAACCTTCAATTCACCTACTTTTAATAATAAGGCATGGTAATAATGCTGTTCGATTTGTGATTTTGCGGTTATATACTCATGTGGCTTGTATGGGTCGTAATTTACCTCATCCAATAATTTTTTAATTAATTCGGATATTCTCATGATTATGATATTTATGATAGTAAAAGATATTCTTTTTTATGTCCTGCTTCTATTTCTAAATTATAGAGTAGGGTTTTGCCTTGGATGAATTCTAAAAAGCCTAAAAGCTGTGATAATTCGGAATGTAAAGCGGAATTATAAGGCTCTGATTGTACAGAATTGAAATAAATTTCTTCGTTTTCTGCGTTTTGAGCGATGATTCTGTTGGTTTCTAGGACTTCAAATTGATGTTTGAATGATGCTAGTAGTATGGGGGTGTTTATTTGTGGCTGCATGGCTAAAAGGGTAAATCGTTAAATATTATTTTTTGTATTAAAAAGCCTGATTCGTTTACTTCCATTTCATAATCAAAGCATTCACCATTGAAAATTGATAAAACCATTTTTGCCTGATGAAGCTCTTTTTTCAATAAATTATCTTCGTTTTCTAGTCGTAAATCATTGAGTAGTCCTTCTCTAAAACGATTATATCGTTCTTGTTTACGGATGTCTATTTCAGCAATTTGTAAATCAATTTTAGAAATGATTTTTCTAAAATCTAAATGACCCGTGTTATAATCAGCACTTATCGTTAATTTATTTACTGGTGCTTGATATTTTTGGTTGGCTAAAAATGACAATTGACTGTGTATTGATGTATAAAAAGGTTTTATCTTTTGTTGAATTCTTGGGGATAGCTTGTTAAAACCAATTGCAGGTTTTACAAGATTTAAAAGTAATTTCAGCATAATTTCTTTGAGTTATGGTATTTGTTTTTACAGATTTGGTTACAAAAACGTTGGTTTGGCTTTGGCTCTGGAATTAGCGTTTTACAGGTTTCGCAATTGATTGGTATAATGGTTGGTTCTGCCCTGATTTCACGCCAATAGCCTGATTTTTCGTAATGATTATAATCAAGATTATTGCTACTTGCGATTGATTTCATTAGCTTGATTCCTTGCTCTTTGCAACGTTCTGAACAAAAACATGATATTGAGATTGATAGAGAATCAAGGCGGTTGATTATGGTGTTCATATAAATTCTTCTGATTCTAGTAAGTTGAAAATCAATTTTCTTTCTTTCACGGTTAATGATAATTCATTGCCTATCCAATATGTTCTTTCTGCATTAGATTCAAAATCATTGACAATTTTAATAATGCCATCTTTTTGTGTGTCGCTAATGCTTTCTATTTCTAGCATTTGCATTGCTCTTTTTATGAATAGTTCGATGTTCATAGATAGTATCATGGCTTTATTTTTTTGGGGTT
The DNA here is from genome assembly GCF_034931025.1 of Arcicella gelida. Lineage (NCBI taxonomy): Bacteria > Pseudomonadati > Bacteroidota > Cytophagia > Cytophagales > Flectobacillaceae > Arcicella > Arcicella gelida. The sequence continues at coordinate 79,045 of NZ_JAYGIL010000021.1, read as the reverse complement.
AAGTATTCGCAATCTGAGAAATGGGTTGTTATGTTTTCGTGTTGACCTTTTAATCGGATGGTTTCAGATAAAAAGTTGATGCCAATTAGCGGAAATATTTTGCCCTGAAACTTTACTTCTTTATTGGCTATTACGGGCGTTTTTAGGAATATTTCTTTTGTCATGCTGTATTTAGTTTGCGTTTAAAAATGTTGTCACTACTGTCACCCTGTCACTAATTGGAGTTAATTAACTGATTTTCAATTGTTTATATGGTGACAATTAAATTTTAAAATTTCAAAAACCTGTCACTCTTTAAAATCGACCTGTCACTACCTGTTTTTAACTCTTTTTAAATATAAGTGACAACTTATATCCCTTTTAAGTAAAAATATTAATTAAACTGTCACTAGGTAATTTACTGATTATTAGATAGTTAAGTTTAACTGGTGACAAGGTGACAAGGTGACAAGTATTTTTAAGACTTTAGCGTTACTTTAAAACTGCTATATTGAAATATCTTTTTTTGTTGGTCCGTTGCTGTATTAAGCCTAATTCTTTTTCAAGTTTGATTTTGAGCGTAAATACATTGATGATGTGACCTGTTTTCTCTTTGACATAATGCGATATTTCGGATGCTGTCATTTCTTGTATTCCGACTATTCCTGCTTCTTCTATGTTTTTTATGTTATTTGGATTATCAAAATAGATATTAAGCCATTCAGAATCTTTGTCGATTGCTTCAAAGCTCTTCGTATTATCATTCAATAGTTTTACATCGTCTGAATCTAAGGCGTATTTATAGCCTGATTTGTAGAGTTGATAGATTTCTAACCAAAGCTGTGTTTTGTCGATGGCGTTATAATTTGTATGGTCTATTGCCTGTACATCAATAGGAATTAAACGACGGTTTCCAGTCGGGTCGGTTAATATGTTAGGGTCGTTGGTTGTAGCACATAGATTTGCTAAACGTGCAACTGTAGTTGTGCCTTTTGCATAAGGGCGTTTGTAAGTAAAAGAAAGTACTGAACAAAGATATTTTACACGTTTTGCATCTGCTTTCGTCAAACCTGACATTTCATCATCGAGAATCATAAATTTTTCAGACATAATCATTGCCAAAACTTGGTCTTTCTCTTCTGTAATTTTGTTCTCTGACATAAAGGTTTTGAGCTCTGGCGGTAATAGCCTTCTAAAAAACTCTGTTTTTCCTGTACGTTGCTTTGTACCCGATAAAATGAGTAAAAGCGGGTTTGGAGTCCCGTAAACCGATGCAATACATGATACTAGCCATTTTGTTAAGAAATGTTCTACAAAATTTGGAGCAAAGGAATCATCTTCTAGTCCTTGATTAGTGATGATGGTTTTTGCTAGTTTTGAGATTAAACCTGTTTCGGTTGGCTCTGGGCTGTTCTCGAAAAATTCTTTGATTGGATGATATGACATAGTATAATTTGAGTTGATAAATTGATAGAATTTATCTTGACTCAACCCGATTGGTACGCCTGTGCGTGAATAGCCTAAAAGCTCTGATACTTCAATGTCTAGCATTATAGTATTAATATCAGAATCTGATAAAGCTTTTCCGTTTATTTCGCAAGCTCCTGACAATTCATTTCTGCGAAAATTGTTGTAATTCCTTTCAAAAATTTGTTTTAATTTCAGAATGTAGTGTAGATTATTAATGTTGAAAATACTTTTGTTTTCGATGTAAAGCTTTTCAATCATTGATTTAAGCTTTATATCTGAAATGGTTTTTTCATGAAAATTTTCAACGATGTACTGACAATCTGAGATTGTTTTGTTTTGGTGTTGACCTTTTTTGATGTTGGCAATTGTAGTTTCACGAATTTGGAAGAGTAGTTTTTCTGTGAATAATGCACGGTTTTGCATATCATCATTGAAAGAGTCTTCCTGTTCTATTACTACTACTTTTTTTCCATTGTACTGGTACTCTACATCACGAAAGATAAATTTCTCTTCTGCAATGTATTTTGAGTATAATTTGTAAAAATCCTCAACGTTTTTACCGATACCGAAATAATTCAAGAGTTGTGTTTTCTTGAATGTTGTTAGGTCTATAAAATTGAAATGGCGTTTGATTTTAAAGGTTAAATCCTTTAAAATCTCTTCTTCTTTGCCTTCTAATGAAACTAATAAATCATCTAAACCTTTGGCGTTATCTTCATACTTTGCATGAATATGAGCAAAGGTTATTTGCTTGAGTATCTCTATTTTTTGCGATGCTTCAGCGAAATTTCGGACTGCTGAATAAAAAGAGGTTGCTCTTTTGGCTAAATCCTTTTTTGGCTCCCAGTTAACCGAAAGTGTATCTGCATCTGTTAGAAATATTAGGTTTTTAACATTACATACTTCAATTAAATCAACAATATCAGCGTGAAGCTCCTTGTTTTCTCCATAAAAGGCATGAATACTTGGAACTCCGACAATATCAAATCCGTGAATGTCTGCTTTGAAGGCTTTAAACTCGCCTTCGGTAATTGTTAATGTGTGTATCTCAGTTTTGTTGAGATACTTTGAAATAATGTTTTTTGGGAAAAATGGGCGTGTTCCTGATTTTGCGGGTTGCGTATATTTTTCGCTTGGACTTTTTGGGTTTTTCAAACGAGTTCTATAAAACCACTTATCAGGATTGTTTTTTGAACCTGAATCGAACGTGTAAACGTGACCGTCTAAACGTGGGTACAAAATTCTTATGTTGTCGTGTTCATCAGAACTGAAATAATTTGTGGTAGTACGGTGTTCTTCACCTTCTACCCGTATTACTTCAATACTATTTTGTTCTTCTGAAATTTTAAGTTGTTCTAATCTATCTAAAAGGTAAGCCATTTTTTCGGGCGTTTAATTCTGTTTCAATTGATATGATAATTTCACACAATGCGACTTTTTCGAATTGTGAAAGCTTATTTTTTACAATGATTTTTTGCTTGACCTCGCTAAGTTCTGTATTTAGCTTAGTAAGTGAGGCGTTTCGATGTCGTTTGAAAATCATAGTTCAGATAAGATTTTTTGTTGAAGTAGTTGAGGAAATTCCCTGAACTTTCTAAGAAAATTATCTGCATAAGCTTTGAATTTTTCACGTTCCCGAAAATCGTTTCCTAAAAAGGAATAATCATGAAGCTGGTTTGGTCCTTCATAATTCATGTACAGATTTTCAAGGGCTAAACCTTTTCGGGTTTGTGAGTAGTACTCAATCATTCGGTAATTTTTAAGCATTTCTTGATAAATGCTGTTTGGGTAGGTGCTAATTAGAAACTTTATGTTTTGGTATGATTTAAGCATTTTAATTAGTTCAATGTGCTGTAAATCAGTCATTTCGTTTTTGTAAACTTTACGCTGCTTTTTTCTGGATTTAAGCGGATATGGCGGGTCTGAATAGATTACAGTATTGAAATAAGTAAAGAATGACTCATATTTTACGAGACAATATTCAGCGTCCAAATTCTCTACAAAAATCAAAGGTGAATTTTTGTGTTCGTTGATTAAATCGTTAATATCGTTTCTGGTATAATCATCACCATTTAAGCAATTAAATTTTTGTTTAAGCTTTTGTACTGTATCAGGGTCAATATCGTTGAGTATCGTTACTCTTGATGGCTTTTTAAACTCTGTGATACGTGCCAAGCCTGCGTGTGTTTCTATAAACATTTCATGTGGCGGGATTTGGTTTATTATTTTTTGAAAAGTGCCGTCGCTTCCTTTTCCTCCGTAATACGAAAGCCTGGCACTATCGTTTTTTTTTTGGTGCGGGCCAGCATCTATAATTTTTGTGATGGGAGCTGTCATTATTCAAAGCTTAATTGATTAGTGATTGATTTTTGTTTTGATAAAATGTGTTTAGTCTCTTTATCGACTAACCTTTCTAATTTTTTGGCATTGTCCAAGTTAAATTTTGAACGAACTGAAAAATAAAGGCTTTGGGCTGCTCTCATTTCTTGAATGAGTTCAGCGTATTTTGTTAAGTCCATAATTACGATTGATAATGTGAATGATCTATGATTAGAAAACAGTAATCATTCACACGGTTAAAAAGGGAAAAAGGTATTTTGGTCTGCTAATTCATCAAATCTTAACATAAGTTCATCTAAAAGAAGGTTGTCTTTTGATAACCAAGCATTTGCAAAACCATTGTGTTTTTTTGATATTTCAATGATTTTATTCACTACTTGATTCTTAGATAAATCTTTGATTGGGATTGATTCAGGCTGTTTTTCGAATATTTTATTGAAGAACGGGATTTGCATTTTTCTTTAAATTATATTCTTTGATTATGTCTTTTCGTGTGGGGGTTTGGAAGTCTTGAAATGTCATTCCAAGAGTTTCGATGCAATGTTGAATAAACCATGCTTCTGCTTTCCAGAATTGAGCTGATTCTTGAATCATGGCTCTGTAATGGCTGTATCCGTTGCCAGTTGGCTTAATAACAAAAGACTTGTATTGTTCAATTGTTGCGTTATTTCTGGCTTGGATAATCGGGTTTTTTGTTTGACTCATGATAATTGTTATTTTTGTAAATTAATTGTATTGCTTGTTTATTGATTGTTAAAATTCACTACACAAATGTAGGTAATTTTATTAATTAAAAACAAGTGATGTTCAAGATATTTTTAATAAACCTTGTAAATAAAATAAAACTAAATGAATAGCATTGGTAAAAGACTAAGACAACTGATTGAAAATCAGTATGAAACAATCAATAATTTCGCAGTACAAACAGATAATGAAAGGGGGCAAATTTACTTTGACATTAAAAATGATGATGTGCACACAAAGCGATTAAGGATTTATTTGCCCGCTCTTGGAATGACATTTTCGGAATTTTTTAAGGATATTGAAGATGATGCAAGTGTTTTTGAATCTAAGAACTTAAAAGCTGTAGGAAAAAGTAATAATGAGATTAGTACGCTTAAAGCGTATTATGAGAGTCTTTTGAAGGAAAAAGAGAGGACAATTGAGACACAAAAGGAGTTGATTGAGGTGCTAAAAGGAAAAAATAATCAGTAAAACATACAAGATTTTGCGGGCTGTGAGGTATAAAATTGGGCAATTTTAATATAAATAGTCTGTAATTTGTCTGTAAAAATAGTGTAATTGTGGTTAAAGTGCTGATAATCAGAAGGCTTTAAATTTTGTTTGGAGTTCCATAGTCTCCACTAAAAAACCTTTGTACAAGCTTGTACAAAGGTTTTTTTATGTTTTGTGGTATTAGTCAGAAAAAAAGTTCATTTTTGTTCAAGAAACAAAAACATTAAAACCTTTACATCTGATTAAATATCATTTACGCTATTTTCTTATATGAATCTTAGACAAATATATTGGTTAATGCAGGTTTCTAGCTGGTTACTCATTGCCATGATGGCTTCGAAATATACCATTGAAGAAGATGCAACCTACGATCTTTTATTCCAATACTTTACTGCAGTTTTCATATTTGGACTTTTTGCTACGCATACTTACAAACTGTTTGTAGATAAATACCAACCTGAGGACTCTTCGGTTCAAACATTTCTTTTATTTCCATTAATAGGAAATATTATACTTGGCTTTCTATTTTTTGTTTTAGATATTAAATTCACTTCAAGTGAAATATTAAAAAGCAACTATAATACCTTTGGCGATTATTTCGGTCTGTTTGTAGATGATATTTGGGTAACTACTCCTTGGTTTTTCTTCTTTCATATTCTCAGATATGTTACACAGAAACAAACCATGAATGAGAAAATGATTTCGATGGAAAAGATGCTTATCAAATCGGAATTAGATGCGCTTAAAACACAATTACATCCTCATTTTTTTTTTAATGCACTCAACAGTATCAAAGCTTTAATGGTAATAGACCATCACGAAGCCCGTGAAGCTGTCGATCAGCTTTCAGATTTGTTACGTTTATCACTCAACATTGGGGAATCTCAAACTGTACGAGTTGAAGAAGAACTAAAACTCACTAAAGCTTATCTCTTTTTAGAAAAAATCAGATTCGATAAAAGATTGATGTATTACTTTGACATCGACGAAAAACTGATTAATAAAATGATTATTCCCATTTCTTTAAGTACTCTTATTGAAAATGCTATCAAACATGGAATTGCTAAACTAAAAAATGGAGGAGAAGTAAAAGTGAGAATTTTTGAAGAAGATGAAAACCTAATGATGCAAGTAATCAATACTGGAAATCTTGTTATGCAAGATAACGTAAAACGACAGGATGGTAGCGGTATTGGTTTAGTAAATCTCAAAAAACGCTTAGAATTACAGTACACAGGTGAAGCTTCCTTGAAAATTGAAGAAATTGAAGACAAAGTAGTTTCTACCATTATGATTCCTCTTGCTAGAACTTGGTAAATACAAATCATCACAAATACATCGTTCCCTTATTTTATATTGCATTCATACTCAACAAATATTCATCAAAAAACATGGAAAAATTATTACTGTTGTTCACTCTTTGTAGCTTTTCGTTTTATAATCAAGCACAAAAGCTAACGGTTGCTCAATTAGACTCTGCCTTTGTTCGTGAAAACTACGTCAAGATGCAATACGAAATCGAAATGCGAGATGGTGTAAAACTTTTCACTAACGTTTATACGCCTAAGGATGCCTCTGCCAACAAAAAATATCCGATTATCCTCAAAAGAACTTGCTACAGCGTTGCTCCTTATGGTAAAGACCAATTACCCAATCTAATTTCGAACTCAAGATACTTAATGCGTGAGAAATTTATTTTTGTTGACCAAGATGTACGTGGACGCTGGATGTCGGAAGGAGTTTTCACTAATATGACTCCGCATATTCCAAACAAAAACAGCAATAAAGATATTGACGAAGCTTCAGATACTTATGATACTATTGATTGGCTAGTAAAAAACTTGCCGAATAACAATGGAAACGTTGGTCAATTCGGTACTTCATACCCTGGTTTTTATACAATTGCTGGTGCTTTGTGTGGTCATCCAGCATTAAAAGCTGCTTCACCACAAGCACCTATTGCTGATTTTTTCTTTGATGATTTTCATCATAATGGAGCTTTTACAATAGGTTATGGGTTAACATTTCCTGTGTTTGGCGTACAGCATCCAAAGCCTACAACGAATTCTTGGTATGATGAGCAATTTCCGAAAATCAAAACTTTCGATGGTTTTGAGTGGTATAAAACGATGTCTCCACTTAAAAATTTAGGAGAAAATTATACAGATAATTTCTTTTGGCAAGAACACGTTCAACATCCCAACTATGATGAATTCTGGCAAAAAAGAAGTATTCTTCCACACCTAAAAAACATCAAGAATGCTCCTGCATTTATGCTAGTGGGTGGTTGGTTTGATGCTGAAGATTTATACGGACCACTTTCTATTTATAAAACTCTTGAGAAAAATAATCCAAATATTTACAATTCAATTGTGATGGGACCTTTTGGGCATGGTGATTGGTCACGTGAACGTGGACATCATTTCCATTCAAATATTTACTTTGGCGATAGTATTGCAACACATTATCAGAAAAATATTGAATTGAAATTCTTTAAGCATTTCTTGAAAGAAGCTGGTGATGGAAACAGTAAATTAGCAGAAGCGACATTATTTGATACTGGTAAAAAAGAATGGAAAGAGTTTGCTGAATATCCTGTAAAGACAGCTCAAAAAATAGATTTTTATTTAAGTCCAAATGGAAAAATTGCTACAGGAACTCCAGCAAAAGGCTTTGCAGAATTTGTTTCTGACCCTTCAAAACCTGTTCCTTATACAGAAGACCCACAACAAATTTTAGGATTTAGTCCAAGAAATTATATGAGTGAAGACCAACGTTTCGCTGGACGTAGAACTGATGTTTTGACTTTTGAAACAGATGTATTAACAGAAGACATTACTTTGGGCGGAGAAATCATGGCGAAACTAAAAATTTCAACTACTGGCACTGATGCTGACTGGTTTGTGAAATTAGTTGATGTATATCCGGGTGATGAAAAGAATAGTCCTTATACGCCAGCACATATTACTTTGGGTGGCTATCAGCAAATGGTTAGAAGTGAAATCATGCGTTCTCGTTTCAGAAATTCATTTAGTAAACCTGAACCTTTAATTGCCAACAAAGTAACAGACATCAATTTCCGTTTACAAGATGTGTTACATACTTTCAAAAAGGGACATAAAATTATGATTCAAGTGCAATCTACTGTATTTCCGTTATTCGACATCAACCCACAGAAATACGTAGAAAACATCTATAAAGCCAAAGAAAGTGATTTCCAAAAAGCGACTCATCGTGTGTATGGTGATAGTAAAATTTCAGTTGAAGTGTTGAAGTAGATTTTACTAAATAAAATTCAATCACTAGATTAAACCAATACGCTAGTAATTGAATTAAATTTTCTACATTGATTTTTCGAAGAAAGAAAACTTTTTAACTATCTACAAATGAAAAAAACCATTTTTTATCTTTTATTATTTTGGGGAAATAATGTATTTTCTCAACAAGCTGCTAAAATCCCTTTTACTTTACCGCCACCAATTGAAGAAGCTAATATAAAAGGCAGACCAGCGTACATTAACTATTTATTGATGGAAGATATTCCATATCCTGAAAGCACTGAATGTAAAGCTACATGGGAGATTTTCTATTTTAGAGTGAATGGAAATAATAAAGTAGATAGCATTCGGCACGATGGTAATTTACCATCTTTCGTAACCAAACAAATCATTAAAAATATCTATGCTACACAAGGACGATGGAAGATTCCTGTAGGAACAAGGAAGAAAGATTTTTGCTGGTTTATCTATCCATATTTTAGAATTCCATCAGATACTCAACTTTGTGCGACAGAAGATATAAAAATGTTAAGAGATAATGTATTGAGAACTGCTTTTATGGTTGAAGGTTTAAAGCATTTCTTTCAAGGTAGTAATTCTGGAGTACTTCTTGATGCAGAATATGGTTTAGGAACGGAATGATTTTACAATGAAGTAGTTTAAAATGTTTTTTAATAAAATAGTCACAAAGGGGCAAAATATATTTTAGAAGGTTAGTAAGAAACTTCCAAACAGAACTATAAACCAATAAAAAAAGCGGTCGAAAAACAAATTTCGACCGCTTTTTTAATTTTAGAATTTATGAGGGATTTGTTTACTCTTTATTTTCCCTTAGATTGAGTCTCACTTTTTACATTACTTTGCTTACTGAAAATTGCTTCTAATTTCTTTCCTAAAGCTTCTCCTCTTAGATTTTTTGCAATGATTTTGCCATCTGGGTCTAATAACAAATTTTGTGGAATAGCTTGAATGCCGTAAAGTTTAGCTACTTCATTTTCCCAATATTTTAAATCAGAAACATGCGTCCAAGTAAGTTGATCATCGTGAATGGCTTTTAACCATTTTTCTTTGGCATTAGGTTGGTCTAAAGAAACACCGATGATATGAAAACCTTGGTCTTTGTACTGGTTAAATACTTTTACCACATTCGGGTTTTCTCTTCTACATGGTCCACACCAACTTGCCCAAAAGTCAATTAATAAATATTTACCTCTTAAAGAAGACAATTTAACAGCTACACCCAAAGTGTCGTTTTGTGTGAAATCTAAAGCTTCTCTACCAATACCAGTAAGTTTTGCTGTTTCAATTTTAGCTTTAAATTCCGCACCAGAAACAGAAGATTTAATCGGGCTTGATAACGAATTGAAAAGCGGTTCTACTTTATCAACCAAAATTTCATAGCCAGCATAAGTTTTTAAAGCATAAAGAGCGATAGGAGAGTTTGGATTTTTCTTCAAGTAGCTTCCATAAACATCTTCTCTTTGTTTTTCATCTAAAGAATCAATTGATGCTTCTACTTTATCAGCAGCAGCTTTGTTTTTATTTTTATTGAATTCTGAATATTGCTTGTAGAGTACTTCTAATTGACTATCATAAGGTTTTGAAGCCAGATTCAATTTTTCAAATTCAATGTGAGATTTAGAACCTTTTACACTTACGTTTGTGAAAGAGTCCACACTAGCAACATTAATAATGCCCGGTTCGATAAAAACACTAGCAACGTTTCTTTGAGTAAGTCTAGCTTTTTTGTTAGCCGCATTTTTAGCAGAAAATTGTACTCTTACAGGTTCACTGATGCTGATATTAAAAGCATATTGTCCATTCACTACGTTGGCACTATCTACTACTCTTTTACCATTAGCAGCATAATTTGCATAGATAATAGAAAGAGTGTCTTTGATGTTTTTAAGTGTTCCTTTTACTTGAACATTAGGTTTTACTTTTTGTGCATGAACAGCCATAGGAAGTGCAAGCAGAACGATTGCAAATAGTTTTTTCATTGAATAAGGATTTTTAGTTTGATAATTGATGGTTGACTCTCAACAAATATACGTAGTTGTAAAAAAAAATCCTATAGGTTCGATAGAGTAATTTTGGAACTCGTTATTTAACAGGAGAGAAATTAAAGTGTTAATGAAAAGTCTTAGTTTTTTATCTTGGAAGGCTCAGATGTGAGAACATATATTCTTTTTGATTACTTTCATGATAGGGTTAGGTGAATAATCTGTAAAAAATGAAGTAGCGGCAATCTCTTGCTGACGCCGAATCGGAAGGATTATTTCTAATTCAGCAACCGTAAAGGATTGCTTCTTTAGTATTTTGGTGATTCTTTTTTATGTTTTTATCAATAAAAATCAATGAAAAGTATTTATGTTTTCAGTGGACTTGGAGCAGATGAAAGGGTTTTCAAGAAGCTAGACTTTACTGGTTTTGATGTTACTTTTATTCATTGGATTACTCCAAATTCTAATGAAACTATTGAAAATTATGCCCTTCGTCTGATAGAGCAAATCAAAACTAATAATCCAATTTTAATAGGACTTTCATTTGGTGGAATGATGGCTACTGAAGTTGCTAAGCTGATTGATACTGAAAAAATCATTATCATTGCTTCTGCTAAAACTCAACAAGAAATACCATTTTACTATCGCTTTGCGGGAATGCTTAAACTTCATCGACTAATTCCAATAGTTGTGCTTAAAACTCCTAATTTTTTCAGTAATTGGCTTTTCGGTACAAGTAATAAAGAGGATAAAGAAATGTTAGCAAGCATCATGCTGGATACTGACGAAGTTTTTTTAATATGGGCAATTGATAAAATTGTGAATTGGAAGAACGATATAGTCCACAAAAATCTAAAACATATTCACGGAACGTCAGATAGAATTCTACCATATTGTTTAGTGAAAAGTGATATAAAAGTTAATGGAGGAGGACATTTAATGACTTTAAACAAGGCAGAAGAGTTAACTAAAGTAATAAGAAATTTACTCAATTATGAGTAAATTTTATTCCCAAAAGATAAAGAAATGACAGAAGACGAACTACAAAATATAATCAATAAGTTTGATGAAACTGAATTGAACAAACAAGCTATTTGGGGCATTTTTCAATACGGTGGTGGTAGTGATGAAAGTTTTATTAAAGCAAATAAAGAGGGATTAGAGTTATTTGCTTTGGAATTGCTAAAGGCTTCTATTGAAAGTAATAAAATTATAGAAGACAAAAAAGATAAAGTAATTCCTCTTGATTATTACGGGGATTGGATTTATGAAGATGCTGATACATACCTCCAATACATTGAACTAATAGATGAGAAACAGACGTCAAAACCCAAAGTAGAATACAAAACTACTTTATCTGATAAACTAATGCCATATATATTTATAGCCATTTTGATTATCTTGGTAGTGGCAATTTTTGTAGGGTTAGGGACAATATTTAGTTGGATATTTTAAGTTTACTTTTTGTGATAACTTGTTGGTTTATATGATTTAATCAACAATGATTAATGTATTTTCTTTTATAGTTGGATGTGTAAAATTGCCTTTTATAAAACAGTAGTGGCAATCACTTGCGGTTGCCGAATCGGAGGAGTTTTTCCAATTACGGCAACAGTAAAGGACTACCGCTATTGGTTGAGGTAAATTAAGTTCAATTATCAATTATTTTCGTTTAAATGTTTTCACAACATTTCTGATTGCATTGATATTATTATCGAAGTCGTTGTTAGTTCCCGCTGAGAGGATGTAGTAAAGATTATCACTGAATAAAATTGTTTGATAAGCTTTCTCCAAAGCTCCTGTTTTTTTGTCTTTTACCGTAGCAATCATTTCATAACCCGCAATGCCATCAATAGAAATTTCTTGGATACTTTCTGTTTTTACAAATTCCATAGGAAGTTGTTTAAGTCTATTGAGAGAGAAAAGTTTTTTATCAGCAATTTCCATTTGTCCGAATGATTTTGCAACGATTAAATACGTTTTGTCATTTGATTGTGTAGGTGATTTCCCATCACTTGTAAATGTTAATGAGTTTGCCATTCCACTAGCAAAAATCAGCTTACTAGAAGAAACATCTATTTCATAATCTATATTTTCAAATGGATTTATTTTCTTATTCGCATCATAATAGCTTGAAAGTATTGATGTTTTAATCTCTTCTCCAATCTCCTGTAGATTGTTTGGAAATGCTCCATTAATCATCATGATTTCTTTTTCAGAACCAAAGACTAACATAAATTTTGAAAAAGTTTTACCGTAGGCATTTTGTTCTGCAGTTACAAAAAGAGCTGGTAAATTATTGAAGGTAAGATGCTCAATCTCTTTAGCCACAATTCCTTTTGTTAAAAAAGTTTCTTTAGTAAAAGCCTTAGAAATCTCTGAAAAAGGAGCAGGTAAATCTATAATCATGATTGTAGAACCACTTTCATTTTGTTGAAGTCCTAGAAAATTAGTGGCATTATCAAATCCTTTTGGAGGAATTAAACTGATTTTAGTGCCTTTAATGTTTTGATGCTTTGGTGTAAGGATATTGGATATTGTAGTTTGCCCAATGCTATTTAAACAAACAAGTAGATAAAATGTGATTGTCAATAGTTGTTTCATAAAGATGTTCTTAAAGTGTTGTTGCTAATATTTATTGTTTAGATTGTGGGTCGGCACTGTAAATACGTTCAAGAATTCCAGTAAAACAACCTGCACAAGTTATGGTAATAGAGTTTCTCTTTTTAATATGACTAAGGGTTTTTCTGATATACTTAGGAATGTAAAAATGTGCTACTTCCAACATTTTAAATCCTTGTACACCAAATGCTTGAGTTTCAATATTGATACTTTGTAGCATTTTATGCAGTTCATCAATGTTTTCATTTTCAACGAAAGCTTCAACGATAGCACCTTTTTCAGTGGTTTTACTTCCATAACCACATTTAAAAGCATATTCTTCTGACATAGTTAATTCTTCAATTAAATCAGATATTGATTTTTTAGATTGATAAAAAGTATTTCTTTGTCGTAAGAAGTTTAACACTTTGTTGCTATCAGCGATGGTAACAAATAAAGGACTATTAGAAATTAATATGTTTGGATAATTTTTGATAGATTTGGCAAGTAGGCTATCATTCTCTTTTAGTAAATCAATCTGATAGCTCTCTGAGTCAAGAAAGATATTTACTCTTAGATGAAAAACATCAAAATCTACATCTCTATCAATATAGGTATTTGCAAGACCATGACGAGAAAATTTAGTATGCAAAGAATCTAATTGTTTAATGAAATGCTTCGCAGAATTTTCTTTTTTTAATATTGTTGTCAAAATACCAAGATAATGTCTGTCTTTTTGAGCGTGTCCAACAAAAAAGTTAAATAATAGTATCCAGAGTAAACAATGGCGAAGCGTCGCTTTCATATTTTGTAGTTATTTTAAGGTTTATATTCTGGCTCAATATCACAAGTATTCCTATCAAATCAAAAAATAAATTGTTAGTAATTTCATCTAATCGTTGATACAACTATGTTCCTCAAAGTAAAAAGAGCTTCCGCTTGTGCTACATAAAATTTTCTTATAAGGAGTTCAATAAACTATTTTGCTCTTTAAAAACCAGTAGCGGCAACCCAAGGGACTGCCGCTACTGGTTGAGGTAAATAAAGTTCAATCATCAATCAATACTAAACCTTCAATTTAGTCTCTGCCTTAATTTCTGACATCACAAAAATGCTGTGAGTACTGCCAATGTTTTCTAAAGATGCCAATTTGTTCATTAAAAAACCCTGATACTCTCTCATATCATGCACAATAATTTTGAGCATAAAATCATAATCACCCGAAATATTGTAGCATTCTTGTACTTCATCTAGCTGAACAATTTCTTTTACAAATTTTGCTCCTGCTGCTTGGGCATGTTCTTTCAAACGGATGCTACAAAATACCATTAAATCCTTTTCGATTTTCTCACGATTTACCAAGGCTACATAACCTTTAATAACGCCTTCTTTTTCAAGTCTTCGTACACGCTCATAAACGGGAGTAGGTGATAAATTAAGTCTTCCCGATAATTCTTTGGTTGTCAGATGAGCATCTTCCTGTAGATGTTTTAAGATTTCTCGATCAGTTGAGTCTAGTTTCATGTTGATGTGTTTTGTGGTTTAAGTATTCACTGAGATAATTTATCCCTATTCTTTTAAATTAAGCTTTTAATTTAATGAATATTATCCAATCGGCTATTTAAAAGTAGAAATTATATCCAAATTGACGAATTAAAGCAAATGAATTATCTTTTTGGGATAACTTTGTAGTTAATTTATGTTATTTAAATCAACACCAGTAATTTTGCAGTTTATTGTAGAAACGGTATGATTTAATTTCATCGAATTAATAAGTAATCTTACTTTAAACGATGAAACATGAAAGGTGTTATTGCTAAAAGATTAATAAGTCAAAAAAGCTCAAAGCTAATTGCTTACAGCCTAGTGCTAAAAAAGATATGAACAATCCCAATATAGGAGAAATCTTGAAAAACAGAATCCTTGTTCTTGACGGAGCGATGGGTTCATTGATTCAGGAGTATAAATTAAGTGATGCCGATTACAGAGGTGAAAAATTTCGTGATTTCCCGCATGAAGTAAAGGGAAACAACGATATGCTTTCTATTACGAAGCCCGAAGTAATTAAAGAAATCCATGCGAAATACTTTGAAGCAGGTGCAGATATTGCCGAAACAAATACTTTTTCGGGAACATCTATTGCCATGGCGGATTATCACATGGAAGATTATGTATATGAATTAAACTACGAATCAGCGAAAATTGCTCGTGAAGTAGCAGATTTATATACCGCTAAAAATCCAGATAAACCACGTTTTGTAGCGGGCTCAATTGGACCAACGAACCGAACACTGTCGCTTTCGCCAGATGTGAACGACCCCGGTTATCGTGCCGTAACTTTTGATGAATTGGTAGATGCTTATTACGAACAAATCCAAGGTTTGGTAGATGGCGGAGCAGATGTATTATTGGTTGAAACCATTTTCGATACGCTTAATGCCAAAGCAGCATTGTATGCGATAGATTTGTACCAATCAGATAAAAAGAATGGAACTATTCGTCCGCTACAAAGTACTTCTATTCCCAAGCAAAATAATCCAAAAGCCGCATTAGCAAATCCAACGACCAAAATCCCTGTGATGGTTTCTGGAACAATTACGGATGCTTCTGGACGTACTTTATCTGGACAAACCACTGAGGCTTTTTTAGCTTCTGTTTCGCATATTGATTTACTTTCTGTGGGTTTAAACTGTGCTTTAGGAGCAGATTTGATGCGTCCTTATGTACAGATTTTAGCTGACAAAGCACCATTTATGGTGTCGGCTCACCCGAATGCAGGTTTGCCAAACGAAATGGGAGAGTACGACCAATCGCCTGCTGAAATGGCTGTGATTGTAGAAGATTTTCTTCAACATGGTTTTATGAATATCATTGGTGGCTGTTGCGGAACTACGCCAGCACATATCAGAGCCATTGCTGAAGTAGCTGCAAAATATCCTCCTCGCCAATTGCCAGAAGCGAATAATGACCAAATTATTTCTGGTTTAGAGCCTTTGATTATCAAAGAAGATACGATGTTTGTCAACATTGGCGAACGTTGTAATGTGACGGGTTCAAAGAAATTTGCTCGTTTGGTGCGTGAAGGAAAATACGACGATGCTATTGCTGTAGCCCGTGAACAAGTAGATGGTGGTGCGCAAGTAATCGACGTAAACTTGGATGAAGGAATGATTGATGGCGTTGAAGCCATGAAAACCTTCTTGAATTTATTGATGGCTGAACCAGACATTGCCAAATTGCCAATTATGATTGACTCCTCGAAATGGGAAGTAATCGAAGCAGGTTTGAAATGTGTTCAAGGGAAATCTATCGTAAACTCAATTTCACTAAAAGAAGGCGAAACAAAATTTAGAGAATCGGCAGAGAAAGTAAAACGTTATGGTGCTTCGGCTGTTGTCATGGCTTTTGATGAACAAGGTCAGGCTGATTCTTATGAAAGACGAATCGAAATTTGTGAAAGAGCATACCGAATTTTGGTGGACGAAGTAGGCTTCCCAGCAGAAGACATCATTTTTGACCCTAACATTCTTACAGTAGCCACAGGTTTGGAAGAGCATAACAACTATGCTGTCGATTTTATTAATGCTACTCGTTGGATTAAAGAAAATCTTCCATTCGCCAAAGTATCGGGCGGGGTTTCAAATATTTCTTTCTCATTCCGTGGAAACGAACCAGTTCGTGAAGCGATGCACACGGTATTTTTGTATCACGCCATCAAAGCTGGAATGGACATGGGTATCGTAAATGCTGGTCAGTTGGGCGTGTATGATGATATTCCAAAAGATATGTTGGAGCTTTGCGAAGACGTATTGTTGAATCGTAGAGACGATGCTACTGAGCGTTTAGTAACTTTTGCAGAAACCGTAAAATCAAAAGGAAAAGAACAAGTAATTGATAATGCTTGGAGAGATTTACCCGTATCAAAACGTTTGGAACACGCTTTGATAAAAGGTTTAACCGAATTTATTGACCAAGATGTTGAAGAGGCTCGTCAGCAAGTAGAAAAACCTTTGCATGTAATTGAAGGACCACTAATGGACGGTATGAACGTAGTGGGAGATTTGTTCGGAGAAGGAAAAATGTTCTTACCACAAGTAGTAAAATCTGCTCGTGTGATGAAAAAAGCGGTAGCATACTTGTTGCCTTACATTGAAGCAGAAAAACAAGTAGGTGAAAGTTCTTCCGCAGGTAAAATTTTGTTGGCAACTGTAAAAGGAGATGTTCATGATATTGGTAAAAATATCGTGGGCGTTGTGTTGGGTTGTAATAATTACGAAATCATTGATTTAGGTGTAATGGTACCAACACCGAAGATTTTGGAAGAAGCCAAAAAACATAATGTAGATATTATCGGACTTTCGGGTTTGATTACGCCTTCATTGGATGAAATGGTGGGTGTTGCCAAAGAAATGGAGCGTCAAGGTTTTAAATTGCCTTTGCTAATTGGTGGTGCAACTACTTCAAGAATTCATACGGCTGTAAAAATTGACCCACATTATTCTGGGCCAGTAATTCACGTGTTGGATGCGTCTAAAAGTGTGCCTGTGGCTGGTAGATTGATGCAAAGTGAGCAAACCAAAGAAGAGATTTTTGACGAAATTAAAGCTCAGTACGCTCAAATGAGAACTGACCACGCCAGTCGTCAAAAAGATAAAAACTATGTGCCGATTGAAAAGGCAAGGTTGAATAAAGACAAAATTGATTGGACAAATTTCAAAGCAAAGAAGCCTACTTTTTTAGGAAATCGTTATTTCGATAATTACGATTTAGCCGAAATTGCCAAATATATCGACTGGACTCCATTTTTCTCTACTTGGCAATTATCTGGGAAGTATCCAAAGATTTTTGATAATGAAGTAGTAGGAGCGGAGGCTCGTAAATTATTCAATGATGCTCAAGCTTTATTGAAAGAAATTATTGATAATAAATTGTTGACGGCTCGTGCGGTGGTTGGTTTTTATCCAGCTAATTCAAATGAAGACGATATTATTTTGTCAGATTTTGAAGAGGTAATCCGAGAAATTCCTTGTGAAAAACATGGCGTTCATCTTCATAAAGAATATCTTGTGACCAAGAATGAAGAAAATCCAAAAGTGCTTCATAATCTTCGTCAGCAAGGACAAAAAGCATCACATTTGCCAAACCTTTGCTTGAGTGATTTTATTGCACCAGAAAGTATTGGCGAACAAGATTATATCGGAGCATTTGCTGTTACTGCTGGGATTGGCATTGAAGCCTTAATTGAAAAGTACGACCGTGACCATGATGACTATAATTCTATCATGGTAAAAGCCCTTGCCGACCGTTTGGCAGAAGCCTTTGCTGAATTAATGCACGAGCGTACTCGTAAAGAATTCTGGGGCTATTCAAATGAAGGAAACCTGAGTACAGAAGATTTGATTTCAGAAAAGTATGATGGTATCCGTCCAGCACCTGGTTATCCAGCTTGTCCAGACCATACCGAAAAAGCAACTTTGTTTGAATTATTGCAAGCCGAAGAAAAATTAGGAATTATCCTGACAGAAAGTTTTGCCATGTATCCTGCTAGTTCTGTGAGTGGTTGGTATTTTTCGCATCCAGATAGTAAATATTTCGGATTAGGCAAAATAGCCAAAGACCAAGTGGTAGATTATGCAAACCGTAAAAACATGAGTTTAGAAGATACTGAAAGGTGGTTGGCACCTGTGTTGAATTATGATTAAGTACTTCGGGATTCCATCCCGAAAATTATTAATAAAATAAAAACAGCCCTCTTAACATTTGTTTTGAGGGCTGTTTTATAATACAAATTGTAGTAAAACAAAAAAGCCTAACTACATAAAGTAGTCAGGCTATTGACAAGTACCCAGAGCCGGAGTCGAACCGGCATGCCAGTGAAGACACTGGTGTTTGAGACCAGCGCGTCTACCAATTCCGCCATCTGGGCATTTGATTTCTCAAACTTGATGCAAAGATAAGTGATGTTTTTGGACTACACAACCTTAACATTTAATTAATCTGAAACTTTTTTGTAAGTGTTCTTGTAAGTTTCTGATTACTAGATTGGTTATAAGATTGATAAAAATGAAAAAAAATTATTCATATCTTAGCGATTCTATTGGGTCTAGTTTTGAAGCTTTGTATGCAGGGTAAATTCCAGAAAATAATCCTACTACAACACAAACACCAATTCCGATTGACATCCAGAACCAAGGCATTATAAAACTTGCAGTACCGCCCATTAATAATTGTGCAAATAGATTACCAATCAAGATGGCTAAAAAGATGCCTCCTAAACCGCCTAATATACAAATTACAACGGCTTCAATCAGAAATTGTAACCGGATTAGATATGGTGTGGCACCTAATGATTTTCTGATACCAATTTCTTGTGTTCTTTCTGTTACTGAAACTAGCATAATGTTCATCAAGGCGATGGCTGCACCTAGCAAAGTAATAAAACCTACTCCAAAACCTGCCACTCTTAAAATTCCAGTAATACTTTCAGATTGTTTGGCTAATGAATCTGAACGTTCTATTGAAAATGAATCGGGTTCACCAATTTGGTCTTGTCTGATAATTCTCATTACTCCTCTAGCTTCTTCAATTACATTATCAATATCGGTTATATTGGGAACAGAAGTAACAATATCAAAAGTAAGGGTTTTTCCTTGAGCCATTTTTCTGCCAGTTTCTAAAGGCATAAAAATTACTCTATCATCTCCGCCACCCATCATACTACCTTTTTTCTCTAATAAACCGATTACTTTAAATTTCTGTCCAAGAATATTAATTTCTTTATCAATTGGGTTTGTGTTTTTTTCAAAAAGTTGATCAACAATATCAGTACCGATAATACAAACATTTACCGCATATTGTAAATCATTAGCTGAGAAAGTTCTTCCTTTGTCAATTTTATAGCCTTTTATATCCATAAAATTATCGTCTGTACCTATTACTCTTGAATTTGGATTAGTTTTCTTCGATTCATATTTTACTTCAACCGAAAAACTAACATTTACTTTCAATCCAATAATGGCTGAATGTCCAAATTTTTCTTTGTACATTTTTGCTTCACGATAATCAATTTGTGGATAATTCTTTTCTTTTTCGCCGTCTTTTCTGATTTTGAAAATATCTCTGTTTCTAAGGTCAAAAGCATTAGCTCCTAAGCCTGCAAAGCTATTATTTACTGAGCTTTGAATACCATCAATTACAGTGAGGCTTCCAACCAATGCGGTTACACCAATGGCAATGATTAAAGCGGTAAGGGTGGTTCTTAGCATATTTGCCCTGATAGAGCGTAATCCCTCACGAATATTTTCTAATAAATTCATAGTTGTGGATATTGAAACGGATTCGATTTGAAACCAAAATAAATCAAGACGAAGTATGTTTAGCTAATCAGGATTGTGATTAGCACTAATAATATACTAAATTCGTTTATCGTTTATGAATAACAAATTTAGTTCAGAGAACTTAAATAACTTCACCAATGAAAAGGCTATTATTTCCGTTTATCATATTCTTAACGTTTACTGGTCGCTTGTTTGCTTCTCAGATTCTGATTCCGATGGATGAAACGCAGAAAAACCATCTAAAATCTTACGGAATAGCTTATTGGATTCTTAAAACACATGATACAGAAGTAGAGTGGCTTTTGAACTACCGTGGTGGTGCTTTTATGTTTCCACAAGCTCAGAAATTTGAAAATGAATTGATTATTCGAGGAGTAAGCTATGAAGTAATTTCTGAAGGACAAGCTTCGCAAATCAGAGCAGAAGTTAGTAGTCCAGATGTAAATATGGATGTTGTAAAACTTCAAAAACCGCCAAGAGTAGCCGTTTATTCACCTAAAACTGCCCAACCTTGGGACGACGCCGTTACTTTAGCAATGACTTATGCTGAAATTCCTTACGATTTGATTTTTGATGATGAAGTAATGACTGGTAAACTACCAGAATATGATTGGCTTCACCTTCATCATGAAGATTTTACAGGTCAGATGGGCAAGTTTTTGAATCAGAGTGGACAAACGTGGTATCAAGCTCAGTTGCGAGAAGATAAAAAGAATGCCCAAAAATTTGGCTTTGATAAAGTATCTCAATTGAAATTGGGCGTAGCTAAAAAAATTCAAGAATTTGTAGCTGGTGGAGGATATATGTTTGCGATGTGTACAGCAACCGATACGTATGACATTGCTTTAGCTGCTGAAGGAATTGATATTGTGGATGCTTTTTATGATGGAGACGGTTATGATAGAAATGCGGATGCTAAATTAGATTTTTCTAAGACTTTTGCCTTTCAAAATTTTGGTTTGATTTTTCATCCACAAGTAGTTGAATTTTCGAATATTGAGGCTTATACAAATGAGTCAAGACCAGTAGGAGAGGAAAATGATTTTTTCAATCTTTTTCAATTTTCTGCTAAGTGGGATCCAATTCCTACAATGTTGACACAAAATCATGAAACTACAATTCATGGTTTTATGGGACAGACTACTTCTTACAAAAAAGAATTGTTGAAACCAGAAGTAATTGTATTAGGCGAAAATCGTTCGTTAAATGAAGCTCGTTATATTCACGGTACTTTCTTAAAAGGCTTTTGGACTTTTTATGGCGGACATGACCCCGAAGATTATAGACATTATGTAAACGAAGAACCAACCGATTTGAATTTGCATCCTAATTCGCCAGGTTATCGTTTGATTTTGAATAATGTTTTATTCCCAGCAGCGAAGAAGAAAAAGCAAAAAACATAATTACGAAATACTCCAAAATAAAAGCCTCTCAACATTATTGAGAGGCTTTTTTACTGAATAAAGTTTCTAATCTCCATTTTACGTTGGCATAAACTTTCATCAAACGTGTTGGAATAATAAAGTCTTGAAAAACAGATTTTAAATGTTTTTTTGAATTGGGCTTTGTTAAGTACAAAGAAATAAAAGCAAAATAAATACTTTGAAAATACTGATTTTTAAGCTTAAAAACATTGGTAAGTAATAAATAATATTCGCCTAAAATGGGTTTTATCAAATGATTGTATTTGAAGTTTAGTTCTTTATCAACATTAGAATACATAAACATTCTGTTTTTAATAAATACTTCATCTAAATTGCTATCAGTGTAGCTCATTCCACTCAAATGCCTTCTATAAACACACATTACGTCAGGAATATAACCAATATAACCTTTGTTTGATAACATTAAATACAAAGGAATATCGCCACTTTTTGATTGCAAAAACCAATCTGGAAACTTTTCGCCAATCAGATTTCTCCTGAACATCACACTGGCAGTTGCCATGAACCAAACTTCTTTTTGGCTAAGAAAATCTTCAGGATAGATTTTTTCTTTTTGATCTGGAGGATTGATATTGGTGTTTGGTCTTCCTGTTCCATCTTCATACGACATAATGGCGTTATGAAAACAGGCAGATGCCTCAGGGTTTTGTTCTAAAAAATCATACTGTATTTGAAGTTTATGATTATTGATTAAATAATCGTCAGCTTCTATATGAACGATGTATTTTCCTTTGCATTGATAAAATGTATTGGTAAAATTCCCTTTCCCGGGACATTTTTTTGAACCTTGGTTTACTTCATATAAAATAGGAACAATTAATTCTGGATATTTATTAGCATATTCAATGACAATGGCACGAGAGTTATCAGGAGAACAGTCTTCGCCGATGACGATTTCAAAATTGAAATTAGTTATTTGACTAACAAGACTATCGAGGCACTCTCTCAGAAATTTTTCGTGATTGTAAACCGTAATAAAAACACTTACTTCAATATTTTCAGCTTGTTTTGTTTCAATCATGATTGAAAATAATTAGTAACATCTTCAAGTTGGGGATAGTTTGGCGTAATTAAATCTGCATTTGGATAATACACATAAGGATGCGGATAGCCACGTTCGATAAACTGATTTTCGGATAAATCATTATATCTAAAATGACATGACCAACGAATACCGTTTTCTGTTGAATTATCGCCAGATTGATGAATTAATAATGAAGAGAAAAATAATACATCTCCTTTGCGTACTTCGATAGGAACAAACTGATTTTTCTGCACTAAATCATCTGGAATAAGCCCAAAAGAATCAACCATTTCGGTAGTTTGTAAACCTAGTTTATGGCTTTCTGGAATTACTTCTAAAGCACCAAGTGATATATCAATATCTGCTAAAGCTACCCAAACAACCATCGAGTTCAATGAGCCTTGCATACTTCTCCAGTCTTGATGAGCGTCAGTTTTCCAGTAAACTTGCTTTTTAGCGAGTTTTTTGGCGTTGAAAAACATAACAGGACGAGTACAAATATTAGGAACTTGAAGACCCAATTTTTGTAGATTACTTATGATACGTTCGTCTAAAGAAAGTCTATGAAGGGAAATTAAATGTTGGATATGTTTTCCACTAGCAATTAATCTATTTGGATGCTCCTCAAAAAGTTGGAACAATAATTTGTTGAAATCCTCGTCCGAGCTAATATTATCAATTGGATAGTTGAGATACCGCATTTGATTTAAAAAAATATTGCTGGCATCTTGTCTGATTTGGTCGATTTCTTCGACTGTGAAGAGTCCTTTAATAAGCTGGTAACCAGTTTTTTTGAAGTTTTCTACATCTATCATTTTTTGATATGTTTATTTTGATACAGCATAACCAAAACCGCTTGCACCAAAGCCATTTCCGTTATAAAACATTATTTTTTCTCCTTGATGATTAATGACCAATGGATACTCAATCATTTGAGCATCCCAACCACTCTCAGAAATATCAATTCCTACTTGGTCGTCTAGTCTTGTCCAATTGATTCCATCCAGAGATTCAGCATAGCCAATTCTATAACTTCTTTCGGTATTAGTTCTATAATCGTCAATTGCTCTATATGAATACCACATTTTGTAAATGCCATCTTCAATCAGTACGGTTGGTCTTGAAATACCGCCCTCAACTTCATCTTTATAGTCAATCGCAATTTTCCCTTGACGAACCCAATTAATTCCATCAATTGATTCTGCATATTTTAGATGATAACAAGGTTCAATTTTGCCATCTGGTGCATTGTACCAATCTGTACAATTTAGATACCACACTTTAAAAAGTCCTTTATCAAATAAAACACAGCAACTTCCATTAAAAAGCGGTTCTGTAGCAATGGTATGAATTACTGGTCCTTCAAACATTTTTGTAAAGTTCAAACCATCAGTACTTTTTGCAATGCCAATCGAATTATGATATGGAATGGTGTTTCTGACCGTCCAACCGATGTAATAAAGCCATTTTTCGCCATTTGGATGATTCAAAAACCATGTAGGCATGATTCCACAATCATCAAAAGTTCCTGCTTTGCCCAAGGCTAAAGTAGGTTTGTCATGAACATAAAGTACTTCTGATAAATTGTTCGGATTTAAGTCCAGAAACGAAGCCATACATCTTCCTTTTTCATCACGTGTAGAATAATGAATACGTAATTTATCCTCGAAACTGGTATCTGCACAAAGCACATGTGCATGTGTTTGATTCCAACCAAATTTACCATCGGGCTTGTAGATGAGACCTTTTTTTATCCAATTCATAAATTATAATTTAATGTCTTTACTTGAAATTTTTGCTTTTTCGGCTGGATTACCTTTATAGATACTCCATTCATCGGATTTTTTACCTGTAAAGTTGGTCCCCATCGCAATGAGAGTTCCTTCTGCTAAATGTACTCCGTCTCTGATTGTTGCATTTACACCTAAAAAACAATAAGGTTCAACAATGCAACGTCCTGAAAGTACAATGTGTGAAGTAAAATATACATGGTCTTTAATGACACTGTGATGACCAATATGATTTCCCGACCAAAGTACTACATCATTGCCAATTGTTACAAAAGGTTGAATAGTATTATCTTCTAAAATAAAACAGTTTTCGCCAATTTTATCAGTTAGAACTGTCGCTTTCGAGCTGATGTATGAAATAAATTCATAACCTTTATCTTTTGCTTCTTGATAGATTTTTGCCCTAATTTGATTCATTTTTCGTTCAGAAAGAGGGGCGAAAAACTTAAATTTAGCGGGTGGGAAGAGCGTAGTTACTTCCTCGAAAGCTACTACTGGAAGACCACAAAAAGTGGATTCTTTGATATATTCTTGATTGACAGTAAAAGCAACAATTTCATGCTCAGAGTCATTTGTTAAGTAATAGTGGGCTAATTCCGCCACTAATTCAGTTCCGAAAACTACTACTTTTGCCATTTTTTAAGGTATTTTTGAGTGGCGAGCCACTGATTTTATCAAAAATGATGATAACCTAAACTAATTCAAAATTATTCAAATACTCTTTGACTTCTGTTTTCGAGCAAAACATTAAAACATCAATAATTGAAAGCCAAGGTACAAACTCATTTTTAAATTGTTTATAAGTACATGCTTTACTTTTAATAAAAAATAATGCCATATCTTGATTTTTGAAAACAGATTTATCGTACAATTCCAAGCCACCAATAGGATTGATGTAAGTTTCAGCTTTTTCCTGCAAACAAATATCAATAATTCTGTCTTGTGCTTTTAGATGAGTGTTGTTATAAATGCTTGAACTGCTTACAATTTCAGTGTTAATATCAAGATATTCGTTGACTAATTTTAAATTTAGTGTAATCACTGCTGAAATAGTAGTCTGATTGATGCTGATTGTTTTTTCAATTATTGGAAGAATCTCCGAGTAAAATGGTGCTTTTTTATAGCTTTGTTCGATGGTTTTTAGAAATTTACTTTTCCAAGAATTATCCCAATTTACTTCAATTTCATTAATTAATTTATTCTGACTCGCTTCTTTCAATGGAATGGTAAAAAGGCTGTCTTTACCATTCACAAGTATTCTATTCCGATTAATCCAACCTTTATTGATATAATTTACATCATCATAAATAATGAATTTATCAACAGCATTAATTAACTGAAAATACCCAATGTATGGGAATATATAAGGTTGCATAATTGCAATTTTCATCATCGAATATTAAAGTAACTAACGTAATTTTCTGAGGTAATAATCTTCGCCTTTTACAATTACATTTTTAGTCATGGTTGTATCTGTTCCTAAACGAATGTCGCCAATTTTGGGTTTAATGACACTTTTAGCAAAAAATAAATAATCAGCTTCTTTTGGAATGGGGCGTAAGCCTTGTTCAAAAGGATTAATGACAATTAATTTTCTTGTGAGTTTATCTCCCCAAAGTGGGTATTCGTAGTCATCGTTTATTGTTGCCACAGCTACTGTAGCATCTTGTGGAACTATATTATTGAAGTTTTCATAAGCCTTGGTTATATCTGGTCTAGCTTCTGTTAATATTTCCATTCTTGTCATATCAAAAGCAGATTTTCTACCATAAGCACTAAATGGTAAACATCTATAATTTAGAAATGTAGATGAAAGAGCAGAAGCGATTCCAACAATTACTACAAAGCCCACATAAGTTTTTAAAAAGATATGCTTTGCTTTTTCAATAGAATATTGCTCTGTAAAAAGCAAAGCAAGAAAAGGCACAGCGAAAATTGCACTGCTTATCATGTATCGTCCTTTCCAAGGGTCGTAAGCTGCTGTGTAACATAAAGCAATAAAATGTAACGTAAAAGCCATGCCCAAATAATAATAAACTGCTTTTGCTCTTATGATTCGGAAAAGCACCATTAATATCAAAGGAAGAATTAAACCAAAACCGAAAATGCCCCAGTAGGGACTCATATTATAAAATTCGAACCTTTTATGATAAGTAAATGGAACGATGGTAAAGTCTTTTTCGGCTTCTAATCGTGTTTTTAAAACGTTTCTTTCAAACCAAATAATTGGTTTTTTCATGGTTTTATTCAACTTTTCACCTGCTTCCCAGTTTCTTAAACCATCTAAATTGATTAAATCAATACTGTATCTTAAAACATTTCGAGAACCTTGTTTGATAAGATTGGCTTTTGAACCTGCTCTATCAACAGATTGATGTTTTAAAGCAGTTGGTGGTCCAATTGGATGATGATATTCTTGAATATTTTCTATGTATCCCGCAGGAAGAGCAAATAACACAAAGCCCAAAATGAAGGCAACAAATAAATGTTTAAAATGTGCAAACGTAAGACGAAGGAAATTACTTTTTTCGTCATCTCTGAAAACAGTATAAAGTAAAATTAAGAAAACTGGTGGAAGAGAAAACACAAATGTTATTTTATGCCCAAGTGCAATTCCGAAACTAAAACCTGCTAAATAAAGGTATCTTCTTTTTTTCTTTTCGTTAAAACTGAATAGAAAGTAAACCAAACAAGCCAAATATGAGGCAAGTACAATATCAGATTCTGTCGTAATTGTTTGTTTTAAAACATCAGGTAGTAATAACACGACTAATGCACAAAAGAAACTAGCTGTTAGGTTTTTGCTGATACTTCTAACAATACCAAAAACGCCAAATCCAATTATCCAATAAGCAGTATGATGAATGGCTTTAAACCAATTTTCAACTTTTCCTGACATCAAATAAGTATAAATTTGAATTGTACAGGCACTTCTTGGATAGCTGTCGATGTTCCAGTTTGTTCCACCGAAATGCGACATTGTATTGTGTTGGAGGTAATACAGAAGTCTATTTAAGTGTCCTGTCATACTATCCCATTCATTAGGAGGAGTATAGCAAATTAAAATAAAGTTGGTGATTTCAATAATGCCAAGACTAATGAAAAGCCCAGCGAAGATACATTTTAAGAATAGCGAAAGATTACCAAACCAATTCCAAACTGCCTGAATTTGACTACCAATCATTTGAAAGACAGTAAAGTTTTCATTTCTATCTTTCCCGAAAAATTTTGTGAATTGAATATAGAAAATAAAAGCAGGAATAAATACTCCGATTGCCCAAAACCTTCTATCATTCATTTTATGAATTTCAGAAAGCGTAAAGCCTGTTAGAATAACACTTCCACAGAAAACGATGTAGGCAATAATGATGAGATCAATTAATGATTTCTGACAAACTCTTGCCGATACTCTAAATACAAAACCAATGAAAATGGCAAATATGATAGGATACAAGAAAGTCATATTCTTTATGAAATAGTGTTATTAATTATCGTACTAATTCTTTCAACATCAGTATGGGCTAAATCATAATAAAGAGGCAAAGCCAATGCTCTTGGAGCGACATCATCAGCAATTGGACAATTACTTTGTGCTGTTACAAACTTCAAAGTATTTAATGAAGGGTAGAAGTATCGTCGAGGAAAGATGTTTTCAGCTTCTAATGCTGTTCTTACTTTTAACAAAACTTCTTCAGATTCAAAGAAAACAGGATAATACGCATGATTAGTTTCTATGGGAAGTTTCACTTTAGGCTTTGTCAATTTTTCCCAGTTCAAAAGTTTATCGTACAAAGCAAAAATGTTTTTTCGGGCTTCGATAATTTCTTTTACTTTAGGTAACACACACAAACCCATTGCAGCATGAAATTCTGAATTTTTGCCATTGATACCGATGGTATAATAGTTGTCGCTTTTATGTCCAAAGCTTCTGTAGCTATCAATCAAATACGCTAATTGGTCATCATCTGTAAAAATAGCTCCGCCTTCGGTAGAATGAAATACTTTTGTGGAATGAAAACTGCAAGTACTTATATCCCCAAAATTGAATAAAGAAGTACCATTTACTTTTACGCCAAAAGCATGGGCAGCATCATAAATTAATTTTATGTTGTGTTTTTGGGCAATAGCAGCCAACTTTTCGACCTCACAAGGATTACCATATACGTGAGTCGCTAAAATAGCTTCGGTATTTTCAGTAATTAATTGTTCTACTTTTGAAGGGTCAATACAAAAATCATCAGGTGAAATATCTGCGAAAATAGGCGTACAGTTTTCCCAAACAATAGCATGAGAAGTAGCACAATATGAAAATGGTGTAGTAATTACTTCCTTCGTAATATTTAGTACTTTCAGTGCTATTTGTATTGCAATCGTTCCGTTGCTTACATAAAAGCAATGTTTTACGCCAAGATATTCTTTGAGCTTACTTTCTAATTCCTGAACTAATGGGCCGTTATTAGTTAATTGATTTTTCTGCCAAATACCTTGTACATATTGTTGGTACTCTTCAATGGGAGGTAAATATGTTTTTGTAACGTTTATCATTTGTTGATGTTAAAGGAAAAGATTAATGAAGTTTTATCTTTTCTAGCTAACATTTTCTAGTTCAAGTTGAGTAATGGGAAAGTTGATTTTTGGTCTAATATAACCTGGCCACTTTCCGTACCAAGCTGTTCCTTCACGATAATCTTCAATTTCAAAAACTAATACTTCGCCGAAATTATGAATTACAATTGATTTATCTTGAACAATCATCAACGATATTGAATAAGAACCATCGTTCATAAAATCAGAAGGAATTTCACATTCAGCATAAATTACGCCTTTTCTCAGCTCTAAGGATGGTGTACCAATATTAAAAATACATTCGCCCGTCAGAGAATTTAGATGTAAACTTATATTGGCATTGATGTTATCGACCATGTTCCAAAATTCAATTTGAATCTTGAATGATGTTCTCACATCAATATGTTTTAAATTGCCTTGATAATCGGGAGTAAGTTTTACTTTCTTGAGCCTAACTTTATCGTTTCCTGGAGCTTCTTCTGGTTTTGTCCAACTAGATTCTAAATCTGTTTTTTGAACATGACTTAAATAAGTGGCTAATACTTGGTTGGTTTCACCCATTTCAAGTAGTTTACCTTTTTGCATGTACATAGATTTATTGCAAAGTCCTTGTACGGCAGTAAGATTATGGCTTACAAAAAGAATTGTTCTTCCAGAACTAGAAGCATCTTTCATTTTGCCTAAACATTTTCTTTGAAATTCAGCATCGCCTACTGCTAATACTTCATCCACAATCAAAATTTCAGGTTCGAGATGGGCAGAAATAGCAAAACCAAGACGAACATACATTCCAGAAGAGTATCTTTTTACTGGAGTATCCAAGAATTTTTCTACACCTGCAAAATCCACAATGGCATCAAAATGTTTTTTGATTTCTTCACGCTTCATTCCTAATATTGAACCATTCAAATAGATATTCTCACGACCAGAAAGCTCTGGATGAAATCCAGTTCCAACTTCAAGCAAACTGGCTACTCTACCTTTAATTTTGATTTTCCCTTCGGTAGGTTCTGTAATTCTACTCAAGATTTTTAACATTGTTGATTTACCAGCTCCGTTAGAACCAATAATACCAACCCTGTCTCCTTGATCAATTTTAAAACTAACATTCTTCAAAGCCCAGAATTCTTCGTGACTTATTTGTTCTTCAGTTTTTTTATTGAATATGTTTTTTAACTTATCTGTAACTACCTCTCTAAGCGTATTGGCTTTCGCATTACTTTTGATGTGGTCGATAATGTATTTTTTACTTATATTTTCAGCTTCAATTACTGTCATTTTCAAAGGGTTTTTCTACATTATGCAAATAATGTTAAATGTAATCCACAAAAGAATTCTCTTTTTTACGGAAAAAAATGATTGCCAGCGTAGTGGTTATGGTTACAAATATGATGGTTGGGATAAAACTATTCCATTCAAAATCTGTATAATTTGGAATTAAACACCACCTAAAACCTTCTATAATTCCTGCTAATGGATTTAACCATTGATAGATTGGATACCAAGAGAAATCTTTCAATGATGATATTGGATAAGCCACTGGACAAACAAAAAAACCATATTGAACTACCAATGGAACGATTTGCTGGAAATCTCTAAATTGAACATTTAAAGAGGCAAAAATTACACCTAAACTAAATGAAGCAAAAAATGCTAAAAATAGAAATACTGGAACAAATAGAATATTAAGTGTTGGTGTATAACCTTTGTAAATTAGAAAAGGAATCATTACTACAAAACCAACAATAAAATCAAGTAAAGGTACTGCTACCGCACTCAAAGGCATCAATAATCTTGGGAAATAAACTTTTGATACCAAATTAGCATTTCCAGTAATACTGTTGCTTACTTGTTGGAATGACATGGCAAAGAAATTCCAAAAAATAACACCAGTAAAAATAATGATTTGTAATGGTATTGTTGAATGGCTTTCTATTTTGGCTACTTTATCAAAAGCAAAGACAAATACTAATACTGTAAGTACTGGACGAAAAATAGCCCAAGCAACTCCTACAAATGTTTGTTTATACTTTACGGTAATATCTCGAATTGCCAAAATGTAAAGTAATTCTCTAAACCTCCACAAATCTTGCCAATAATATTTTTCTGACCTACCTGACTCGATAACTGTTTCTTGCATATTATTAAATAATTACTCTTCTACTTTATTCTTTACTTTACCCATTGTTTTCGAAAAGACAACGTATAAAATCGAAAGCAATAATCCTAAAACGGTTCCAATAATTGTTCCCTTTGTTATTCTGTCGGTCTCCTTCGGAAAAGGTAACTCAGCATCGTCGATAATACTATAGAGTGGAGATTCTTTTACCATCGAGAACTTCATATTGTCTAGGCTTCTTACAGCTTCATAATATAAACTTTGTAATTGCGAGCTGTTTGTAGCCAAACGTTGTTGTTGAACCAATCCTTGTTGAACAATTACTTGTTGGTTTTGGTCAGCAAATTTTGCCGCAGCACCCTGAGTACGATACAATTCTCTTCTTAAAGAATCTACTCTATTCTCAACCAATACAAGTAAATCTTTAGATTTTTTAGTCTTGGTTTCAATATAAAAATCGGTAATAGTTTTAAGATAAAGATATGACCATATATAAGATAATGTGTCGTTTCTTGTAATAACTGTTAAAGTAACAAATGATGCTTTTTTACTTTCATTCGCAATATCAGTTAGTGGCATTAAAAAGTTTTGAATATTTCTTAACTGAGCTTTCTCTTTAACAGTACATTCTTTGTAATTACTGTGTTTGAATTGAAAGTTTTGAATCTCTTCATCGTCTTCCATTTCGATTTCACGAATACCACTTTTACGTAAGAAATAGTTGGCAAAAATTTCATCTTTGCCCTTTACTTTCACTTTAGTTAGTAATGCTCGGTTGTAAAGATTTTTAGTTCTAATAAGTTCATTGAAATTCTCTCCAACAAACAAATTAGAAGAAGGAGCAGCTCCTGTATTTACGCCAAAAGCACTTGCCAAGTCTGATAGTCCTCCAGATGGAGAACTACCGCCGTTTTCCATGTTAAATAGAATTTTGGACGTATAAACGGGAGGTTTTCTGGTGATTAATTCCCATGATAAACCACAAGCCATACCTATGAAAGTGGCAATTGTGACAATTTTCCAATTAGCTACAATTAACTGTTTTAATTTTATGACTTTTAAAACTATGTCTTCAAGCGAAAATTGATCTTCTGGTAATGATGTATGTTGTTTTGCTGACATCTTAAATCCTGAATTATAATATTATTTAAAAGTTCTGATAAGTGCAAAAAGAGTAGCAACACTTGTTAAACCCATCGTAAGTGTTTGAATCGTTTGTAATGCTTGTTGCGAAGCACCTTGTCTGACATTCAAGCTTGGTACAACAATTTCTGAACCTGGCTGAACTTTTGGATAGATATTTATCAAACCTAAAAACTTTCTCGTTCTATCTACAGAACCATTTGCATAAATGATATAAGAACGTTTACGTGATGATAATTCTGTAAAACCTCCAGCTTCAGAAATATAATGTTTGAAAGGCAAGCTTTCAACGTATCTCGTTGATGTTGGGTACAAAACTTCTCCTTGCATTCTTACTGTCTGTGGTTCTTTAGGGATTTTGATAATATCTCCATCTTGCAAAAGCATATCTGCTGAAGAGCTTGGGTCTTCTAAGGCTTTCACTAAATCAATTCCAATTGATTCAGATGTTTCTTCTTTTACCGATTTTACTTTAACACTTGCTTCAGTAGTATTGTCAGATAATTCACTCATTTGTTCGCTTTTTCTATCAGCTTCTTGTTTACTTATTTTGAATTTACGAACCAATGTAGCACCTTTTGGATAAGCTTGAGCATTTAATCCTCCAGCACGAGTAATAACTTCAGAAATACGTTCATTTTTTCTTTCTAAGCCATATACGCCAGGGAAAGTAACTTGTCCTTCAATTGAAATAAATTGTTGCTTTTCGTAGTTTGGAGATGAACGAACAAATACTTCATCAAATGGCTCTAAAATAAATTTTGAAGCGCTTGGGTCAATTGATAGATTACTGTTGATAGCAAAATTAAAACGCTCACCGATTGTAGAAGTAATTTGTGCAGGATCATCTTTACCAATATTCTTCTTTCTTCTGATTACCTCGATTCTACCTGTAGCTGCTGATTCTTTTAAACCACCTGCTTTTTCAACTAAATCTTCTACAGTCATATTATGTAAAAATGGGAAAGTGCCTATAGGAGAGTCATTGTTTGGATTTTCACTTGGGGTTTCAGAAACTGCTGTAGATCCTTTTTCAATAGCACTTGTTAAAGGTGCATCTTCTTTTAAGTTAATTTCACCTTGAATACGTACTGTGTATTTTTCCATTAATTCTACTACAGAATAAACCGTAACGATGTCTTCACGATGAAGAGCAATATCTGGGCTTTTGCCTGAAAGAATGTCGTTGTAATTAACAGAGATGTTTTCTTTCGTTAAATTATCACGAAGTCTGACGATAGAAATTCTTCCTAAAAAGGCATCTTCTTTAAAATTGTCAGCTCTTTTAATCAATTTTGTTAGTGTTGGACTATCATTAATTGAAAATTTACCTGGTCTAAATACTGCACCTTCTAAGGTTACGGCATTTTCAATTCTATTCATCAATACTTTTTCAACGGTAATAACATCACCTGCTTTAGGGTAAAATGATGATAGTAAATCATTACTTAAATCAATCAGCTTACTGTCTCTTTCAGTAATACGTTGAACTTTTAGTACTGATTTGTATGCCATTGGAGTAAAGCCATTGGCATATTCATTGATGATTTTCTCTAGACTTTCATTCGCTAAAGTTTCGAAAACAGCAGGTTTTTTAACTTCTCCGATAATTTCTACTCTTGATTTATAAGCACCTACCTGAATAATATCTTGGTCGTGTAAACCAACGTTTTGACGTAAATTACCTGTCGTCAATAAATCATATAAATCTAACTGAGCGATTAATTTTCGGTCTCTAATTACTCTGATTTCACGGAAAGTACCATTTTCATTTGGTCCGCCCGATAAGTACAGAGCGTTCATCACTCTTGATAAAGAAGAAATAGAATAAGTACCTGGTGCTACAACATCACCCAAAACCGATACTCTGATAGTTTTAATACTACCCAAAGAGATTGTTGCAGTTGTGTTAGCCGGGGCGCCACCATAAGGTCTTAATCCTACATAAATTTTAGAAAGTCTGTCTATAATTCTTTTTTTTGCTTCTTCGATAGAAATACCGCTTACAAACACATTGCCTACTTTAGCAATTTTTACATAACCCTCAGGAGTAATTGGAAGTGTATAATGTTCTTCTGAATAACCATTGATGTCAATAACCAACTCATCACCTGCTCCTAAAATATAATTTTTAGGTGTTGGAATGTTCAAAGAGCTTTCAAAAGTGATATTTGGGTTATTAAACATGTTAATACCAAAAATTTTCTTTTTGTAAGCAGCACTAGCAGAATCTGCCGCACTAACAACACTACCAGTAGCTTTTGCTTTTAGAGAATCACTAGAAGATTTTGCATTTGCAGCAGCATTAACTTTTCTAGGGTCAACATTTGGAGATTTCGCTGAAGAAGTCGAAATTTTACTCCCTTGCATTGGAAGTGCTAAATTTTGAAGGTCTCCCAATGTGAAGTTTTGAGCATTACCAGAATTTGATAAAAAAGTGAGACACAGGAAAAGAGCAGAAACAATAAATTTATTTAAGTGTGAAGAAATAAATCGTGTGCCTACTTTGTTAGAGCAATCGTTTGCTTGCATGATTTTGAACATATAAATTGTTGCCTTTGGGTTTAAAAGGATTACTTTTCTGACCAATTGAATCTTATTGACAATAGAAGTTAATTCTAAACAAAGTGCAAAGTAAAACAACTTTTAGTAATTTCTAACGACCTCCTCTAACATTAATTATCTCTTCTAAGATTAAATTATGCTAATTTTATAAATTCTTAATGTTTTTGTAGCTTTGTTTCACTGATAAGCAGAATAGAGGAAACGTACAATTTTTGGTTACTTTGCTCTTTGAAGTTTATTGGTAGTTTTAATTGTTTTTGATAAAAATTGTTTTAACAACAAATTTTAGAAAGTATTAACCCTTGCTTTGAATATGTCAACAAACCCTACTTCTGTACAATACACTGAAGATAATATTCGCTCTCTCGACTGGAAAGAGCATATTCGCCTTCGTCCGGGTATGTATATTGGAAAATTAGGAGACGGTTCCTCTATTGATGATGGTATCTATGTCTTAGTAAAAGAAATCATGGACAACTCTATTGATGAGCACATGATGGGAAATGGAAAAACAATCGAAATTAAAATTAGTGATCATCGTGTTGAAGTACGTGATTATGGTCGTGGTATTCCTTTAGGAAAAGTAATCGACTGTGTTTCTAAAATCAATACAGGTGGTAAATACGATTCTGGAGCTTTCCAAAAATCTGTTGGTTTAAATGGAGTTGGTACTAAAGCTACAAACGCTCTCTCTTCTTACTTCAAAGTACAATCATTCCGTGAAGGGAAAACCAAATGGGCTGAATTTAAACAAGGTGAATTAATTGCTGAATCACCAGACGGAACAGAATCAAATGCTAGAAATGGTACTTATGTGATTTTTGAACCTGATAATACGATTTTCAAAAACTATCATTACATCCCTCAATACTTAGAAAACCTTATTTGGAATTATGCTTATTTGAATGCTGGTTTAACCATCAATTTCAATGGACAGAAATATTATTCTCAAAATGGTTTATTTGATTTATTGAGTAAATATTCTGCCGAAGAAGAACGTCGATACCCAATTATTCATCTAAAAGGTTCGGATATTGAAGTAGCTTTGACGCACGGAAATCAGTACGGAGAAGAATATTACTCTTTTGTAAACGGACAAAATACTACACAAGGGGGAACGCACTTGCAGGCTTTTCGTGAGGCAATCGTTCGTGCTGTTCGTGAGTTTTACAAAAAAGATTATGCCCCCGAAGATATTCGTGCAAGTATCGTTGGTGCAATTGCCATTCGTGTACAAGAGCCTGTTTTTGAATCTCAAACAAAAACAAAATTAGGGTCAAATAACATGTCACCTGATTCAAGTTCACAGTCGGTTAGAAGTTTTGTTGGAGATTTTATCAAAATTAATCTTGATAATTATTTACACAAAAATCCGACGGTTGCCGATGCTATCAAAAAGAGAATCGAACAGTCTGAACGTGAGCGTAAAGACATGGCTGGTATTAAAAAGTTGGCTAACGAACGTGCTAAAAAAGCCAATTTACACAATAAAAAGTTAAGAGATTGTAGAGTTCACTTGACTGATGAAAAAGCTGATAATCGTTATGATTCTATGCTTTTTATCACTGAAGGGGATTCTGCTAGTGGTTCAATTACTAAATCTCGAAATGTACAAAGTCAGGCAGTATTTAGTTTAAGAGGTAAACCTTTAAACTGTTTCGGTCTTACAAAAAAGATTGTGTATGAAAACGAAGAGTTCAATTTACTTCAACATGCTTTGAATATTGAAGAAGGTTTAGAAGGATTGCGTTATCATAAAATTATTATCGCCACTGATGCCGACGTCGATGGAATGCACATTCGTTTGTTGATGATGACTTTCTTTTTACAGTTCTTTCCAGATTTAGTAAGAAATGGACATTTGTACATTTTAGAAACGCCTTTATTTAGAGTAAGAAATAAAAAGGAAACGATTTATTGCTACACTGATGAAGAACGTTTGAATGCCATCGAAAAGCTAAGTCCAAAACCAGAAATTACTCGATTTAAAGGGTTGGGTGAAATTTCGCCTGAAGAATTCGGGAAATTCATCAATGATGATATTCGTTTAGAACCAGTAATTCTCACAAAAGATACGACGATACCTAAAATTTTGACTTACTTCATGGGGAAAAATACGCCTGATCGCCAAAAATTTATTATCGAAAACCTGATTATTGAAAAAGATCCAGCCGAATTAGCGGCTTAAATTAAAATAGGTGAGTGAATTAATGATTGCGTGAATTGTGATTATCTGTTCATTAATTCACTGAATCCTAATATTCTCAATCTAATATTGTCAAAAATGTCTCTCGAAGAATTAAGAAATCAAATTGACTCATTCGACGACCAAATGCTTGAAATTCTCAACAAGCGTATGGATGTTGTAAAACAAGTTGGTGAGTTAAAAAAACAAACGCAAACCGTTATTTATCGTCCTGAACGAGAAAAACAGATTGTTGATAGGCTAGCTGCTGCCAACAATGGATTATTAAATAGAGCTGCTATAGAGGCGATTTATTTAGAAATTTTTGCAGTTTCTCGTAATTTAGAATTACCCGAAAGAATTGCTTATTTAGGTCCAGAAGGTAGTTTTACACATCAAGCCGCTGAAAGTAGATTTGGAGCAATGAGCGACTACTTGGCTTTGCCTAATATTCGTTCTGTTTTTGAAAGTGTAGATACTGGTCGTGCAAGATTTGGTGTTGTACCAATCGAAAACAATTTGGAAGGAATTGTTAAAGAAACAATTGATTTACTCAATGAAACAGATTTGAAAATTGTTTCAGAAGTAGTGATTTCTGTACACTTTACTTTTGCTACTAAAGCTGAAAAATTATCAGATATTAAAAGAATTTATTCAAAAGACATTGCCTTTGGTCAATGCGAACGATTCTTGAATGATTACTTCGGTGGTAAAGAAGACGACTTTTTTGTACAAGTAGATTCAACTTCAAAAGCAGCGAAATTAGCTGGTTTAGAAACTGATTCAGCGGCAATCTGTTCTCATATCGCTGCAAAATTGTTTGATGTACCAATTCTATTTGATAATATTCAAGATTCGGCACAAAATCGTACTCGTTTCTTTATTATTGGTAAAGATTTTATCAACCAGAAAAGTGGAAACGATAAAACGACAATCATTGCCAAATTACCAGAAGATGGAAAACCTGGAACACTTGTTCGTTTCTTACAAGAATTCGAAAGTCAAGGAATTAATCTTTTGAAAATAGAAAGTCGCCCTGTAAAGGAAGGTGAGCAGTTTAATTTCTGGTTTTTGATGGAATTTGATGGTTATTTCTTAGACGAAAGTGTACAGAAAATTATGGCAAAACATGCTTCAGAAATCAAATGGTTAGGAAGTTACGTTAAAACAATTTAGGCTAAAATTATAATTCAATATCCAAAGCGGCGATTCTTAAATGAATTG
The DNA here is from genome assembly GCF_034931025.1 of Arcicella gelida. Lineage (NCBI taxonomy): Bacteria > Pseudomonadati > Bacteroidota > Cytophagia > Cytophagales > Flectobacillaceae > Arcicella > Arcicella gelida. Next base: position 40,740 of record NZ_JAYGIL010000021.1, on the reverse strand, counting down.
TCGCTTTTTTTTGTTTTCAAAGATTTTCATTTGAATTTTATTGAAAAACACTCATAAAACTACCGAATAATAAATATTTAGTGATTGAAATGAAGATACTTGTCAAAGTATTTTGTTTTTTTAGGATGAATGCTATTTTTGAAGTTAATACTTGAAAATCATACGCTTATCTTAAACAATATTTCTATGAAAATCCTTGATAAAGTTTTCTCTGTACTAAAAAAAGTAGATAACAAAACACCATTGGCACAACAGGTTTCTGCTACTAAGGTGCCTAAAGTAAAAACAATCTCAGCACCGCACAATTTTGATTTTGATTATGTAGTGTTGGATATTAAAACGGCTAATCTGCAACCTAAAAGTATCTTTTCAGTAGCAATAGTGGCACTAAAAAATGATAAAATTGTAGATAAGAGACATTGGTTTGTTCGCCCTAATCCTTTTAACATTAATCCAATCTATTTTCAAAACTCCAATTTTTCCAGACAAGATTTAGAGGTAGCAAATTCATTTTCAGAAGTCTGGCAAGAACTTTATCCCTACATTATCAATCAAAAGATTGTTGCTCACTTTGCTGATTTTAACATTGGTGCACTTAAATCTGCATTGTGTTCTGCCCAATTACTCGTGCCTACCTTCACTACATTTTGTACTTATCTCAACGCAAAAAAAACTTGGGTTTTTCCAGATTTTCAATTGCACTCGCTCGCCGACTATTTACATCTAAAAGTACGAGGCGGTGAAATGTTAAAAGATGTGGATTTGTGTACTCGTATCTTCTTAAAGTTAAAAAAAGAAAAAGGAGAATTGATATTCAATAACAAAAGCGAGATGCCTAAAGGTAATGTAGTTGCTGTGAACTCAAATTCTTTCTTTGGAAGAAATATCGCCGTTGCAGGAGCATTTCAACATTTTAAACATTACGAAATCAAAGAAAAAATTAGGTCTTTGGGTGGAATCTATGTTAAAAATGTAACCGCCAAAACTAATTATTTGATAGTAGGAGAGATTTCTGCCAATGAAATTTGTCCTAAAAGAATTGATGCTGCTACTTTCAAAGTTAAAATTATCAATGAAGAACAATTCTTAGCACTTTTAGCAAGCCAAAATGATTTTCAATAAGTTTAAACACGGAAGTGTAACTACTGCACTGACTTTATTATATGAAAGATAAGCATATAATTTTGCGGTCTTGGGGCGTTATGTTATTTTTGAACTTTGGAAATAACAATTAATTCAAAATAAATGGCTTTATTACAAAACAAGGTAGTGTTGGTAACGGGTGCTTCAAGAGGTATCGGTCGTGCAATTGCCTTCAAAATGGCTCAAGAAGGGGCAAATGTTGCTTTTACTTATCTTTCATCTGTAGAAAAAGGACAGGCTTTAGAAGCAGAATTGTCTGCTTTAGGAATAAAAGCAATTGGTTATCGTTCGGATGCTTCTGATTATAAGCAAGCTGAAGAATTGATGAATTCCGTTGTTGCTGATTTTGGTGGAATCGATGTGTTGATTAACAATGCAGGTATCACAAAAGACGGCTTATTGATGAGAATGACAGAGGAACAATGGGATGCTGTGATTCAAGTAAACTTGAAATCTGTTTTCAACTTAACAAAAGCTGCTACAAAACCAATGATGAAAGCCAAAGCTGGTTCTATCATCAATCTTACTTCGGTTGTAGGTATTCGTGGAAATGCTGGACAAGCAAATTATGCGGCATCTAAAGCAGGTATTATTGGTTTTACTAAATCAGTTGCTTTAGAATTAGGCTCAAGAAATATTCGTTCAAATGCTATCGCTCCAGGTTTTATTGAAACTGAAATGACTGGCGAATTAAACGCTGCTGCGACTGAAGAATGGAAAAAATCTATTCCATTAAAACGTGGCGGACAACCAGAAGAAGTAGCTGATGCTTGTGTTTTCTTAGCTTCAGATATGTCAAAATATATTACTGGACAAGTATTACAAGTAGATGGCGGAATGCTTACCTAGATATTTAGTGAATGAGTGAGTTAGTGATTGAGTGATTTTTAATTATTAGTTAATGTTTTTAAAATGCTATTTTCAATCACTAATTAGTACTGTAAGAAGGTTTAGATTGGTCTTTTAAGCTGATTTGATGTAGCGGCAAATCCTTGCGGTTGCCGCACTCAAAACAGCAATCTCAAGGGTTTGCCACTACAAAAAAATAATTCAAGAAATATTTGAACAAAATTAAGTCCTTCGTACATACCTAATTACTAATTCACTCAATCACCAAATAATTTTGATAAGAGACAACAAACAACGCACATGATGAAATTCGATTTTCTCTTTCAATCTTCCCCTTGGTTTATTCCTCTTTGTTTTTTATTGGCTGGTTTGTATGCCTTTGTGTTATATCAAAAAAACACCAACTGGACGAAAAAGCAAAATTACTTAATGGCTACTTTCAGATTTTTAGCTGTAAGTATTTTAAGTATGCTTTTGTTGAGCTTTCTTATCAGACAAGTAAGTCAGAAGATTCAAAAGAAAACGGTGGTTTTAGCAATTGATAACTCACAATCGATGAATGTTGTCGGAGCAAAAGTGCTAGAAGATTTGAAAAAAAATCTGAATGATTTAAAAGAAAGCCTTCAAGAAAAAGATTATGAAGTAGCCTTTGCTACTTTCAATGAGGAGAATACTCAAAACCTAGAAAAGCTTCAATTCAACCAAAAAACTTCAAACCTTTCAAATTTACTTTCGGGCATTAAAAATACTTTTGAAGACCAAAATCTAACAGACGTCGTCCTGATTTCAGATGGAATTGTCAACGAAGGAATTGCTCCCGCTTCTGAATCTTTCAAATTTCCAGTACATACCATTGGTTTGGGCGATACCATTCCTAAAAAAGACCTTGCTGTTAAAACTGTCTATGCTAATAAAATAGCATATTTGGGTAATAAATTTCCTGTACAAACGGATATTACGTCTTTCGGTTTTGAAGGAAAAACAGCTAACGTTTATTTAAAACAAGGAGCAAAGTTTTTAGAAAAACAAACCATTACTTTTAATCAAAAAGAAGATTTAAAAACACTTACTTTCAATACAACTGCTACACAAATTGGTGTACAGCATTTTACAGTTGAAGTTGATTTTTTATCTGGAGAATTTTCAAATAGAAATAACCGTCAGGAAGTTTATATTGAAGTAATTGATGGCAAAGAGAAAATTTTATTGCTGGCATTAGCACCGCATCCAGATGTAAAAGCTTTGAAAAGTATCATCGAAAAAAATGAAAACTATGAATTAGATGTAAAAATCCTGACTGAAAATGCAAATCCAGAAATTACAAAAAGCTACGATTTACTGATTTTACATCAATTGCCAGATGCTTATAATACTTATGCTAACGTCTTCAAACCACTTTTAGACAAAGGAATTCCTACTTTTTTTGTAATGGGAAATCAGTCTGGAGTAAATAATTTGAATCAATTAAACCAAGTAATGCAAATCAATGCAGATTTTGGCGAAAACGATAAAGTAACAGGAATTTTTAACAAGAATTTTAAAGTACTGAATTTTGAAACGGAACAAATGGATATTATTACCAAGTTTCCACAAATTTCAGTGCCTTTTGGCGATTATACTTTATTGCCGAATTCAGAAGTATTGTTGTATCAAAGAGTAGGGGCTGTTCAAACACAGAAACCACTTTTGGCAATGAATATTGGTGCTAAAAAATCTGCCATTTTTACAGGAGAAGGACTTTGGGCTTGGCGTTTAGAAGAGTATCAATTAAATGAAAAGCAAGTAGTCATTGATGATGTTATCTCCAAAGTATTGCAATATATTTCTGCTAAGGATGATAAAAGAAAATTGAGAGTTTATCCTTTAAAAACGCCTTTATCTTTAGGTGAAAAAGTAGTTTTTGAAACAGAAATTTATAATGCTATTTACGAGAAACTGTATAATTTACCGATTAAATTAACTATTAAAGACGAAAAAGGTTTTACTAGAAATTATACTTATTCCACTTCGGCAGATAATACAAAATTTGAAATCAGCGGCTTACCTGCTGGTGTGTATCGTTTTAATGCTTCTGCTACTGTCTTGGGCAAATCGGAACAATCAATAGGTGAATTTGTGAATCAAGATTTACAAATTGAAAATATTAATCTTACCGCAGATTTTGATGTCCTCAGACAAGTATCTAATAAAACAGGTGCTTCATTTTTCCATAAAAATGAATTTGAAAAATTGAAACAAAAGATTTTAAGTCATGATGTACCTGATAAAATTGAAGCTACGGAAGACTTAAAAGAAATGATAAATCTCCGTTGGATATTTTTCTTAATCCTGACGCTTCTCACGGCAGAGTGGGTAATGCGAAAGTATTTAGGAGGATATTAAATGTATAATAAATTCAGTCAATGCCAGACTGAATTTATTATTTTTATGCAATCTTTGAAAACAATTCATCTCAAAAAACTATGAAAAAAAATACTCCTCAACGGCTAAAAACAGCTGTATTAATGTTATTGGTTTTATTTATCTGCAAAACCAACTCACAAGCTCAGTCTCCTGATTCATATATTTTTGGCGATGCATTACCTGATGCTCCTGAATTATCAGCCCGAGGAGAATATAAAGTAGGAGTAAGGACGCTTGAATTTGTTCATAAAGGACAAGTAGATGTGCTTAAATCTAAAGGTGGCGTAGATGCTATTTACGACAGACCACTAAAAGTAGAAGTTTGGTATCCTGCTAATTTAGCTGATAATGAAAAAGAAATCGTTGCGTATGACCAAGTATTTGGCGTATCAAACGACCCAAAACGACCTTTGATTCCCTTTCAGTTTACAGGAAGAGCTACTCGTGATGCTAAACCTAAAACGGGTGTTGGTTCATTTCCTTTGATAGTGGTTTCACATGGGTATTTGGGTTCAAGATTATTAATGACTTATTTGACAGAGAACCTTGCTTCAAAAGGTTATGTGGTGGTGGCAATAGACCATACGGAATCTACTTATCGTGATGCTTCACCTTTTCAAAGTACTTTATTGAATCGTGGTAAAGATATTTTATTTGTCCTCAATCAAATAGCAGAACTGGCAAAACCCAAGAGTAAGAGTTTTCTGGAAGGTTTGGCAGATGCCAACAATACGGCTTTGATTGGTTATTCGATGGGAGGTTATGGCGTTTTGAATGCGGCAGGTGCTGGTTATAGTCAGCAAGCAGCAAATTTATTTGCTACTATGACGGGTGGAAGTAAAGCCATTGAAGTACGAACGTCAGGAAATCCTGAATATATCGCTTCGCAGGACAATCGTATTAAAGCAGTTGTAGCTTTTGCTCCTTGGGGAATGCAACGTGGGGTTTGGGATGCCGAAGGATTAAAAGGGTTGAAAGTACCTACTTTTTTTGTAGCGGGAAGTCAAGATGATATTTCAGGTTATGAAGATGGTATCAAAGCCATTTATAAAGGAACTGTAAATAGTGACCGTTACTTGCTTACTTATATGAATGCTCGCCATAATGTAGCACCGAATCCACCACCTGCGGAATCTTATAAACCTGAACGTGCAAGAGATTATGCTCATTATTCAGAACCAGCTTGGAACGAACGACATATCAATAATATCAATCAACATTTTGTAACAGCTTTTTTAGGAATACAACTCAAGCATCAAGATTTTGGCAAATACTTATTACTTCAACCTAATTCTAATGAAAAGAATTGGACAGGTTTTCCTCCACGTTCATCAGTTGGCTTAGAATTACTGCACGAAGTGCCAGCAAAATAGATTAATTTTGTAAAATATTTAAAATGACTTGATGAATACTTTTCTAAGTAATCGTCAAGTCATTTTTTACAAATAGCTATTCAAATGGAATTTTTTACAATTATCAATATTGGCGGAACAATTGCTTTTGCCATCTCAGGTACTTTAGCAGGTATTCGTAAACAATTAGATATTTTTGGTTTATTGGTTATCGCCTTTGTTACTTCCATTGGCGGAGGAACAATTCGTGATATATTGATTGGTCATTTGCCAGTGCGATGGCTTTTAGATTCTTCAGTCATTTTATTGATAATTGGTACTTTTATCCTGACAATTTTCTTGAAAAATCATATCGACAAAATAGATAAAACACTAACTCTTTTTGATTCACTTGGTTTAGGATTCTTTACTTTAAGAGGAATTCAAGAAGGATTAGCTATCCAATTAGATATGTCGGCTTGTATTATTTTGGGAACAATCACCGCTTGTTTTGGAGGATTAATCCGAGATATTTTGTTGAATGAAATACCGTATTTACTAAGAAAAGAAGTTATTTATGCAACACCTTGTATCATTGGTGGATTATTTTATTTCTTGATGAAACAAATCGCTTTGCCCAATGAATTAATAGATTTATTAACGATTCTTATCATCTTCGGGATCAGATTATTAGCTGTAAAAAAGAATATTTCTTTACCAAGAGTTGATTAAAACAGCTTTATAACTCATTGCAACATTCTGTTATTCGTAAATTCAATACTCTTTATTGCTCCGATAGGAGAGATTTTTATAGCTTTATTGCCTTTTGCAAGATAAAAATAATAGACACTGTTTGAACTTATCAGATAAATTTGCTCAGAATCTCCGCTACTGTAATTCAGCTTTTGGTTATATTTCAGTTTGTCGGTCATTATTCTTTGAGATAAGGCTATCCCTTCGCCAATTCCTATGCCAACAAAGAATGCCAATAAGCCTATCGTAAGAAATTTGATGAACAGGTTTGTAATATGATTTCCAAGTACTTCATCACTCAATTCAATATTATTTTTTAATCCTAATATTTTTTGAACCCATTGCTTATGACTTCTTTTAGATAAAGATGCTGGAAAAGCATAAGAAAAAACAATGACCAAGATTACGGCTATTAATATGATTGGATGTGCAGTAAGTGTAGCAATCGGACTAATTAAAATATCCATGATGGTAGAGTATTTCAAAATATTTATTCCGATTTGGTAATAAAAGACACTTTCTTTTAAGATGCCCATCACCACAAGAAATAGATAACCAAATGGTAACAATTTTTGTAAACTTTCTGAAAACTTCATTAATTAAATAGGTTTGGAGTTTGTTTAGTTTTTTCGTGATTTTATTTCAGTTTCTATTTGCTTTAGAGCAATAATACTTGGTAAAAGAGTTAGCCCACTACCACCAGCAACAGCAAGTAAAGCATAATTTTTACTTTTTGTAGCAAGATAAATAAGGGTAGCTAAAGCCATTGCCATCACTATGCCTAGTCCTATAACAGCACCTTTTGCTTTTTTTTGTTTGATTAGTAATTCTTCTAATGTTAATTCAGCGAGTTTGTTGTTTTCTTTCATTTGATTATTTTGGTTTGTTGGATTGATGGAATTTTAAACATTTCAAGGTCTCTGTCAACCATTTCTTTATTATCTGATGTTGACTCTACATTCTTAATTCTCTAAAGTAAGAATTTATTTTTAAAGCCTAAAATCAAGCTTAATTAAATTTATAGAGTTAAGAAGAAATACTATTGTTTAACTCAAAAAATAAGCACAAATTTTTTAACACTTCCCTCTATAATCCTAATTTTCAATTAACCTTCAATAGTCATTTTTAATAGCACTAAATAAACTCAATTCAGCCTATTTTTCTCCAACTTTTCTTAACAAATCACTCTTTTTAGTCAACAAAATTTTAAAAAAAGTTAAAGCTTTAATTTTGGCTGATGACATGGCTTTGAAGCAAACATTCAGGGCTATTTTTACGACAAACAGAGTAATTTTGTTTGTTTACAAAACTTTTTTGCTTTAAAGCAAAATTCCATTGTAAGCATGCAAAACTTTTTTGCTTTAAAACAAAATTTCATTGTAAGTATGCAAAACTTTTTTGCTTTAAAACAAAATTCTATTGTAAGCATGCAAAACTTTTTTGCTTTAAAACAAAATTCTATTGTAAGTATGCAAAACTTTTTTGCTTTAAAGCAAAATTCCATTGTAAACAAATAAAATTCTAGTTTAATAATCTGATACTTTATATAAGCAATTGATTGTTAGATTGTTATTTGTTATTTCGGCTGTTTTAGGATTCTTTTTTTTTATCTTAAAAGCTTTTTTTATGCCCTAGAATGAAGAATTTTCTCAACGTATTAACTTAGAATTATTTTTATATTTGTGTTACCTTTTTCAAGGCTAAATAGGGTAATTTATTGTCATAATCGGTAGCTTGATGAGCTACAAATTTTTATGGTCAATCTGTTTATTTTATAACATCATAAACGATAGTCAAAGCCATATATTTAACCAATTTTTGGGATAGCCAAAGTATTCCTTCCCTTAAAATATTATCATGAAAGTAACAACCGAACACAACGAGCGAATGGCGAAAATGACTTTTGCATCGGTATATCCACACTATGTTAAAAAAGTGGAAAGTAAAGGCAGAACAAAAGAGGAATTGCATCAAGTAATTACGTGGTTGACTGGTTTTGATGATAAAAAGCTAGATGAATTAATTCATGAAAAAGTGACTTTCGAAACATTTTTTCAGAAAGCTAACCTTAATCACAATGCGTCGCTTATTACAGGTGTAATTTGTGATTACAGGATTGAAGAAATAGAAAATAAGCTAACAAAAGAAGTAAGGTATTTAGATAAATTAGTAGATGAATTGGCAAAAGGCAAAAAGATGGAGAAGATTTTGCGTGTTGCCAACATATAAATTTAAACAATCTTTGCTATCGTATTTTAAACAGCAGCGATGGACTGCTCACAATTCATCACTCTCAATTCACAATTTTTATGATGTCAGTTCAATGTTATTGTGGTTCAAACTTAGCTTTTAGCGAATGTTGTGAACCTATTATTTTAGGAAAAAAAGAAGCACTTACTGCGGAGGCATTGATGCGTTCGAGATATTCAGCTTATGCCTCTGTTGCACCTGATTATTTATTAGCAAGTACATATTTTACAGAACGTGCTAAGTTTAGTAAACAAGATTTAGCAGATTGGGCAAACGAAAACCAATGGCAAAAATTAGAAATCCTCAGCACTAAAAACGGACAGGCGAATGATGTAAATGGAGAAGTAACTTTTAAAGCTTATTTCAAGAACGCTGATGGACAAACGTCAATTCATCATGAGCATTCCACTTTTGTGAAAGAAAATGGGAAATGGTTTTATGTAAAAGGAATTATTAATCCTAAAAATACTTCGCCAGAAGTACTTATCGGTAGAAATGACCCATGTATTTGTGAAAGTGGAAAGAAATATAAAAAATGTTGTGGCGTTTAGATAGCAGTAAGCTTTGAGCTTTTTAAAGTTAAATTTCCCAGATAACAGTTTACAAATAACCGATAACCGCCAGCAAAGCCCTAAATTGCGAACAAATTAACAATTAAGAAAATGAATATAGGAGATAGAGTAAGACTATTACGTGGGAAAGAAGAAGGAATCGTTACCAAGATTTTGTCGAATAATATTATTGAAATAGAAATTGAAGACGGTTTTACAATTCCTGTAAAGCGTTCAGACGCCGTAATTATTGATGAATTAGAACAAAAAACATTTAAACCTCTTGCCCCTTCTCGTTCATTTGAACCACAGGCTAATATCGACCGACGCTTACCAGTTACGCCAGAAATTTTAGCAAATAAAGGGATTTACATGGCTTTTGTGCCTGTAAATGACCGTGAACTATCGCAACACCTTATCAACAATACTGATTGGGAATTACCTTTTATGCTTTCTGTGGGTTCAGATCCACATCATAAAGGTTTGGCAGCAGGAACATTAAAGCCAAAAACTTCTATCAAAGTACAAAACGTTTTGGTAAAGGATTTTGAAGAATGGGGAACATTTGTGTTTCAAGCGTTTTTCTATCGTTTGGCGTTTATGAAATTGCCAGAACCTTTGTTAAGACGTTTGAAATTTAGAGTAAATACTTTTTTCAAGAGTAAACAAAAAGCTCCTATTCTTAATCAAGATGCACATTTGTTTCAATTGGATTCGGAAGATGCAGTAAATCCTGTTCCAACAAAAATTGATGTTGAGAAGTTGAAGGAACAAATGTTTGAAAAACAAGTGCCAGAACCATTGGCAACATTACCAGCTAAACCTGCTCTTAATGTTGATTTACATATCGAAAAATTATCTGCTGATTCATGGGCGATGTCAAATCGTGAAATGTTAGCTTTACAAATGGCTACTTTCGATAAACAGTTTGAAGCAGCCATCGCCAACGGAATGGATGAAATTACTTTTATTCATGGCGTTGGAAACGGAGTACTTAGAGATGCCATTCACAAAAAACTTTCGGGACATAAAAATGTAAAATACTTTGAAGATGCTCAGAAAGAAAAGTTTGGTTATGGAGCTACTAATGTGAAGATTAAATAGAGATAATCTTTATTTTTCATTAGGGCTGGACTTAAGTCCAGCCCTAATGAAAAATCGTTTTAAAATTTACAGTAATTAATTGTTCAACAAAATTCGCTTATAAAAAGTCATCTTTTAACAATTGTTTTAAACATAAATGAAAAAAATCCTTTTTGCCTTAGTCGCTATCATTTTGCTTCAAGGCTGTGCTGGTTCAAAAAATACAAATGCTACAGCTAATCCTGAAGCACCCAAAGAATCGTATATGTATAATGGAAAACAAGTAGAGAAAAGTCTTTCGACGATTGGAATCCCTTTTGAAATTACCATGGGCGATGTAGAAAGACAAATCAATGCCAATATCAAAGACTTGATTTATGAAGACAATAGCATGGATGATAACAATTTTGATAACTTCATGTGTAAAGTAAACAAGCGAGATAACATTACAGTAACCACCAAAGACGAAGCCTTTTTATTTAGTGTACCACTAAAAGTATGGGTAAGAGCAGGCTATAAAGTAATGGGAATTTCTATTCCACCGCAAGAATTACAATTTGATTTCAACTTGAAATTTGGAACAAAATTCTCTATTTCTCCCAACTGGACAGCAACAGTACAAAGCTTTCCGATGGGTTATGAATGGATAAAAAAACCAACTTTGCGTTTAGGAGGTTATGAAATACCAGTAACAGGTTTGGTAGAAAGAGCCTTGAATTCGCAACAAGCAACCTTGTTGAAATCAGTGGATGATGCAGTAAAGAAAAATGTAGAAATTAAAAAATATGTGTTACAAGCTTGGAATACAGCCATGCAACCATATTTACTTTCTGAAAAATATCGTACTTGGCTGAAAGTAACACCAGTTGGTTTACAAATGACTCCGCTTACTACGGTAAACAACAAAGTAAAAGCAACGATTGGAATTCAGGCTTATACCGAAACGATAACAGGTACAAAACCTACTTTCCAAGCAGTAAATACAGTTCCTGATTTAAAATTGGTTAATCAAATTGCAGATGATTTCAAAGTGGGAATCATTGCTGAAATTCCATTACGTGAAGCAGCAAAGTTGACGGCAGATACTTTAATTGGACAAAATTTTTCTTTCAAAGAAGGAAAGTATAATGTAGGAGTAACTGAAATTGATATTTATGGAGACCAAGATAAAATGGTTATCAAAGCGGGTTTGAAAGGAAGTATCAACGGTAGCATTTATTACAAAGGTGTTCCAGCTTACGACCCAGCAACGAAATCGGTTTATTTGGAGAATTTTGATTATGATTTAAAAACGAAGAATTTATTGGTAAGTACAGCCAATTGGTTTTTTCAAGGAAAGTTTGCCAAGAATATGAAAGACGCTCTGACATTTAAAATCGGTGGTCAAATTGATGAGATGAAAAAGCAAATGCAAGCGAACTTAACTAATAATAAAGTAGCAAAAGGCATTACTTTGAATGGAAATATTAGTGAATTAACGCCTGATAAAGTATATCTAACACCGAATTCTATCATTGCGGTAATCAATGCAAATGGAAAGTTAGATATAAAAGTAGATGGTTTGTAAAAACTAAAAGCTAACTTTGTGGCAGAAAGCATTCGTCTTATCGCCTTTGTTAAAGCAGGGGAGGAAAGTCTGGACAACACAGAGCATCATGCTTCCTAACGGGAAGGTACGTTTTTGGAGACGAAACCGTAACAGCAAGTGCCACAGAAAATTACCGCCTGAAAGGGTAAGGGTGAAAAGGTAGTGTAAGAGACTACCGCTCGGTTGGTGACAAACGAGGCATCGGTAAACCTCATGAGTTGAAAGACCAAATAGGCTGGCAAGCGGCGTTGGCAACAACAAAGTAAAGGGCGGCTCGTTCGTGTCAGTGGGTAGGTTGATAGAGGTAGTAGGTGACTACTATTCGAGATAAATGATAAGACTTTTGGAAATTTCTGCAAAGAAAAATTCAATCGACAGAATCCGGCTTATAGAATGTTTTTAAAAAATCCTCACAGTGTTTTACATGCTGTGGGGATTTTTTTTGACTTTTAATATTGATAGTATTAAAATGCTTTTTCGTAAATAATAGGATTCAATGGTGAGTTAATGACTTCTCCAATTTTTGCACCAGGACACCAAGTTTCCCAATCTGCTTGTTGGTTTACATTTTCGGGTTGTTTAAGTCTCATATTTTTATCCATGTAAATCATCGTCATTACTTGTCGCATTTTATCAGTTTGATTAGCACCGGCTCTATGAAAAATCCATCCAGAATGAAAACTTACTTCACCTAATTCAAATGCTTCTTTTACTTGTAGAAAATCACCGAGTCTTAATCTTTTCTGGATTTCGACCTCACTATCATCACTAATTTTAAGGTTTCTTCCTTCTTGCATTAAATGACTTTTGGCACTGAATTCGAGTGGACCCATTTCTAAGGGCGTTTCTTGTAATGGAATCCAAGCAGTAACTGTTTTGTCACTTTCGAGTGGCCAATAATATTGGTCAGCATGCCAAGGAGTAAAGCCTCCGCCTGGCTCTTTGAAAAGTGCTTGATCATGATAAAGTCGAACACCATCCACTTGCATTAAATCACTAGCGATTTTAGCAATTCTTTTACTGAATACAAATTCTTTAATGGTAGCACTCTGAGTCCAAATATTCATGATTTGTAAGAAAGCTTTGTTATAAACATCTCTTTCTTCAAGCGGAGTATTCATGGTATTTAGCTCTTGTACTTTTTCTCTTATTAAGAGATTGTATAGTTCAATGGCATCCTTATTTAATACATTCTTGAGCTTAAGATAGCGGTTTTCTTGATAAAACTCAATCTGTTCTTGACTTAATTCATAAGGCTTTTTGAGGTCTTCAAAAATTGATGTGGCGATTTCAAACATTGCATTAAGAATTTAATATCCAATAAAGAATTGGATACAAAATTATTCATAAAACAAAAGTATATTCCACACTAAAAATTCAAAATGTAGCACTATATTGAATTTTTAATTTTCTATTTTTATATTATAATATTAAAATAGTGTTTAAATGAAGGCAATTCTGGAGGATTTAAGTGCAGATAAGTATATCAACTCTTTTATAGTTAATCAATACACTACTTCAAATTTTGAATACAGATGGCATTATCATCCTGAATTTGAATTGACACTTATTGAAAGTGGAGTAGGAGACAGGTTTATTGGAGATTCTTTTGAGAGTTTTCAAAAAGGTGATTTAGTCTTGATTGGACCAGATTTACCACATACTTGGATGAGTGATAAAGAGAAAAACGTTGTTTCAGCTGCAGTAGTTATACAATTTACTAACCATTTTATTGAGCGTTTTTTAACCCTGAATGAATTTAGTAAGTTCAAAAATATGTTGGCGATGAGTGGTCAAGGTTTATATTTCCCTAATCCTCCTTTCGAAATTATAAGTAAAATGGAAACCATCAATCAGAAAGAAGGCATTGTAAGGATTAATAGTTTGCTTGAAATATTTGACATTCTTACCGAATTACCTTACGAAGTATTAGCTTCTCCTTTTTTTCAACCGATTAAAAATGAAGAAAATGGATTAAGAATTAATACGGTTTGTCAATATATGTTGAAGAATTCATCAGCGGATATTTCATTGAAAAACGTCGCTGAGTTAATTCATTTATCTGAAAGTGCCTTTTGTAAATTCTTTAAAAAAATGACAGGTAAGACTTATTCTGATTACTTGAATGAAATTAGAATCGGGAAAGCTTGTTCCTTATTGACAGCATCAGACAAAACGATTGCTGAAATTGGCTTTCAAACAGGATTTGAAAGTATTACTTATTTCAACAGAGTATTTTTAAGAAAAAAGAAAAGAACACCAAACGAGTTTAGAAAAATGAGTAGAAATAATCTTGATAAAAACACATAAAAAAAGCCGTCAATTCACTAGAAATGACGGCTTTTATATCAATTTATATTATGCAACTGCGAAACTTGAAATGTTTTTAGCTTCTAATACAGATTCTCCCATTAGGTAAATATCAGCTGCACGAGCAGCTTCTCTTCCTTCAGAAATAGCCCAAACTACTAAAGATTGTCCTCTGCGCATGTCACCAGCAGCGAATACTTTATCAATTGCTGTTTGATAATTATGAGCTTTTACATTGCCTCTATCGTCAAATTCTAAGCCTTTTTCTTCCAATTGTGCAAGGATACCTTCACGTTGTGGATGTAAGAAACCTGCTGCAATTAATGCTAATTCTACAGGAATTTCACGCTCATTAGTATGAACTTGGTGAGCTTTTCCGTCAACGACTTCCATTGTAATGTCAGCAATTTTGAGTCCTTTTAAGTTTCCATCAGCATCGCCAATGAATTCTTTCACGGCAATAGACCAGTGACGATCAGCACCTTCTTCATGTGAAGTAGAAGTACGTAACATCATAGGCCAATTTGGCCAAGGTGTGTGCGAAGCTCTTTCTTTTGGAGGCATTGGCATAACTTCAACCTGAGTAACTGATTTTGCTTTATGACGGTTTGAAGTACCCACGCAATCAGAACCAGTATCACCACCACCAATTACAACAACATTTTTATCAGTTGCATAAAGTTCGCCCATTGGGTAAGGCTTACCCATGTGATTCACTTCACGTTCTATGCCGGCAACTCTTTTGTTTTGTTGAGATAAGAATTCCATTGCTGGATAAATTCCTTTCAAATTAGAACCTGGAATACCTAAAGTTCTTGGAATTGTTGAACCACCTGAAAGAACTACTAAATCGAAATCTTCTAACAAATCATCTGCTTTGATGTCAACACCAACATTGGTATTTGTTTTGAAGATAATTCCTTCTTGTTCCATTACTTCAACTCTACGTTGAACAACCCATTTTTCTAATTTGAAATCTGGAATACCGTAACGTAACAATCCACCAATTCTATCAGCACGTTCAAAAACTGTAACTGTATGACCAGCTTTGTTTAATTGAGCAGCAGAAGCCATACCTGCTGGGCCAGAACCTACAACAGCTACTTTTTTACCTGTACGTTTTGTTGGTATATTTGGTTTAACCAAGCCATTACCAAAAGCATACTCAATAATTGATTTCTCTATGTATTCAATCGTTACTGGTGGTTTATTGATACCTAACACACATGCAGATTCGCATGGAGCTGGGCAAATACGACCTGTGAATTCTGGGAAATTGTTTGTAGAAGAAAGAATTTCGTACGCATAAGCCCAGTTTTGATCGTAAACAGCATCGTTGAATTCTGGAATAATATTACCAAGTGGACAACCACTATGGCAAAAAGGTACACCACAATCCATACAACGACTTGCTTGAGATTTTACTTTATCGGCAGTAAAATCAATATCTATTTCTTTGAAGTCTTCGACACGTTCTGCTACGGGTCTTTTCTTTGGAGTTTCTCTAGTAACCTCTAAAAATCCTGTTGGTTTTCCCATTTCTTTAATTTGAAAATTTGAGGATTTGAAAATTTGAAATCAATCTTTAATATTTTTTGAGATTGATTTTGAGATGCGTCAACTCAAATCGTTTTGAGTTGACGCATTTTCAAGTTTTCAAATGATATTAATGTGCAATTTCTACTTGAATATCTTTGTAAACAACATCCTTGTTCTCTAAAACTTCTGCTACGCTGATGTTGCGTGAAGCAAGCGCTTTTTTGAAATCTTGTGGCATTACTTTTAGGAATTGTGGTAAAGTAGTAGCCCAGTTGTCAAGAACAGTTTTGGCAGTATCCGAATCTGTATATTGTAAATGTTGTTCTACATACATTTTTAATATATTTTGATCTTCAACTGTCAACTCTTCAATGGCTACCATTTCTCCGTTCAATTTAGGAGCAAAGTCTCCTTTTTTGTCCCAGATGTAAGCCACACCACCCGACATACCAGCACCGAAGTTTCTACCAGTTTCACCTAAGATGACAACTAAACCGCCTGTCATGTATTCACAACCGTGGTCGCCAATACCTTCTACGACAACTTTAGCACCTGAGTTTCTCACACAGAAACGTTCGCCAGCCATACCTCTTAAATATGCCTCACCAGAGGTTGCACCATAGAATGATACGTTTCCAACTACTGCATTTTCAGATGGATTGAATGTTGCTTTTTTACTTGGATATACAATTAGCTTAGCACCACAAAGTCCTTTTCCGATATAATCGTTAGAGTCTCCTTCTAATTCAAATGTGATACCATTTACTGAGAACGCACCAAATGATTGTCCAGCAGTTCCTTTAAATTTCACATGAATTGTATCGCTCGGTAAACCTTTTGCACCATATTTCTTCGTGATTTCGTTCGATAACATCGTTCCGATAGTACGATTCACGTTGATTACTTCTAATTCACCTGTTGACTTTTCTCCGTTTTCAAGTGCTGGTTTAGCTATTTCTAACAATTTCCAGTCTATTTGGTCTTGTAAACCATGATCTTGATCTTCTTGTTTGTATAAAGCTACATCCAATGCCATTGGTTGTTTATACAAGATTGGAGATAAATCTAAATGCTTTAATTTCCAATTGCTAAGAGCTTCTTTCATCTCTAATCTATCTGCCTGACCAACCATTTCGTTCACTGTTCTGAAACCTAATTCAGCCATGATTTCACGTAATTCAGTTGCCAAGAAAGTAAATAGATTCACAACGTGTTCTGGCTGACCAGTATATAATGCTCTCAAACGTGGGTCTTGCGTTGCTACTCCAACTGGACAAGTATTTACATGACATTTACGCATCATGATACAACCAGCCGTTACAAGTGCCGCAGTTGCTACACCAAATTCCTCTGCACCTAATAAAGCCGCTACAGCTAAGTCTTTACCAGTTCTGATTTGTCCGTCAGTTTGAACAGTAACACGTCCACGTAATTTATTTCTTACTAAGGTTTGATGTGCTTCTGCTAGACCAAGTTCCCAAGGTAAACCTGCATGACGGATTGATGAAAGTGGAGAAGCACCAGTACCTCCATCGTGACCAGCAATCAAAATATGGTCTGCATGTGCTTTTGCAACACCCGCTGCAATTGTTCCAACACCTGCTTCAGAAACTAGTTTTACTGAGATTCTAGCTGCACGGTTAGCATTTTTCAAATCAAAAATTAGTTGTGCTAAATCTTCAATTGAATAAATGTCGTGGTGAGGAGGAGGGGAAATCAAACCTACTCCAGGAGTAGAATGACGAGTTTTTCCAATCCAATCATCTACTTTATGTCCCGGTAATTGTCCACCTTCACCCGGTTTTGCACCCTGAGCCATTTTAATTTGTAACTCAGTAGCGTTAGTCAAGTAATGAGCCGTTACGCCAAAACGTCCCGAAGCTACTTGTTTGATAGCAGAGTTCATAGAATCTCCATTCGCAAGTGGACTGAAACGGATTGGGTCTTCACCACCTTCACCAGAATTTGACTTACCGCCAATTCTGTTCATCGCAATGGCTAAAGTAGTATGTGCTTCATACGAGATTGAACCGAAAGACATCGCACCAGTAGCAAAACGTTTGAAAATATTTTCAATTGGTTCTACTTCACTAATATCAATTGATTTACCTTTCTTGAATTTAAGCAAACCACGGAGTGTCATTGCTTTTTCAGATTGGTCGTCAATCAATTTTGAATATTTTTTATATTGCTGATAGCTGTTATTCTTAGTTGATTGTTGTAAAAGGTGAATAGTCTCTGGATTAAACAAATGGGCTTCACCACGTTGTTTCCATTGATAAATACCTCCAACTTCCAATTTAGGATTAGCTACTGGCAATTCTGGATAACCATTTCTGTGTTTGATTAAGGCTTCTTTAGCGATGCCTTCTAAATCAATACCACCGATTCTTGAAATAGCACGAGAGAAATAAGTATCTACTACTTCTTTACCTAAACCAACAATTTCAAAAATCTGAGCACCTTGATATGATTGAAGTGTTGAAATTCCCATTTTAGAGAATATTTTCAACAATTCACCATTAACAGCTTTGATGTAATTTGCTTGAAGTTTTTCATAAGGGTAATCTACTTGTAGAATGCCTTTTTCCTTCATTCCATTAATTGTTTCAAATGCCATGTAAGGGTTTACTGCCGATGCACCGAAGCCAATTAAGGTTGCGAAGTGATGTGTTTCCCAAACGTCTCCAGCTTCAACAATTAAACCAACTTGGGCTCTTTTCCCTTGACGAATTAAGTGATGATGTACCGCACTAACAGCCAGTAAAGATGGAATTGGGGCATGTGATGAATCTACTCCACGGTCAGTTAATAAGATGATAGCGTATCCATCATCTACTGCATCTTCTGCATATTGACAAATTCTATCTAAAGCTCTTTTTAGTTGACCTTTCTCACCTGTTGCACGGAAAGTAGCGTGAATAGATTTCGTTTGGAAGTTTTTGTGGTCTATCCAACGAATTTTTTCAATTTCACTGTTTGTTAAAACTGGTTGACGAATTTCAATCTGACGACAATGTTCAGGGGATTCTTTCAACAAGTTTTTCAAACCACCAATGTCAGATAACAATGACATTACTGTACGCTCACGGATGGAGTCAATCGGTGGGTTGGTTACTTGAGCAAACAATTGCTTGAAGTAATACGATAAATGTTGAGCTTGGTCTGAAAGAATAGCCAAAGGAGTATCAACACCCATTGAACCTAAGGCTTCTTTACCCGTTTCAACCATTTGAGAAAGAATTACTCTTAAATCTTCTGTAGTGAAACCGAATACTTGTTGACGTAATAACAATTCACGTTCAAATGGAGTACGGTATTCAGCACCAGCAGCGGGTAAATCTTCTACTTTAATTTTATTTGTTTTCAACCATTCTCCGTAAGGATTTTGTTGACAAATTTTCTCTTTTAATTCATCATCAGGAATGATACGACCAGCCTCCATATCAACCACGAACATTTTACCCGGTTGCAAACGTCCTTTTGACACAATTTTAGCTGGATCAATATCTAAAACACCCGCTTCAGAAGCCATGATAACGAAATCATCGTCAGTTACCCAGTAACGAGATGGACGTAAACCATTTCTATCTAAAGTTGCACCAATCATTTTTCCATCGGTAAATGAAATCGAAGCTGGACCATCCCAAGGCTCCATCATTGCTGCGTGATATTCGTAAAAATCTTTTTTGTATTGCTCCATTTGCTCGTTTCCGTCCCAAGCTTCAGGAATCAACATCATCATCACATGTGGAAGCGAACGACCACTCATGTATAACAATTCGATGGCATTATCCAAAATGGCAGAGTCTGACTGACCCAACTGACAAATTGGTAAAATCATCTCCATTTCTTCCTTAGTGAAGTACTCAGATTCGAACAAAGCAGACTGGGCTTGCATCCAAGCCGCATTACCTTTTACTGTGTTGATTTCACCATTGTGACCAATAAAACGGAATGGTTGTGCCAATTTCCATTCAGGGAAAGTATTTGTAGAAAAACGAGAGTGAACAATTGCCAAAGCAGAAGTAAATTCTTCACGTTTTAAATCATCAAAATATCCCGGAA
The DNA here is from genome assembly GCF_034931025.1 of Arcicella gelida. Classification (NCBI taxonomy): domain Bacteria; kingdom Pseudomonadati; phylum Bacteroidota; class Cytophagia; order Cytophagales; family Flectobacillaceae; genus Arcicella; species Arcicella gelida. The sequence continues at coordinate 20,872 of NZ_JAYGIL010000021.1, read as the reverse complement.
CTTGCATTGTCGTTAACATACCTTTGTAAATGATGGTATGAGCCGACAGAGAGGCAAAGTAAAATTTATTGTCTAAACCTTTGACTGTTTCGTTGATAATACGAGCTGTGTATTGACGGAAAACGTACAATTTTCTTTCAAACGCCATTTCATCTGTGATGCTAGCCGGACGCTTGATGAATAATTGTTCCATTTGTGGTTCTGTATTTCCAGATTCAGCACCTAGAATTTCAGAATTATCACATGGAACTACACGATAGCCCAAAATTTCTAAGCCTAAACGCTTGGCCTTTCGGGTAATAATCTCCTTACATTCTTCACGAATTGTTTTATCTTTTGGAAAGAAAGTCATACCTACTCCGTATTCCTGAGCAGCAGGTAAGTCTATACCTAAATTAGTACATTCTTCCAAAAAGAATTCGTGAGGAATTTGTAATAAAATTCCTGCACCGTCACCTGAATTAGGGTCACAGCCGCACGCACCACGGTGATCCATACGAATGAGCATCTGAATTGCATCCGCAACTACTTTATGAGACTTGCGTCCTTTCATGTTCGCTACGAAGCCGATTCCACAAGCATCATGCTCGAATTCTTTACGGTACAAACCTTTATTGTCGAAATTAGTCATGGTAATGGGTCTGTTTTTAAATTTACTAACAGAGAACTTGAGATTATGTTAGTGGCAATTGTTTTACTATAATATTGGAAAATTGTCAGAGAAATACAGTATAAAATGAAAATAATAAAATCGAAGTAGAAATTTCTTGCACTTCAATTTTATGAAAAAAGAAGAATGTATTGCTTTCTGTTTTGTTATTACAAAGATATACAAGAAATTCTTTGGAAAAAATAGCATTTTGCCGAATAATCATCTGAATGATACAATTTCAAGAATTCGTAAAATTTTATCTTAGTTAGATGCAATTTTTAAAGATATCGCTCAGAAACATTATTTGCTAAATATGAATATTTTTTTTGCGAAAAACGACTTTTTTTAGACCTATTTTTAATGATTTAACAATTTTACAACAATTATTACTTTAAAATTAATGGTAAAATATTAAAAATTCAATTTTAATTAATTTATAAGTTTTTTGTGAAAAAAATATCATTTTTATTTATTTGGCTGTAAAAAGTGTAAAAACCAACCATAAAGGAGCTTAATTTTACATTTATACGATGTAAATGCTTGGATATTAGTCTATTAATTCTATAGTGTTAATTAGAAATTTGTAATTAACTAGGCAAAGATATTCAATTTTTTAGACTACATTGATAACTTATTGAACTCATTACAAACCTTTTATTTATTTGATGTTTTTAGATACATTTCTTTAAATAAATTTCGTTTTAAGGACAATAATAAAAATAAGATTTTGAAGTATTTAAGTAAAAAGAAAGATTAAATAGACATTACTTTATAAGCTATTTGATAAATAAATACTTGACTTTGAGAATTTACAGATAACAGAATACTATTAACTGATAACTTCTTTTTACTTAGATTATTAATTTTGAGTACATGTAAACAACCTTTATCCCTTTTGTTTTGTCAATAATATCGTAAAGTAAGTTTATCAATCAATAATTTGTAAAACCTCCTGTTTTAACTATATGAAAAAAACTTTACTCTCTTTGTTCTTATTGTTATTTTCAATGTTACAAGCCAATGCTACGCATATTGTTGGTGGTGAAATTGAATTACAAGTAGTGAAAAATCTACCTAATGCTACTCATCGTTTAAGCCTTAATTTATATTTTGATGATATTAATGGTAACGTTGGAGCAAAAGATCCTACAGTTTCTTTGGTGGTGTATAGAAAAAGAGATAATGTATATCAAGGTATAGCCACTTTACCCATTATCAGTGATAGTTTGATTGGTTTTTCTAATCCGAATTGTGTTCAGAATAATTCTGTAAGAACTAGATTTATTCGTTACAGCGGTTATATATACTTACTTCCTGAGAATTTTAATGATCCAGATGGTTATTATTTTGTGTGGGAACGCTGCTGTAGAAACAATACCATCACCAATATTCAGAGTCCAGAAGCAGCTGGTTCTGTATTTTATTTGGCATTTCCTGCCTTAATAAAAGATGGAAAAACATTCGAAAATTCTTCTCCATTATTTGGTAAACTTACTGGCGATTATATTTGTCGTGGTCGTCCATTTGTGTTTGACTTTGGTGCAACAGATGCCGATAAAGATAGTTTGGTTTATAGTTTAGTGACTCCATTAAATGGCTTTTCTAACACACAAAACCCAAAGCCAGATATTCCAGTTGCTAGTAGCAATTATCCACTTGTTCGCTGGCAAACGGGTTATGGTGTTAATAATGTTATTCCTGGCCCACAGCCTTTAAGAGTAAATTCCAGAACTGGGCAACTTTCTGTAACGACAGACCTTTTAGGCTTGTATGTTTTTTGTGTTTTAACGGAAGAATTCAGAAATGGAAAGAAAATAGGGGAGGTGAGAAGGGATTTTCAATTGAAAGTAATTGATTGTCCCGACAATAATGCACCGCTAAGTTTTCTAAGAGAAAAAGGGAAAACAGACTTTTATGACACCAATCAAACCATAACTATTAAGGCTAACCAACAAAAATGTTTAAGTTTTTTAGTGACAGATTTAGACCCGAATCAAGAACTTAACTTAAAAATTCTTCCTAATAATTTTACAGGTTCTTATACGCTTACGCCAACTTCAACTCGTACAAATACTTATAAAGATACGCTCAGAGCCGAATTATGCTTTGATGCCTGTACAGCTAGTTTTGATGGGAAACCATTAATATTCGATTTGATTGCTTCGGATAATGGCTGTCCGCAACCTATGGTAAGTACTTTAAGAGTTAAGGTAATTGTTGAACCAGATTTGAATAATCGTCCCAATATTTCAACTGATTTACAAAATAGAAAAGGAGAAGTAATCATTAACCAACAATTGAAATTTAATCTGTTTGGGAAAGATATAGACAATGATAATATTACGATTACAGCCAAAGGTAGAGGATTTAATCTTGCAGACATTGGCATGAACTTCGGTTCTGTAACGGGACTTGGAACAGTCAGTTCGCCTTTTACTTGGATTCCTAATTGTAATGCCGTCAGGAGTAATGATTATATCGTAGATTTTTTTATTACCGATACTCGCTGTAATAGAAATTTAAAAGATAGTATTTCGGTTAATTTAAAAGCATTACCGATTCCTAGCCTTGCACCAAATGTATTGACTTCTTTGGCGAAGAATGAAATAGAAATCATCTTAGATGGGACGGAAGTCCAACCAATCAATTTTGAGGTTACTGCACAAGACCCAGACGCCGACCCAATAAAATTATATGCTTTAGGAAAAGGTTTTGATTTGGCTAAAGTAGGAGCTATTTGGACTGATAAAAATGGTGTTGCTAAAATTATCAATCCTTTTTCATGGAAATTAGATTGCAGTTTACTGGATGGAAAAGATCAAGCAACTTATGTAATTGATTTTATTACAGAAGATAATTCTTGTAGTCCGAATAGATTTGATACTGTTTCGGTAAATGTTGTGCTAAAAAGTAAATTGGTAAGTTATGATAGCTTTAAACCAGTAAATGTTTTTACTCCTAATGGAGATGGAAAGAACGAATACTTTACACTAACCGATTTGCCAGAAAATAATTGTTTTGAAAAATTTGAGTTTATCCAAATTTTCGACCGTTGGGGCGGAATGGTCTATGAATCGAAAGATAGAAATTTCAGATGGACTGGTGGCGAATACGCTTCCGCAGAATATTATTATTTATTGAAATTTACTAAACGGGAATTCAAAGGTTGGGTCAACTTGATTCGATAAGTTAAACTTTGATTTCACGAATTTTATGTGTTTCGCCTTCAATAGCTAAATATGAATTCATAAATACTTCACGAGCCTCAGCTAAATGTGTTTCTAGCTCTTTGTATCTTGAAGAATAATGCCCAATAATGAGCTTGCCTACTTTTGCTTTTTTCGCAATTAAGGCAGCTTGTTTGGTGGTAGAATGATTTGTCTGTGTAGCTCTTGGTAATAATTCATCCAAAAAAGTTGCCTCATGATATAGCAAATCGACATTTTTCACAATATCAATAATCGATTCATTAAAAAGTGTATCAGAACAAAAAGCATAGCTACAACTTTTTAAAGAAGGAGTCGTATAATTTTCGTTTTTATACTTCACCGAACCATCTGCATTAAAAATATCTTCACCATCCTTTAACATTTTGATTTCTTCAAAAGTCAAATCAGCAGGCTTCGTGTTTTTTACGATTTTTCTTTTCTTACTTTTTTCTCTGAACAAAAAACCACAACAAGGTACTCTGTGAATCAGCGGAATTGTCGTGATAGTAACATTATCGTTTTCGAAAAGAAGATAGCTCTTTTCTGTTTGTGTTTCTGTAAAATGTATTTTAAAGTTCAGCCGAGTATCAGAATATTTTAATTGAATTGTGATAATTTCGGCAAGTCCTTTTGGTGCAAAAATCCATAAATCTTCGATTCTACGGTGCATATTTAAGGTAGATAAAAGCCCGATTAAACCAAAAAAATGGTCGCCGTGAAGATGCGTAATGAAAATATACTTGAGTTTTGTTGTCCTGATTTTGTAATGAAGTAATTGACTTTGCGTGCCTTCTCCACAATCTATCAAATAGCCTTCCTGCTCAATCTGTAGATGATGAGCCGTAGGGTTTCTTGTTAAAACGGGTGTGGCAGAACCCGTACCTAGGATGGTTAGCTGAAAACTCAAGATTGTTTATGGGATTGTATAGTTTTAAATCAATATCAGTTTAACAACTAAAAATATTGATTTGTTATAAAAGAGGTCAGTTTTATAACTGACCTCTCCTTAATATTAATAATCATCATCAGAACCGCCTTCGCTATATTCGCCGTGGTCGTATTCATCATCTTCGTCTGATTGGAAATCATTTTCCAATTCATTCAAATAAACAGCATCAATTGCTTCTTGAACGGTTGGCATTACTGTCAATTCTTCAATTTTTGCAGCATCTAACTGGTCGATAATTTCTTGATTTTTGGTAACGATAATTAAAAGTCCTAATTCGTTTAAACAAATTTTATTGGCTTTACGAATTATCGAAATACCATGCCCGTCTAATTCGGTAATGGTATTAAATTCAATAATAATATTGCCATAACCTTCTCTGAAAAGCTGGCGAATTATTTTTTCTAAATCAGCGTGATTTTCCTGCGTTAAGGCAGTTTCTTTAAGTTCGATAAGAGCGTACTGCTCGTTTTTTTCTACCTTAAATTCCATAAATTGTTGTAATTTCTTGTTTTACTTCCTACAAAGACTTTAAATAACTGTTTACGTTTTCTTCAACTCTAGCCAAAATATTTTCGGAATTATCTTTCACAAATTTTTTGCCTGTTACTTGTTCAAAAAGCTCGATATAACGTTCAGAAACTTGATTAACCCATTCATCAGTCATTTCAGGAATAACTTGTCCGTCTTTACCTTGAAAACCATTTGCAATCAACCATTCACGAACAAATTCTTTTGAAAGTTGTTTTTGTGATTCATTATTGTTTTGGCGTTCTTGGTATCCATCAGCATAAAAATAGCGAGAAGAATCTGGCGTATGGATTTCATCAATCAAAGTGATTTGTCCATCTTTATTACCAAATTCATATTTTGTATCTACTAAAATCAAACCTTGTTCGGCAGCCATTTCAGTACCTTTTGCAAAAAGTGCCAATGTGTATTGCTCTAGTTGAACATATTCTGCTTCAGAGACTAATCCTTTTGCAAGGATTTCTTCTCTTGAAATATCTTCATCGTGACCTTCGTGTGCTTTGGTTGTTGGCGTAATAATTGGCGTAGGCAATTTGTCATTTTCCTTCAAACCTTCTGGTAAAGTTACTCCGCATAAAGTGCGTAAGCCAGCTTTATAAGTACGCCAAGCATGACCCGCCAAATAGCCTCTTACAACCATTTCTACAGGGTATGTTTCACATTTTAAGCCAACACTTACATTTGGGTCTGGCGTAGCAACAAGCCAGTTGGGAACTACATCTCTGGTTGCATTCAGAAAGTGTTCAGCGATTTGATTTAATACTTGACCTTTAAATGGAATTGCTCTAGGTAAAACTACATCAAATGCTGAAATTCTGTCAGAGGCAACCATCACCAAAAGATTTTCAAAAGAATATACATCACGCACTTTTCCTTTGTAAAAATTTGTTTGGTTTGGAAAATTAAAATTTGTGTTTTTAATTACGTTCATTATGTTGTTTTGCGATTTTAATCACGCTTATTTAATGCTTTTTAGTGAAATAATTTCTGCAAAATTACCACAAACTTTCAGAGATTACATCCTTTCAATCACAATAGCAGATGCTCCTCCGCCACCATTACAAATACCAGCGGCTCCGTATCTTGCTCCTTTTTGTTTTAAAATATAAATTAAAGAAGTAACAATTCTAGCTCCGGATGCTCCAAGTGGATGCCCCAAAGCTACTGCACCACCGTGTACATTTACTTTTTTATGTGGAATATCCAATATTTTTTCAAAAGCCAAAGGTACAACAGCAAATGCTTCGTTTACTTCATAATAATCAATTTCTTCTTTGATTAAATTAGCCATTTTGATTGCTTTTGGCAAAGCTACTGTTGGCGTTGTTGTAAAGAATTCTGGTTCTTGTTCAGCATCTGCCATACCGATAATTTTAGCAATTGGCAACAACCCTAATTTATCAGCCTTCTTTTTAGACATTAATACCAAGGCAGAAGCACCATCATTTAGATTTGATGAGCTTGCAGCTGTAACTGTTCCTCTTTTTTCAAAAGCTGGTTTTAAATCTGGAATTTTCTCAAACTTTACTTTTTTGAATTCTTCATCTTCAGTAATAAGCATACTTCCTTGTTTGGTTTTTACTTCTACTGGAACAATTTCGCCTGCAAATGAACCGCTTTCAGCGGCTGCTGCAGCACGTTTGTAAGAATCAATGGTATAGCTATCTTGTGCTTCACGGCTTATTCCGTATTTACGAGCGGTTCTATCGGCAAAAAAGCCCATTGAGCAGTTTTCATAAACATCTGTTAAACCATCTTTTTCTAGTCCGTCGATAAAACTTGATGAGCCAAATTTATAACCGAATCTTGCATTTGGAACATAAAATGGTGCGTTTGACATACTCTCCATTCCGCCTGCTACTACAATATCTGAAATCCCAAGCATGATACTTTGAGCTGCCAACATAATTGCTTTTGCCCCTGAAGCACAAACTTTATTGATTGTTGTGCATTTTGCTTGAGGTGATAAACCAGCACCTAAAGCTGCTTGGCGAGCAGGTGCTTGCCCCAAATTGGCGGAAATAACATTACCCATTAATACTTCTTCCACGCTCTCAGGCTTAATTTTTGCTTTTTCAACAGCAGCTTTGATAGCGATACTTCCTAATTGAGTAGCCGATAGGCTAGATAATGCTCCTCCGAAACTTCCAATCGGCGTTCTAACTGCCGAAATGATATAAACTTCCTGTGTATTCATAAATGCGGTTCTTACCAGTTTTGCTTTGTTATTGTTTTATTGGGGTTTTTGGTGACTTTCTGACGTTGCTGAATATATTGGATTTCACTACTTTTCATAGCGTCCAATATGGTTTTGGCTTTGTCCACTGTTAAGCCATAGTTTTTTAATGTTTTAAGTAACTCTTGTTGGTTTTCATTTTTTGCTACTTCAGCATTTTCCTGAGGAGGAGGTTTAGGAGGCGTTTTTTGACTGCTTGGCGGCGGTGCTTTAGGTGGCTCTTGCTTAGGTTTGAATTTTCTTTTCAATAATTCATAATTAAACCTAGCGATATTGTTTTCGGGCATCATCACTAAAGCTTGCTTGAAAAGTGTCAATGCTTTAGCAGTGTCTTGCTGATTACAAAATATTAAACCCAATTGTACTAAAGTAGTTGAAGTTAATTTAGCTTCTTTTAGTCCACTTAATCGAGCATATATTTGGCGGGCAGCAAGTGTGTCTTTGGCCTCAAAAAGAGCATGTGCATAATTTAAAGATACTTCTGGAGGTGTAAAAATAGATTGTTTTGATAAAATAAGATACTGGTTTGCCGCTTCACGATAATTACCTTTCCTGAATGCAATTAATGCCTCGATTTTTGCTCGATTTCTATTGTTTACTTTTGAAAAAGAGCCATTATCAAGTATCCAAAGAAAAATATATAAGACAAATTGATTTAACAAAGTTGATTAATATTTAGTGATTTTTAAAATTTGACAAATTAAAATTAATCAATAATATAATTTTTTTCGTTATTTAATTTTCAAAATGTGCTATTCTAACACTATAACTGAAAGGTTCGCACCGTGAAAAAAACATCAATCCCGAGCAAAAATAATGCAATGATTAGAAAATAAAAATATTTATTTACAGCAACATTAATTTGCTGATTACTTGAAATTGTACTTGTAATTTGGTTTATTTCAGTAATTAACGCTGTTAAACTATTAGATATGTTGCTAATTTCTAAGTATTTACCTTTTGCTTCGTTTGTTATTTTCTTCAATAAAACGTTGTCTAATTTGGTGATAACAACATTTCCATCACTGTCTTTTTTAAAGGTATTTTCTTCTTTGATTGATGAACCTTCGGGCGTTCCGATGCCCACAGAGAAGAAATTGATGCCATTTTGCTTGATTTGCCCAACGATATTTCTATCGTATTCGTCTGCAAATTCACCATCACTTATCAAGACAATTACTTTTGATTTATTCTTTGATTTAGATTTTTGGAAGCGATTATGCGCTAATTCAAGTGCTGGATTAATCTGTGAACCTCCGCCTGTTAACAAATTAGTATTGATTTTCGGAACAAACAGACTGATAGCATTTCTATCAAAAGTAAGCGGCGATAATAAAATAGCTTCGTCTGAAAATACAATAATACCAATTCTATCATTCGGAAATTGATTAATTACTCTATTAATCTCAAACTTGGCTTTTTCAATTCTACTGGGCTGAATATCTGTAGCGTCCATTGATTTTGAAACATCTACTAGAAAAAAGATTTCTCTACTTACTGCTTTTGTGGCTTCGTTCAATTCACCAAACGATGGATCTAACAAAGCTAACAACATTAAGCCAAAATAGATGGTTCTTAGAAAGAATTTTAAAATACTTGAGCGTGCTGTGGTTTTAAGTCGTTTGGCAATCCAAAAAACTCGTCCCAAATAAATTAAGTACAGTATAAGAAAAATAGCGATAAACCAATATTCAGTTTTCCCTAAGGCTGAGGTTAAATTCATCTTTCTGAGGAAGTAAAATATGATGTTTACTTCACAAGTAATTTTCTGATTAAAATTACAAATAAACCGAAAATACTGTACCAAGCAAAGAAAGGCAATATCATTTCGGTTAATCCTAAGCAAAGTAAACTACAAATGATGAGTAATTGGAAACCCAATCCGAGTAATGATAATAAACTCATAAACCATTTCGGAAATTGCCTAACAAAAAGAGCAGGTTTGTCGAGTGCTAACACTAAAGCATCAAAAACTACATACAAACACAAAAAAAGAGCATGTAAAACATTGGCTATTTTCTGGTTTTCGTAGTGATAACTGATTGGTTTCCTAAACTCAAGAATACGACTTGTCTCATCATTGTTCAAGCGTCTCCTCAAAATTACATAATAATAGTTATAAATAGAACATTGAAATTCAATCCCGAAAAAGGCTAGTAAAAAAGTAAGCTTAGAGGAAGTTTCGATATTGAGAATACTTAGTAGAATAAGCAGATTAATGATAAAATCAAAAATAGAATCTAAATATCGCCCAATAATAGAAGGATGTTTGGTGATTCTGGCGATTTCGCCATCTACTGCATCCAAAATATTTTTGAGCATCAAGAACAAAGCCGCTAATACAAAATGATGTGTTTGAATACAATAAACACAGGCAATGCCAGCCAAAAAGAAAGTAAAAGTTACTTGGATAGCATTTACTTTTAACCTTGATAAATGAAGGGCAAGAAAACTGGCAATAGGTCGTCCGTAATCAGAGAAGTCAATAAATTTATCGTTAATAGAAAGTTTTGGCATTATGAAGTTGAAAATGTTGAATAGATAATTTAATAAATAGGTAGAAATTAACCGTCCTTGTATAACTCGTTTTCAAGTTCTTTGTTATCAAATGTTTGTATTAAAATAGAAACGCCTCTATTTTCGAACAAAATAGAGGCGTTTCTACTGCAATTTATTTCAAATAATTATGCTACAGTTTTTCATAATAAGCCAAAACATTGGCTACATCACTCCATTCCTTAATTTTAATGTTTTCCTTTTTGAAATATTCTTCCAATTGACTTGATTTATCACTCAAAATAGCAAGAATAGCCTTTTTATCTTTTTTAACTTTTACCATTGTACCATCAGTTTTATAAAGATAGTAATAAGTATTATGTAAGAATTTCTTGATTTTAGTCGCCGAATTATAAGGCTTTTCTTCATACATCACTGCATTTTTGAAACATAATAATTTCAGTTTTCCATCATGTAAAACTTCGTAAAAACTATTATTACTTTGTCCGTCGATGGCAGGAAAACCTTTTCTAAACGTTGCGTTGATGAGCGTAAATTCATCAAAAGGATTGGTTAAAATAAAAGCTTGGTCGTTTCTTTGAAATTCAAGTTCTCCCGATGCCATATTGTATCTCAAAGCATTATAATTGATTACAGCACCATTTTTCAGCTTAATACTTCCGACTGTCCACTGTTCGGGTAAATATGGATTTCCTTCTATTTCAACATAATTGTTTGAAAGAATAGGTTTTCCGTTGACGTCTTGTAGCACACTACCAGCGTTGCTCATTCCCTGAGTATAGCCTGATATTACATTGATAGATAGTAAGAGGATAAAAAATATTTTTTTCATTTCGTTGTTGATTTTTTCTTTTAACGATTAAACATAGTAAAATATTCAATTGGATACAAGTTTAACACTGGCTTTCAAACGGTGCTTGGTTGAGATTATTGAAAATAAACTTCTATTTTTTGTACCTTTGCAAAACCAAATGAGATTAACTTTTGGAAAACAGTAAACAGTGTTGACAAGATGAAAGAAACGGATAGAAGAGTTAGTGAACGAAATCCAAAAGATACCAAAAAAGCAGAAGTGCATTTTGACGTAAGCGAACCTGCTGAATTAATGACTTTTTTATTGGATAAAATGCCACATAAAAGCCGTCATAATATAAAGTCTTATTTAAGAGATAAACAAGTATTGGTTGATAATAAAGCTGAAACTCAGTATAATTATAAGTTAAGAGTAGGGCAGACCGTGAATATTAAAAGTTCTAAAGCTCCTGAAATTCAGAAGTACAAAGGACTGACGATTATTTACGAAGACCAATATTTAATCATTATTGAAAAACAAGAAGGTTTTCTTTCTATCGCTACCGAAAAACAAAAACTGTACAACGCTTACAGTACTTTGAGCGACCACGTAAAGAAACAAGACCCAGCCAACAGAATCTTTGTAGTACATCGCCTCGACCGTGAAACTTCTGGTTTGATGATGTTTGCCAAAAGTGAAAGAATACAAAAACTTTTGCAAGAATCTTGGAATGAAACCATTCAACAACGTACATACTTGGCAGTGGTGGAAGGAAATATCGAATATCCGCTCGGAACGGTTCGTTCTTATTTAGTAGAAAGTAAGGCTTTAACAGTGTATTCTACTTCAAATCCAGCTTTAGGAAAAGAAGCCATCACACATTATGATACCATTGATGCGACGGAATTTAATACTTTAGTAAAAGTAAATTTAGAGACAGGACGTAAAAACCAAATCAGAGTACACATGAAAGACATTGGTCATCCGATTGTGGGCGATGAAAAGTACGGTGCTAAAACCGACCCGATTGGTCGTTTGGGGCTACATGCTTGGGTACTCTCATTTGTACATCCAATTACGGATGAAGAAATGTACTTTGAAACAACAGTTCCTAAAAAGTTTTTGAGTTTGTTCTAGCCATTGACAGTTATAGGTTATCAGAAAGCCATTAACTGTTCAGTATAAAATCTTATCATCATCCTTTTCTCGTTTTGAGAAAGGGATTTTTTTTGAAATAAATAATCTTCTTCTTTTTTTATTTCAAGTATTACTTTATGTTTGTGAAAAGCTAAACATGGTTGTGCACCAGCGATATAACACCGAAAAACCACTCCTTAGCTTCCTGATTTGTTATCCTTTTTATTAATTAGATTTTATAAAAACCATTAATCACAATTGATGTCATCAGAGAGATGTAAAGTGATTCCCGAGAGATATTTTGTGTCATCGAAGAGATGCAAAGTGATTCCTGAGAGATATTTTATGTCATCGAAGAGATGTAAAGTGATTCCCGAGAGATGTTTTATGTCATCGAAGAGATGTAAAGTGATTCCCGAGAGATATTTTGTGTCATCGAAGAGATGTAAAGTGATTCCTGAGAGATGTTTTGTGTCATCGAAGACATATTTTTGTGATTCTCTCTCTTGACGTAGTGAAAAACATTACGCCAAGAAAGAGATTTAACCTTTTTAGTGCTGTTCTACTTGTCTTTCTGAACAAGAGGAAGAGACTAATTTTATCTTCATGCCAAAAATTAAATGTAATTGTGGAAATATAATTGGACTTGGAGATATTCCAAGCCCTAATCAATGGCTTGTTATAGCTGATGAAGAATATGACCAACTTTTTAATTCAGAATTAGTTAGCCCTGATGCGGTTTATTCTGAAATGAAAATTGTCGTAGAATGTAAAAAATGTAAAAGATTGATGTTTTACCTAAATGGCTTTGATGAAATGCCTATCATCTACAGCAGAGAAACTCCAATTTAATACATGAGATACTTTACTAAGTAATGCGAAAAACCTTAAATACCAACACCGTAAACAATTTAACAAAACATATAAAATGAAATTCTTTCTTACACTAAAACATTGGCAATTTTTTGTATTTGCATGCGTCCTTCCTTTTTTCATTGACTTAACATCATTCATAAATTATACCATTGGTGCGATTTATGTCTTTCCAATGATGATGTTACTTTTTATGTTCTTTTTCTTTGGCTGGTTGTACGCAGTAGGAACAAATCTTTATCCAAAGCTACCTGCAAAAGCTAAAATGAGCCTAACAAGATTTAAGATTTTCCTGTTCTTTCCTGTTTTTTACATTCTGGCAATATCAGTATTTTTAGTGGTCAGTATGATCCCCTTCTCTACAAGTGGTGGTCCAATTGAACCTTGGATTTTTTTACTAATACTTCCCTTACATTTATTTTCAATGTTTTGTGTTTTTTACTGCTTTTATTTTATCGCAAAAGCATTAAAATCAGTGGAAACACAAGCACTAGCAACGTCCAGTGATTATTTAGGTAATTTTTTATTGATATGGTTTTTTCCAATAGGCATTTGGGTAATCCAGCCAAGAATCAACAAACTTTTTGATGAATCTGATAAAGGAGAAATAGTAGAGGAGGTTTATTGATTTTATGGGTAGAGCAACAAGGGCGGAATTGCTCAGTAGTACGAGTTTTCAACTCGTAATGTTTTTTCAAGAGTTGAAAACTCGTGCTACTGAGCAATCCAGAACTGGAAAAGCCGAAAAATGGCAGTGTTTCAACAGGCTGGATTCGAAGTAACAAATAGTAGGAAAAACAAAAGCTATACTTATTAGCAAAGTACGATTGAGAACTTTGAGTAAAACTGTACATGATAACACTTTATGCTCAGGTGATGATTTATTAACTGCGTAGGTAATTAATAGCTTGTCATTCAAAAGATTTAAACAATAAAGCTCTCAAAATGAATTATATCTTCTGTTTAAGAAGAAGTGGTGTAGCCGCACTGCTTTGCTTCTTATTCTGTTCGGCTATTGCCCAGCAGAACCCTAATCCTAGAATTAAATACAATTTTAATCCATCTTGGAAAATGTTTGTGGGGGATGATTCTCTAGCTTCACAAATCGCATTTAATGATGCTGGATGGAAACCCGTTACTTTACCTCGTGCTTTTAATGAGGACGAAGCCTTTAAAGTTTCTATCGAAAAACATTCAACTGGAATTATCTGTTACAGAAAACACTTTAAGATTGATGCTAATCAGAAAGGAAAGAAAATTTTCTTAGAATTTGAAGGCGTTAGACAAGCAGGTGAGTTTTTCCTAAACGGTAAGCCAATTGGGCTTAGTGAAAACGGAGCGATGGCTTTTGGTTTCGATATCAGTAATGAAGTAAAGTTCGGTGAAGAAAATGTAATTGCTGCAAGAATTGATAACGCTTGGAATTATCATGAAAAAGCTACTAAAAGTGGCTTTCAATGGAATGATAAAAATTTTAATGCTAATTATGGAGGTATCACCAAGAATGTTTATTTGCATATTGCCGATAAATTATACCAAACTTTGCCTTTGTATTCAAACTTAAAATCGACAGGAGTATATGTTTATGCCAAAGATTTTAACATTCCTCAAAAATCTGCGACTGTCATAGCGGAAGCAGAAATAAAGAATGAATACGCTGACGCAAAGACATTTCAATACTCAGCTTATGTAGAAGATGCCGTAACTGGAAAAAGAATTAGTACAAATTTCAACCCTATTACCATTACTTTACAAGCCAACGAAAGCCAAATTGTCAAAACAGCATCGTTTATCAAAAATTTGAATTTCTGGAGTTGGGGTTATGGCTATTTATATAATGTATATACTACCGTTAGTCTCAATAATCGAGTAATTGATGTAGTAAAAACTACCACAGGATTTAGAAAAACTGCTTTCGAAAACGGTGCTTTAACCTTGAATGATAGAGTACTTCATTTAAAAGGCTATGCCCAAAGAACCAGTAATGAATGGCCAGCCATTGGTGCTTCTGTACCTGCTTGGTTGAGTGATTACAGTAATCAATTAATGGTAGAAAGTAATGCCAATTTGGTAAGATGGATGCACATCAGTCCTTGGAAACAGGATGTTGAAAGTTGTGATAGAGTAGGGCTCATTCAAGCCATGCCAGCGGGTGATTCTGAAAAGGATGTTGAAGGTAGAAGATGGGAGCAACGCAAAGAAGTAATGCGTGATGCCATTATTTATAATCGAAACAACCCAAGTATTATCTTTTATGAATCGGGCAATAACCAAATTAGCGACCAACACATGAAAGAAATGAAAACTATCAGAAATATGTACGATGCTCATGGCGGTAGAGCAATCGGTAGCAGAAATATGCTAGCCAGTAAAGAAGCTGAATATGGTGGAGAAATGCTTTATATCAACAAAAGTGCATCAAAACCGATGTGGCAAATGGAGTATAGTCGTGATGAAGCTTTACGAAAATATTGGGATGAATTTTCGCCACCCTATCACAAAGAAGGTGAAGGACCAACTCACAATGGGCAAGATGCAAGTACATACAACCGTAATCAGGATACTCAGGCAATAGAAAACATAACTCGTTGGTTCGAATATTGGAAAGAAAGACCGGGAACAGGCAAGCGAGTTAATGGCGGAGGCGTAAACATTATTTTTTCAGAAAGTAATACCCATCACCGTGGAGCAGAAAACTTTAGAAGGAGTGGAGAAGTAGATGCTCTTCGTATTATTAAAGATGGTTTTTATGCACATCAAATTATGTGGGATGGTTGGGTTGATGTAGAAAAACCACGTATCCACATCATTGGTCACTGGAATTATAAAGAAGGAGTTTCTAAAAATATTTCTGTAATGTCGAGTGCAGACAAAGTAGAATTATTTCTCAACGGTAAGTCACTAGGTTTTGGCGAACAAAGTAATCGCTTCCTTTATACTTTCAAAAATGTTACTTGGAAAGCAGGAACAATCTCAGCCATTGGTTATGATGCAAAAGGCAAAAAACTTTGTGAAACCAAACACGAAACTGCTGGTGAACCTTTTGCTGTTAAGTTAAGTCAAATTAATCCAGCAAAATCATTATTTGCGAATGGTGCAGATTTAGCTTTGATAGAAGTAGAAGTTGTGGATGCAAAGGGCAATCGTTGTCCGACAGCTTTGAATGAAATCCAATTCTCTTTAACTGGTGAAGCAGAATGGAGAGGAGGTATGGCACAAGGACCAGACAATTATATTTTATCAAAAACATTGCCAGTAGAATGTGGCGTAAACCGTTTCTTAATTCGTTCGACGCTTACTGCTGGGAATATTGTTGTTAATGCCAATGCAAATGGATTGAAAGAAGGAAGTATTTCTTTAAAATCTATTCCTTTTGAAGTAAAAGATGGCTTGGCTTTACAGTTGCCGTCTTATGGTTTGGTGTCGAATTTATCAAGAGGAGCAACGCCTTCCTCTCCTTCATTTACGGTTACTAGAAAAGCACTAACAATTATAAATGCTACTGCTGGGGCAAATCAAGAGAAAGCCAATGCTAGTTATGATGATAACGAAGCAAGTGATTGGGTAAACGATGGCAAGTTGGCTACTGCTTGGATTGAATATGAAATCGCAAATACCAGTAACATCAATGAAGTAACCTTGAAACTTAATAATTTCAGAACAAGAACTTATCCAATCAGTATTTCAATTGATGGAAAAGAAGCTTTTAAAGGAAACACTACTCGTAACTTGGGTTATTTTACAGCGAATTTCAAAGCCATTGCTGGTAAGAAAATAAAAATAGCACTAGCCGACCAAGTAGAAATTCAAGATGATAACAGCAAAGAAGTAAATGGTAAAAAACTAGATGATGGAGTAGCCAGAAAAGAAGCTGATACAAAAGGAAGCTTAGCGATTATTGAGGCTGAGATATATTCTCCCGTTAAATAAAAGATTAAAATTTTGAATAAAGTAGAATTAAGTAGCATAAAATGCTTGAGGTATTACTTCAAGCATTTTTGTTTTTCGCCTTTGTTAGTTTATCTTCAACTTCTCTTGTTCTCCAAAGATAGAAAGACACTATTAAGCTGGCAAGTTGCTGTCGCAAGGCTTGTTGGTCTTGGCGACCCCGTGAAAACACCAATAAAGGCGGAAACTAATGTGCAATTTGACTTACTACAAACTCAAATTATTAAACCTCAACAATTCTATAAAATTTGGAGTGTTGATGGATTCGGTAAAGCAATAGATAACTTACAAAATATTACTCCAAAATGACAAACAAGACACTTTTCAAGAAAAAATGCCGTAAATACTTCTCCTTTTTTGAAGAAGTGGAAGGCTTCGAAGCTTTGGTTCATGAAAATGGTATCATCTATACAAAAATAAAAGAGGAAGTACTCACAACAGCTTTTTTGTTTTTTGATACTTACCATAGCCCATTTAAAATCAGTAGCTTGTGGTTTGAAAAAAAAATCCCATTGATAGAAAAGATAGTTCAAGAAATAGTAGAGAAGAAGCATGATATGGAGCAACATACTATCAGAACTCATTTCGTAAGCTCAACTAAAAGCTCTCCTTTTTTGGCACTTCCGAAAGAAATGCTCAATGTTGCAAATGAAGTAATAGTACAACAAGAGTCTGACATTGAGGCGGCTGCGACTATCATCAAAGAATACTTTTATAGTAAAGAGATACAAGAATTTTTGAGCTTAACTATCGAAGACCTTAATCAACAATTATTGGAATGTGAAGATTTGAATACATATTATGCAAACATTTTTTGTCCTGATGGTAATGGATACTTACGCACATATATAGTTGCTAAATACTTTAATAATCAGCGAGTTTTCGATTGGTTTAATAGTTTAATATTGCCATGGTTGAAAAATAATGAAGATGAATACTGGCATAAAAAAAATGATCAAATAGAAAAAGTAAATCAACTATTTAATTCGAAAAAATGAACAAGACAGGATTTGTATGTACCCATGTTTATGGGAGTGAGAAAGAGTTAGTAACCGATTTTTTCGGAGCAGATTTTGATGAAGATTGTGTAGAAATCATCTTTCAAACAAATGGTGCAGTAGTACTGGTAGAAGAAGAAGATTTAGACAGTATAGATACCACTAAAGATGGGCAAACCATTATTATTTTTAGAGTGTATGAAACTTCGATGGCTTTTAGTATATCATGCTATAAAGATGGAAAAATGCTTTATGAAATGTCAAGCCATGATGGGCAAGCCTTTATTCAGGAAGGGAATTTGGGTAGTCTGCAAGATAGAGAATTAGAAACCAGTAGTCTCTTTAGTAAAATATTGGAAGATACAGGTATTGACGTTTGGGAGGTTTTGTGAAAATATGCTAATAATGCTTGAATAATAACCTTAAAACCAGAAATTTTAGCACAACCATGAAATCAACTTTCACCAAAATCATCCTTTTCTACCTGCCTATTATGCTATTATTAATGGCTTGTAATGAAGAAATTATTATCTCAAAAAGTTCTGAAAGGAAAATTACTAAATTTAGCTTTTCGGGCTTAACACCTGTGGTTGATGCTACTATTGATGAAGCCAATAAAAAAATCATAGCTGTTGTGCCTGCTACGGTTGATATTAGTAAACTAGTACCAACAGTTGTAGTATCGTTAAAAGCAAAGCTTTCACCAGAAACTGGTAAAGCACAGGATTTCAGTAATGAAGTTACTTATACCGTTACAGCGGATGATGGTTCTACGACTACTTATAAAGTACAGGTAAGCCGAACTAAATTATCAGCAAAAGATATTTTAAGTTTTTCATTCAATGATTTTTCACCAGCAGTCGTTGCCAAAATAGATAATACTACCAAAACTATTACAGCAAGCGTACCTAATACGGCAGATTTATCAAAACTAAAACCCAATATCACCGTTTCAGAACGAGCGAAAGTGACACCTACTTCTGGTAGCGTCTTAGATTTTTCTAAGCCAGTCAGCTTTACCGTCACCGCCGAAGACGGTAGTACACAGATTTACACGGCTACGATTACTAAACAAGCACCCGTATCAACCAGTACTTTACCAACCTCTATTACTTACATTCCCAATCCGTTAAGAGCCAGTGTGAAGTCAACTATTAAATTTACTTGGGAAAAA
Source organism: Arcicella gelida (assembly GCF_034931025.1). NCBI lineage: Bacteria > Pseudomonadati > Bacteroidota > Cytophagia > Cytophagales > Flectobacillaceae > Arcicella > Arcicella gelida. Next base: position 1,858 of record NZ_JAYGIL010000021.1, on the reverse strand, counting down.
GGCGTATTAATGAAAACAGTTGAAAACAATGGGACTTGGATTGTAGAGAAAACCTTTAAGAGAGATAAAAATGGCTTGATTACAGAAATTGAGACCAAATATGATGATGGAACGGTGTCGTCAGATACTTATACTTATAATGCAAGGGAAATGGCTATTATCGCAGGAAGAACGAGATATACTTATAACGATAATGGTTTCTTAATCCAAAGCCTTACTTCTGGAGGTAATTTTGGCTCAGATTCATTTGTAAACATAAAATGGGATACTCAATATAATGTTGCTAGCGAGACATACGATGGTTCATTATTGAATACTATTACTTCATTTTCCAACGTAAAGAATCCACTTTGGGAGATAACCAAACAAACACAATTTTTATTAATAGATACTTATAACTACAATACAACATTATTGTATTTAGGAGAGACGTTACCATTTTATTGGTCTTTAAAATATAGTTCAGACGCACAGACAAGAGCAGATATTACTCCAACCTTGGATTCACAAGGGAGAATTACAAGAATTGTAGTAAATCAAGGATATGCACTTGCACAGGATATGTCTATTAGTTATGAGTAAGGAATAATAACAATAATATGATTGAGACTATCAACTATCCTTGATAAAATAAAATATTCTGCTGATTACAGAATTATCTGGAGATATTTTTACAAATTAGTTTAGTAATTTCATTCAGCTTTAAAACTAACATTAACATGAAAAAAATTAAGTTATTACTATCGTTATTATTTGCCTTTTGTGCGTTTCAATCAGTAATTGCACAGTTGAACGAAGATTTAGTGAAGGATTGGGAAAGAGCTAAAGCTTATACCAAAGAGTATTTAGATGCCATGCCTGAGAGTGGTTATTCATTAAAACCAACGCCTGAAATGCGTTCTTTTGCAGAACAAATGCTTCACCTGACAGATGCCAATTATACTTTTACTTCGGCTGTTACAGGTGAAAAAAGTCCAGTAGGAATGGGTGCATCTGAAAAATCAACAGACAAATCCAAAGAAAATGTAACGAAGCTAGTACTGGCAAGTTATGATTATGTGATTGATGGTATTAAGAAAATGACGCCTGAAAAAATGAATGAAAACGTTAAACTTTTTGGTCGTTTCGAGATGACAAAAGCAGCAGCTTTGAACAAAAATTTTGAACATCAAACACATCATAGAGGACAAACAACTGTTTACATTCGTTTAGCAGGTGCAAAACCACCGCAAGAAAAATTATTCTAATGATGGTTTTGACGAGATAAATAATGACAATTTTATCTCGTGACATCAAGACAAAAGCAGATAAAGTAACAGCAATAAATAGTATGCTAATATAATCTCAATTGATTCAGATTGCATAGACCTAAATCAACTCAAAACGCTTGAAGAAAACCTTCAAGCGTTTTTTATGTTTAAAAGTGGTCTTGTAGTTCACTCGGAGTGGTCTTGTAGTTCACTCGGAGTGGTCTTGTAGTTCACTCGGAGTGGTCTTGTAGTTCATTCGGAGTGGTCTTTAGTTCACTTGAAGTGGTCTTATAGTTCACTTAGAGTGGTCTTTAGTTCACTTGAAGTGGTCTTATAGTTCACTTGAAGTGGTCTTATAGTTCACTTAGAGTGGTCTTTAGTTCACTCTGAGCGGTCTTGTAGTTCACTTAGAGTGGTCTTTAGTTCACTTGGAGTGGTCTTATAGTTCACTTGAAGTGGTCTTTAGTTCACTTAGAGCTATTATAATTTGGCACCCTCCCCTTAGTTGTGTAAGTTTTGTTGGGGCTTTGATTTTTTAAAAAATCAAAGCCCCAACAAAAAACTTTAAATAACTTAGCAACAATAATTGTCATTTTTATGGATAAGTC